>NZ_CP102409.1:2645000-2965000 GCF_024628725.1 Ruegeria sp. YS9
CCTATCGGTGCGACGGAACGCTCAGCTGCTGCCGGAACCGACTGGCCCGCGCGAGGGCCGCACAGGGCGCGGGCCGCGCCTGCGGCTTCTGATCACCGGTGACAGCTCGGCAGCCGGAGTGGGCGCGGGCACGCAGGATCAGGCGTTATCCGGACATCTGGTCAACCGTCTGGCAAGGCACTACGCGGTCGAATGGCAGTTGGAAGCGACAACCGGGCACACCACCCAGGATACGATTGACCGCCTGTCGCAGATAAATGGCGAATTCGATGCTGTCGTTACGGCACTCGGGGTCAATGATGTCACCCGGGCTGTAACACGCCAGCAATTTGCGCACCGCCAGACCCGTCTCATCCGCTTGCTTTCAGAAGACCTGGGCGCTCGGCGCATCGTCGTCACCGCTGTCCCGCAGATGAACAGGTTTCCGGCCCTGCCACAGCCGCTGGCCTGGGTACTAGGATGCCAAGCCGCGCGCCTGGACCAGGGGCTGCAAGAGGTTGTAGCTGCTTTTCCGCATGTTCAACACCTGCCCCTCGATCTGCCGGACGACCCGGCATTGGCTGCACCGGATGGCTATCATCCCAGCCCCCGGGCGTATGCGCTTTGGGCGGATGCAGCCGCGCGTCTGTTGCTTCAGGCCTGACCGCGCGCCTGCCGGATCATAGGGATCGAGTAAACGACCAGAGCCGCCCAGATCAGTGGGAACGCAATCATCCGGCCGGTGTCTATCTTCTCACCGAACAGGGTTATTGCTGTAATGAAAATCATGGTCGGCGCGATGTATTGCAGAATGCCCATCGTGGACAGACGCACCAGTTTGGCGCCATTTGCGTAAACCAGCAACGGCACCGCCGTCACAACCCCTGCACAGGACAGCAACAAGGTGTCCGACATCGCCACGCCGAAATGTCCTGTGCCCTGCACACCCAAAAAGGTGACATAGGCCAGTGCCGGAATCAAAAGGATCAGGACCTCGAGCAGGAAACCCTGGTTCGGCCCAATCGGCAACGAGCGCTTGAAGAACGCGTAGAACCCCCAGCTGACCATCAACCCAAGAGCGGCCCAAGGCAAACGACCGGCCTCAACCACAAGTACCACCACACCGATCGCAGCCAATCCGACCGCGAACAATTGTGTCCGTGTCAGGGGTTCCCTCAACAGAATTGCCCCCAGCGCAATACTGAACAGAGGGTTGATGTAATATCCCAGCGCTGCATCCAACGCGTTGCCCGTGGAAATGGCCCATACGTAAATCGCCCAGTTCACGGAAATAAGCGCAGCGGTCAAAGCGGCCATGCCCAACATCTTCGGGTTGCCAAGCGCGGCCTTCAGATCCCGGGTTCGGCCCAGGACAACCAGCAACAACCCGGCCACGGGCACTGACCAGATAACACGGTGCGCCACAACCTCGACCGCGCCCATATGATCCAGCGCTTTCATGTACAGAGGCAAAAACCCCCACAGGACATAGGCCGTGACTGCCAGCGCAAGCCCCTTTGGTGTGTCCGTGTTCTGTGAAGGTAGAAGCGTGTCTGCCACATCGGGTCTCCGGTTGATACCGGTTCGGTTTAAGGCAGAAATGAACGGGTTGAAAACTCTGAAAACAGTGAAGTGTCACATAACGATGTTTGATGAGTTGTCAGACCACGCTTTTCAGCTGAGGTCTGAAATGCGAGGCTCTGCCTCGCGCTCCGGGATATTTGTGGCCAGATGAACAAGGGGCACCAATCTTCATCTGGCCGAAAATACCCCGGGGGAGTCGCCGAAGGCGGCGGGGGCAGAGCCCCCACCGAACCCCGTGGTCACACCTTGACCCGTTCGGATTTCGGGTCATACATCGGCTTGAGCGACGCTTCGGCCCGGACTTTGGTGCCACAAACGTCGATCTCATAGGTCGAGGCCAGAATGTCCGCGGCTTTTTCCCCTTCGCAGGGCACGTAACCCAAACCGATGGCGCCTACCAGCGTGTGGCCATAGTTGCCCGAGCTGAGATAGCCCACATACTCGCCATCGCGGATGATCGGTTCATTGTGGAACAGCAGCGGCTCGGGATCGGTCAGGCGGAATTGAACCAGGCGCGATTTCGGCCCGCTTTCCTTGCGCGCGATCACCGCCTCGCGGCCGATGAAGTCGCAGCCCTTGTCCACCTTGACGGCAAAGCCCAGCCCCGCATCCACCACGTGATCCTCGCAGGTGATGTCATGGCCGAAATGGCGGAAACCTTTTTCGATCCGGCAGCTGTCCATCATGTGCATGCCACAGAGTTTCAGCCCTATGTCCTGCCCCGCATCGTGCAGCGTTTCAAAGACGTGGCCCGCCATGTCGGAAGAGACATAGATCTCCCATCCAAGCTCGCCCACATAGGTGACACGGTGGGCGCGGGCGAGGCCCATGCCGATCTCGATTTCCTGCGCGGTGCCGAAGGGGTTTGCCGCGTTGGTGAAATCGTTTGGCGAAACCTTTTCCAGCAAGGCCCGCGCATTCGGACCCATCACCGCCAGAACGCCTTCACCCGCCGTGACATCGGTGATGACCACGTTGAAATCGCCCGAATGACGCATCATCCAGGTCTGATCCGCCAGCCGCGTCGCTGCCGGGGTGACCACCAAATAGGACGTCTCGGTAAGACGTGTCACGGTGACATCCGCCTCGATTCCGCCGGAACGGTTCAGAAACTGCGTGTAGACGATCTTGCCGTTGGGCACCGCGTAGTCGCCGCCACCGATAAAGTTCATGAACTTCTGGGCATCGGGGCCTTCGACGCGGATCTTGCCGAACGAGGACATGTCATACATGCCCACGTTCTCGCGCACCGCGCGGTGTTCGGCGGCCGAGTTCTCGAACCAGTTCTGGCGCTTCCAGCTATAGTTGTATTCGCGCTCTTGCCCTTCATTGGCGAACCAGTTGGCGCGCTCCCACCCGGCCAGTTCGCCCATCACGGCACCGTGTTCTTTCAGGTGGTGGTGGAACGGCGTCCGGCGCACGCCGCGCGCCGTGGCTTTCTGGCGATAGGGGTAGTGGTCGGCATAGAGCAGGCCCAGCGTCTCCTTGGACCGTTCGAACAGGTATTTCCTGTTGCCTTGGAAGGGTTGCATCCGGCTGATGTCCACATCGCCCAGGTCAAAGGGTTTTTCACCCGAATCCATCCATTCGGCCAGCGCCATGCCCGCACCGCCTGCCGATTGAATGCCAATCGAGTTGAACCCGGCGGCAACCCAGACATTGTCCATCTCAGGCGCCAGACCCAGATGATAGGCATCGTCGGGCGTAAAGCTCTCGGGGCCGTTGAAGAAGGTGTGGATACCGGCCTCGGCCAGCATCGGCATCCGTTCGCAGGCGGCTTCGAGGATCGGTTCAAAATGGTCGAAATCCTCGGGCAGCTGGTCGAATTCGAACGTGTCCGGGATGCCATTCATCGCCCAGGGCTTGGCGTTGCGTTCAAACGCACCCAGCAGGATTTTTCCGGCATCCTCCTTGTAATAGGCGCATTCATCCGGCACCCGCAGCACCGGCAGCTGGGTCAGGCCGTCGATGTTTTCGGTCACGATATAGAAGTGTTCGCAGGCATGCAGCGGGACGTTCACGCCGGCCATTCGGCCAACTTCGTGGCCCCACATGCCCGCGCAGTTCACCACCATGTCGCATTCGATATGACCCGAGGCGCTGCCGTCATCAGCCACCCAATCGACGCCGGTCACGCGGCGGCCCTGTTTGACGATGTCGGTGACCTTTACCCTCTCTTTCACCACGCCTCCGCGCTGGCGGGCGCCCTTGGCCAGGGCCAGCGCAATATTGGCGGGATCACCCTGCCCATCCAACGGCAGATAGACCGCACCTTTGACGCCCTCGAGATTGATGTGCGGATACAGCTCCTGCACGCGCTCATTCGAGATTTCTTCGACCTCGACACCAAACGCCCGCGCCATCGCAGCCTGACGATAGATTTCCTCTTTGCGTTCCTCGGTCAGCGCCACGGTGATCGACCCGCAGCGCTTGAAGCCGGTGGCGACGCCGGTTTCCTCTTCCAGCGAGCCATATAGCTCCTGACTGTACTTCGCCAGCTTGGTCATGTTTGCGGTGGCGCGCAGCTGCGCAATCAGACCCGCCGCATGCCAGGTGGTGCCACTGGTCAGTTGCTTTCGTTCAAGCAACACGACGTCCTTCCAACCCTTCTTGGTCAAATGATACGCGACCGAACATCCGATGACGCCACCGCCGATGACGACCGCTCGGGCCTTGCTGGGAAGATCAACCATCCTGAAATCTCCGCTGTGTCAGGTTTGGCATAGGTTGCCATGGAAGATCGACAATAAATGCACCAAAAGCGTCACATAATCCGCAGTTTTCACCGATGTGAAGCCGCGCGCTTTTGCCGGCGTACGACAAAAGGCGTTACCCCGAAGAAGCTTTTGTACACAGACGAAAAACCGTTCGGGAAACCACAGGCCATTCCAATTTCGCGAACGCTCATCGTGGTGTTCAGCAACAGGTTATTTGCCTTGGCCAGTCGCATTTCCCGGTAGAACCCGTTGGGAGTGGTTCCAAAAAAGGTTTTGAACTTACGCTCGAGGGACCGGTTCGACAGGTGCAGCGATTCGACAATCTGATTGATCGGCAGGGGGTCTTCGATATTGGCCTGCATGAGCTTTATGCACTGATCCAGCTTCGAATCGCCTGTCGCGGTCAACTTGGCGCCCGAAAATGGCTGCATCGAGGCAAAATCGCGGATGTTCTCATGCAGCATGATGTCGGCCACGGTCATCTTCGCAGGTCCCGAGACATGACGCCCGATCACTGCCAAGGCGATATCCGTTGTGGCCTCCATCCCGGCACATGTCACCACTGCGCCCTGTTCGGTTGCGATCGACAGCTTGGCTTCGAACCGGGCGCCGCGTTCCCGCAGGAACGATGCGTTTTCCCAATGGGTTGCCAGGTCGGCTGTTCCCTGCTCGTCGATATAGCGGCTGGCGGCTTCGGCCAGCAGGAAAACCTTGGCGCCCCGGAAGGTATAGTCCGACACCACCCGCCCCAACGACAAATCCGGATGATCCGGATCTGAATTGCCGATTACGAACAGGTAGTCCGCCTTGGGCTGAGGCGGCACCGCTTCTGTTTGAACCACGGCGTCACTGCTGCTGGCGATCGGGCCACCTTTGAGCGAGCGGTAGGTGAAGGTGAACGGAGGGCTTGGGCATACACGGTTGGCCAGCCTCAACACCTCGACCAAAGACGCCAGTTCCAGCAGCACGAAACCTGGCGCGACAAGGATGTCGAAATGCCGTATGGCCTGTTTTGGAGCGTCAGAAGTAGGTTTTGCCGCCATTTTCTTCAAACGATGTTATGACCGGCGGCCCGCACCCGGTGCGCCAGTTCTTCGATATGATCCGGCCCGATTTCGCAGCACCCGCCAACAATCGTTGCCCCCTGATCGATCCACCGCATTACCTGATCCGCATAAGCCCCTGGGCCAAGGTCATGCCGTTCTTGCAGGGCATCCACGGTCGGCGCATCCTGAAGGAAGCCATCCGAAATATGCGTAAAACCATTGGCGTACGCCCCGTATGGCCGATTCATGCCGGACAGAACCTCCAGCGCCGCCGGGATCGCTTCGGGGCGCGAACAGTTGATCAACACGGCATCGGGCGAAAACTCTTCCACCAGCGGAGCAATGTCCGCCAACGCTTCGCCGGACCTGAGAAGGCTGCCATCGTCATCATTGACCGACAGGGACAGCCAAACCGGTTTTCCGCATCCGGCCGTGCCACGCAATGCGCCCTCGGCTTCCTGTATCGAAGACACGGTCTCGATCAGAAACAGATCGACCCGCGCGGCCATCATGGCCACAAGTTCGGCGAACTTTTCAGCCGCGTCCGCCGGATCCGGGTTCAGATCGGGTCGATATGATGCCAGCAACGGCCCCAATGCACCCGCGATCCGGCCCTCGGTTTCCGAGCGGGCACGTTCGGCCTGCGTCAGGGCAGTGTCGATCAGGGTAGGCATCTGATCCTCCATCCCCACCCGCACCAAACGAGAGCGATGGACGGCATAAGTATTGGTTGTTGCGACCGTCGCACCCCGGCTGAAATAGTCGCGGTGCACTTCCGCGACCAAATCGGGGTGATCGATCATCACGCGCGTCGACCACAGCGGTGTCGCCTGATCGCCACTGCGTTTTACCAGTTCCTGCCCGATAGAGCCGTCCAAGAGAGTGATATCTGCCATGTCATTACTCCTCAGGGCACCAATACCAGTTTTCCCGGAAGAGTCTTTGACTGAAAATCAGCCTGTGCAATACCAATATCCTTCAACGGATAGGTCCGGGAAACCAGTGGCTTGATCCGTCCGGTATTCACCAGTTCAACAAGACGGGCAAAGACTTCGGGCGCCTGGTGCGTGCACCCATGTATGGTGATGTCGCGCAGATATATGTCCCGCAGATCAGCTTCGACAATCGGGCCTGCTATTGCCCCCGAAACGGCATAGTGCCCGCCGGATTTCAGGGAAAGGATCAGCGATGGCCAGGCCGGGCCACCCACAACGTCGATCACCACATCGAACATATCCTGAGGAAGCGGGTCGTTCCGGTCAAACGTGTTCTCGGCCCCCTGGGATTTCACGATCTCGGCTTTCGTGCCCGCTGTTACAGCCCAAACCGACGCCCCGCGCAGGGCGGCCAGTTGCACCGCCGCCAGCCCGACGCCGCCCGAGGCGCCGGTGATCAGCACTTTGTGCCCGGCTGTCACGCCTGCGCGGGTCAGCAGGTTTTCCGCCGTCCCGAAGGCGCAAGGAATGGCGGCGATTTCCACATCTGAAAGGGGCGAGGCGCTGACGTCATAAAGATCATCGGCTTCAACCAGACAATACTGGGCAAAAGCCCCGTCAATCTCGGAACCCAGCGCAATGAAGCCCTGCGGGTTTGCCGGGCGCGGGCGCGGCAGGTTTATCGGACAGGTCACGCGCTGACCCGGTTTGAAGGCAACACCCGGCCCAACCTGTTCCACGATGCCGCAAAGATCTCCGCCCTGAATGCGGGGAAAGTGCAATGCACCGCCCCAACCGCCCGCTTCGACCTTCTGATCAACGGTATCCGTCGCGCCGGTGACGTCCGAGGAATACCAACCGACCCGTGTGTTGATATCCGTGTTGTTCACGCCTGCGGCGGCGACCCGAACCAGAACTTGCCCTGCACCAGGTTCAGGAACCGGGATATCACCTCGCCGTTCCAGAACTTCGGGGCCACCGTGACCCGTCAGATAGACACCGGACATCGTCTTTGGAGCATTCATTTCGCTGGCTTCTCAGGTCTGGTCGTCGGGATGGGGCGGAACCGGTCCCATCGGCACGATGTCATATCGGGCATTCAGGTCGGCCATCTTGGCCTCGTCCTCGAAATCCGCCGGGGTCATGGTTGCCAGTTCCGCAAGGAAACCATCAAACCCGGATGGTTGAAAGATCATGAGCATCCGTGCCGGTTTGTTGTCGGCAACCCGGCAGGCATGAGGCACACCCGCCGGAACATGCATGGTGGTGCCCGGCGTGCACAGGTGCCAGTCTCCGTCGACATAGAAATCCACGGCGCCCTCCAGGAAATAGAACGTCTCGGCATGGCTGTCGTGGCGATGAAGGCCAAGCGCGAAGCTGGCCTTCAAGTTGTCTTCCATCAGTGTGTAGGCTCCGCCCGTGTCCTGACCGGAAACTTTCACGAAGGTATGGTCGTTTTCCCAGTCAAAGTTGGGACCCTCACCGGGTTCCAGCCTGGAATATTGCGGACGCATGGGGGCCTCCCTTCGTCAGGCGCGCAGCCGCTCATTTGCGGGGTCCCACAGCGGCTGATCCTGCTGCACCACGGCGCGGCACTTCTGGCCGTAGATTTCCACCTCGAGCTCGGTACCGGGGTTTGCATGTTCTGACTTGATCATGCCCAGCGCGATGGATTTGCCGACGCGGTAACCCCATGCGCCCGAAGTGGTCTCGCCCACGATCTGATCACCCTGCCAGATGCACGACATGTAAGGCGCATCGCAATCACCTGCGTCGACAGTCAGGGTGACGAACGACTTTTTCACGCCCTGCTGCTTTTCGTTCAGGATTGCAGCCTTTCCGGGGAAGCCCTGTGGCTTGTCCAGTTTGACAAACCGCTCCAAGCCCGCTTCCAGCAGCGAGTAGTCGGTGCTCAGATCTCCCTTCCACGCGCGATAGCCCTTTTCGATGCGCAGAGAATTCAGCGCATACATGCCGAACGGCTTGGCCCCGGCGGCGAGGATCGCGTCATAGATCGCGGGCATGTGCTCGTTCAGCGCGTGCACCTCCCAGCCCAGTTCACCGGCGAAGGACACGCGGATCAGGTGCGCGGGTTGCCCGGCCACGGTGGCGGCCTGATGGGTCAGCCAGCCCAACGAAAGGTCGGCATCGGTCAGACCCGACAGGATCTCGCGCGATTTCGGTCCGGTCACGATCAGCGTGTCGCGGGTGGTGGTCACGTCCTCGACGGTGACGCCCGCGGGCATCGCGTTCATCAGGATGTCGCGGTCGTGCCATTGCGCTGTGGCGGCGGTGATCATCACGAAATCATCCTCGCCCAGGCGCATGCAGGACATCTCGGTCAGGATGCGGCCACGGTCGTCGGCGATGTAGACCAGGTTGATCCGCCCCACCTTGGGCAGGCCACCGGTGACCAGCCCGCGCAGCGCCTCGGCCGCGCCTTCGCCCTTGACGATGAAGCGCGAGAAACCCGGCAGGTCGAGCACGCCGCAATGGTCGCGCACGGCCTCGCATTCTTCCTTGATCCGCTGCTCCCACGGGCCGGACCGGCCCCAGGTGTGGGTGCCTTCCTCGGAGGTATCGTCGCCCGGCTGCGCGAACCAGTTGGCGCGCTCCCAGCCGTTGTAGACGCCCATGACGCCGCCCAGTTCCTTGACCTTGGCATGCACCGGCGACAGTTTCTTGTCGCGCGCGGCGGGCCATTCATGATGCGGGAAGTGCATGGCGTATTCGTTGCCGTAGACCTCCATGCCCTTTTGATTGCAGTAATCCTGATCGGTGTAGTCGGTATAGCGGCGGGGATCGACGGCCCACATGTCCCGTTCGGTGGCGCCATCCACGATCCATTCGGCCAGCACCTTGCCCGCGCCGCCGCCCTGGGCGATACCGAAGGTGAAGGTATGCGCCTCGAAGGCGTTCTTGACGCCGGGCATCGGGCCGATCAGCGGCAGGCCGTCGGGCGCATAGGGGATCGGCCCGTTGATCACGCGGCCCACGCCCGAGGTCGCCATCAGCGGCACCCGCTCCATCGCGTCGGTGACGATATCCTCGATGCGGTCCAGATCATCGTTCCAAAGCTGGAAGCTGAAATCCTCGGGCATCGGGTCATCCTCGGTCATCCAATGGCCCTTGCAGTTGGGCTCGTAGGGGCCGAGATTGAAGCCGTTCTTTTCCTGCCGCAGGTAGTACGAGACGTCTACATCGCGCAGCAGCGGCAGCTTCCTGCCGCCGTTCTTCTTGGACCATTCTTCAACTTCCGGCACTTCGTCGGTCAGCAGATACTGGTGGCTCATGACCATTGCGGGCACGGTGCGGCCGCCATAGGGTTTGAACCACTCGCCGACGCGTTGCGCATAGTATCCGGCAGCGTTGACGACATAGTCGCAGTCGATGTCACCCTTCTCGGTATGCACGGTCCAGGTGCCGTCGTCATGCTGGGTGACGCCGGTGGCGGGGCAGAACCGGATGATCTTCTGGCCCATGTCGCGCGCGCCCTTGGCCAGCGCCTGGGTCAGCTGCGCGGGGTCGATATCGCCATCGGTCGGGTCATACAGGACACCCTCAAGATCATGAGTTTCCAGGAACGGGTAGCGTTCCTTGGCCTGCTCCGGCGTCCACATTTCCATCGGGATTCCCTGATAGCGGCCCATCGACATGGCCCGCTGGAACTCCTGCATCCGCTCTTTGCTGTGCGCCAGACGGATCGACCCCGAAACATGGTAGTTCATCGGATAGTCGACCTCTTCACCCAGACGCGAATACAGCTCGGTCGAGTACCGCTGCATGTTCATGATCGCCCACGAGGTCGAGAAGGTCGGCACGTTGCCCGCCGCGTGCCAGGTCGAACCTGCGGTCAGTTCATTCTTTTCCAGCAGAACGCAGTCGGTCCAGCCTTTCTTGGCCAGATGATACAGCGAGGAAGCCCCCACCACACCGCCACCGATAATGACCACGCGGGCTTTTGTCGGAAAATCACTCATGTGTCTTGGTCCCTGTTACTGTGCCCGTTGGGGCAGATCGTCCGTGATGTCGTAATAATCGCCCTTGTCAGCCACAAAGATGTGCTTCGAGAGCTTTAGGCCCGTGGGGGCATCGAATGCGCCCATGGAAATCGAAATCGTGTCCTCTTGGTTATGTTGCCAGAAGAGAAACGAGCCGCATTTGCTGCAAAACCCGCGCCGTGCGATGTCTGACGCGTGAAACCAGTTCAGCGTGTCGCGGGCCAAGAAACTCAGGTTGTCCTGATGGGTCGTGGTCGAGGCCCAGACATGGCCGGATTGCTTTCGGCACTGCCCGCAATGGCAGACCGAAGGCGGAGAAAGGTCTCCGTCGATGGTGAAAGCAACTGAACCGCAAAGGCAGGACCCGCTGTACATAAGACTACCCCCTTGCCGCAGGCGCGGTGCTGGTTCCCAACAACACGCCGTAGATTATGAAACAGGCCGCCATCACCCGGCGCACCCAGATATTGAACACCGCGCCCAGCGCCGCCTTGCCCATCAAGGCGCCCAACACGGTGAAACCGGTATAGCTGAGCGTGGTGATGATCAGCGCGGTTGGCATGATCACGACCATCTGCTGCCAGATTGGAACCTCGGGCTGAACGAATTGCGAGAACGCCGCGAGATATCCGGCGACACTTTTGGGGTTGATCGTGGCCACTGCCAGCGCGTGCAAATAAACGTGCCGGGCCGGGCGCTCTGAAACCGGTGCGGGCTTTGTTGCGTTCATCCACCCCCGCACGCCCAGCCAGATCAGAAAGCCCGCTCCGACCAGCTTGGCCATGAAGAAACCGGTCGGAGAAGCGGCAATCAGGGCTGTGACGCCCAGCGCGGACAGGATCAAAAACATGCTGGCCTGTGTCAGGATGGCCAATACACCCATCATCGCCTTTGGAAATGGCAGGCTCATCCCGTTCGAGATGCAGTTGACCGCGTTCGGCCCCGGAGTGGTGACGAATACCACCCAGAATAGCGCGAATATGGTCCAGGCCTCGAAGCTCATCAGTACACCGGCGGAGCAATGACCCAGATGGCCACGGCAGGTTCATCATAGGGGTTGGCCCATTGATAAGGTTCATGTTTGATCCGAAAGCTGTCACCAGGCCCCACCAGGAATTCACGCGCCCCGATCGTCAGGTTCAATCGACCCGAGACCATATAGCCCACTTCCTGCGTCGGGCGATTGGCTGGGGTCTGCATCCGTGAATGTGGCTCGAAAGTGGAATGCACCATTTCGAAATCATCGGTCAGATCCGGCGACAGCAACTCTTCGATCAGCCCTTCTTCGCCCGACCCCATCGGGCGACGCGACCCGGCGCGCACAACGTAGCCCTGTTCGTCTGCGGGGGCAGCGGAATGCGCAAACAGCATCGACATGGGCACGCCGAGGCATTCGGCAATCTGGCGCAGGTCCGAGATTGAAGGCTCGGACAAATCGCGCTCAACCTGGCTCAACCAACCGACAGAGCGATCCAGCCGAGTTGCAATCTCGGTCAGGGTCAACCCTCGGGCCTTGCGCAAGGCCCTCAGGTCAGCACCAAGGGTCGCGCTTTGGGGGGCTTGGCTGTTCACAGGCCGCTCCGAATCTCGTGAAATTCTTCCTTCGTTTTTCACGATGAAGCAAGACGGTGAAATTTCCAAGCGTTTTTTCACGCCCGGTTTCAATGGGGCGTTGGTCATCACTTCGTACCGACAACAGAATTGAGGACCAGAAGGCACGGAGGCCCTTGAAACACCAGAAAAACCGCAGGGACGCAGCAGCCGGATTTCAGTGTTTGCCGTACAAGGGCTTCATTTCAAAAAGACAGCACATATCGTTCCCCCGTCGCGCTGCGGCGACATGGGAAATCCTAAGCAACAGAGACAGATCTTGAATGAGCGTGAACCGTGCAAAGCCCGCCCGGGATTAGAATTGAAGGCCGGCAAAAACCTTCACTTCATCCAACACATGTTGAGGCCAACGACGGGTGAAACTGTCGGCGATCGTTTCACGCTTTTCCGGCTCCAGCCCGGCAAGCAAGCTGGGAAAGCGGCGGCGATTTCTGGGCAGCGTCCACATTTCGATGCCGTTTTCGAAACAGTAACGGGCAAAACGCACGTCGACGAACTTCTCGCTGCCTTCCATGTATTCCAGTGTCGGGAACAGCGACCCGGACACCATAACGGTTCCGGTTCCCAGTTGGTGCACCCTGGTCGAGTAGGTCAGCCGTTGGTTCATACGCAACAACGTGCGCTGCCGTATCGACCTGGGCGTCGGGTTTGTGAACGTCGTGGCATGATAGCCGAAGACACGCTTTTCCAGCCCGACGCCCCGCGCCCGGCGTATGGTCTGACGGACATAGTTGTCCGCATATTCAATATCATCGTCGACCAGAAAAACGGTATCTGCCGGATCCGGCTGGAAGATGAACTTGCCGACATCCTTGTAATCCCGGTCGGGGATCACGGCGGTGACGTTGTCGAACTCTCCCAGAAAATCGGGAACTTCCTGATATTCGTTCAGGCAGATGAAAACTCTGTCGACCTGATGCGCGATGCTTGCCACCGAATGGGGCAATACGCCGATGCGATCCGGGAATGTCGCCATATGGGCGCGTCTGATCCCTTTTGGAGGCGCTTCATCCGCGACCGTCGGATTGATGTCAGACTCTTGCATCCGTGAGAAACACCCCAAAACGAAACTTCGCTATGGATTTTGATAGGAGATCGCTTCAAAGCCTGCAAGACGAAGTCAGCCGGGCCGTTCAATCGCCCGGAAATCCCTTGGGTTGATGCACATCCGCAACGACCGCAGCGGTCAGAGCCCGGCAAACACGGCGGTCAGAATGTCTTCCAGATTTTGCGCATCCTGTTGCGTGAAAGCATCCGGCTGGTCGCTGTCAATGTCAAAAACGGCGATAACTTTTCCCGACGAATCCCGCACGGGCAGAACCAGTTCGGACCGCGTTGAGCTGGCGCAGGCGATGTGACCCGGAAACGCATCGACATCCGGCACCAGTTGCGTTTCGCCCGTTCTTGCGGCGGCACCGCAGACGCCCCGTTCGAACGGGATGACCAAACAACCATGCCCACCCTGATAGGGCCCGATCTTCAGAACGCCCGGTTTGGTGACACGATAAAACCCGGTCCAGTCAAAACGATCGTCGGAATGGTGAACCTCGCAGGCGACAGTGGCCATGAGAGCAACCTGGTCCGTTTCGCCTTCGGTCAGGGCCGCGATGGTTTTGGCAAGTGTCTCATAATCGGCAGTCATTGATTGCAACCCCTTCGGATGGTCGGGGGCACGGCCCCCGACCCCCGGAGTATTTGGAAAAAGATGAAGGGTCAAACGCGTTCGATGGCAATGGCCGTGCCTTCCCCCCCGCCAATGCAGATCGCCGCGACGCCCCGTTTGAGGTTACGTTTTTCCAGCGCATTCAACAACGTAACGATGATGCGGGCACCAGAGGCACCGATGGGATGGCCCAGGGCGCAGGCGCCGCCATTCACATTCACCTTGTCTCGCGGCAAGCCCATTTCGTGCATGAAAGCCATCGGCACAACCGCGAAGGCCTCGTTCACTTCCCACAGGTCGACGTCATCCTTGCTCCAGCCAATGCGCGACAAGAGCTTCTGCGCCGCCGGGACCGGAGCCGTCGTGAAAAGGCCGGGGGCCTGAGCATGGCTCGCATGACCCAAAATCCGGGCCCGAACCGTCATACCCTGCGCTTCGGCGGCTTCTGCCGAGGCAAGAACCAGCGCCGCCGCGCCATCCGAAATCGAAGACGAATTGGCCGCCGTCACCGTACCGTCCTTGCGAAACGCAGGTTTCAGCGTCGGGATCTTCTCGGGGCGGGCGGATTTTGGCTGCTCATCTGTCTCCAGCAGAATTTCACCCTTGCGCGTCCGGACCGTAACCGGCGCGATTTCCTGATCGAATGCACCACTTTCCTGCGCAGACAGCGCGTTGGACAAAGATTGCAGCGCGTATTCATCCTGTGCTTCACGGGTGAACTGGTACGCCTCGGCACAATCTTCGGCGAAGGTGCCCATCAGACGGCCCTTGTCATAGGCATCTTCAAGGCCGTCGAGGAACATATGATCAACCACCTGGCCGTGGCCAATGCGGGCACCGCCGCGCATCTTGGGCAGCAGATACGGCGCGTTGGTCATGCTTTCCATGCCGCCCGCAACCATCGTATCTGCGTGACCCAAGGCAATTTGGTCAAAGGACATCATTGCGGCCTTCATCCCCGAACCACACATTTTGTTCAGCGTGGTGGCGGGAACCTCTTCGCCCAATCCTGCCGCGAATCCGGCCTGCCGCGCAGGTGCCTGACCCTGCCCGGCCGGCAAAACGCAACCCATCAGCACTTCGTCGACTGTCTGTACCCCTGCCTGTTGCAAAGCCGCGCGGATCGCTTCGCCCCCGAGGTCAGCCGCAGCAACACCGTCAAACATGCCCTGAAACCCGCCCATCGGTGTACGGGCAGCCCCTGCTATAACAACGTCTCTCATCCGGGTTTTCCTCCTGCTTTCCGGCCCTTGAATACCGAATGGTAAGAATTGCCGTCTAGCGTATTTCTACGACTCAATTTCAGTTTGGAAAGCGGCAGGATCATGGGGCTGACCAGCAAGACAACCGGCGAAACTCAGATCATCACCGTTCATGCCGACCGGATCGATGCTGCAATGGCCATTCAGTTCAAGGAAGACATGCGCGCCAATACCGAGGACAGCGCTCATCGCGTTGTTCTGGATCTGTCCGATGTCGAGTTCATTGACTCCAGCGGTCTGGGTGCAATCGTCGCCTCAATGAAACAGCTGGGAAAGGACCGGAGGCTTGATCTGGCCGGGTTGCAGCCAGTGGTCGAAAAAGTCTTTCGCCTGACACGCATGGATACGGTTTTCAGGCTTTTTGAAACACTGGATGACGCGTTGTCAGAGACGGACGCCTGACGGCAGCAGGGGATAGATGGCGTGGAGCCGATTGAAAACAAGACCTGTCTGGAATTGACCTTCCCTGCGACGGAATCAGAGGCCAGTGTGGGCATTGCAAAGCTCAGCGTCGGTCTGGCGGAACGGGGGTTGCCCCCCCATAAAGCCGATGATGTGAAGATTGCATTGGCTGAAGCCATCAACAACGTCGTGGAACACGCTTACAATGGCATCGCCGCGGCCAAGGTTCAGGTCACCTGTCGGCTGGACAGGGATCTTCTGGACATCTTGATCTCGGATACGGGGCGCCCGCTGCCTGGATACCGGCTTCCGGATGGCACCCCTGCTCCAATTGGAACGGATCTACAGGACCTCCCCGAAGGCGGGTTCGGCTGGTTCCTGATTCATCGCCTCACCAGTGATATCCGGTACGAGCGGCGCGGTGGATGCAACCGTCTGTCCCTGCGGTTTGACTTTGAACCCAACGGGTGATCGACCGCAATTGGTCACAATAAGGTCATTTTCGAAACATTGTCGCGCCGCAAACAACCGCCATACAGTGACTCGTAGCTCAGATAGCTTCCCTCGGCGCCACATATCACAGCCCCCACCCAGTGAATGGCGCCGAGGAACTTCCCCCCCCCGAAACTGCTGGACAATCGCTGATCAGTGAATAGCTTTCTCTTGTTCCACAGAGAGAGAATTCGCCATGCGTGATCTGCATAATCCGGGCCGATCCGAAGTTTTTGCCACGCAAGGCATGTGCGCAACGTCGCATCCGCTGGCGGCCAAAGTGGCCATCGATATCTTGGGCCAGGGCGGCAACGCGATGGATGCCGCGATCGCCGGGGCTGTTCTTCTGGGGATTTGCGAACCTCAGATGACCGGATTGGGCGGCGATTGCTTCGTTCTGTTCAATCGTGCCGGCGAAAGCAGGATACGCGCGCTCAACGGATCGGGTCGCGCACCGGCTGCCGCGCAATCCCAGATGTTGCGCGATCAGGGCCTGTCATCCGTACCTTTGGATGGGCCGGATGCCGTGACCATTCCCGGAGCCGTCGATGCCTTCTGCCACCTGGCCCAGACCGAGGGTCGCCTGGGGTTGGGCGCGATTTTGAACCCGGCGATTCATTATGCTGAAGCGGGTGTTCCGGTGGCTCCCCGTGTCGCTTTCGATTGGAAATCGGGGGCCGCAACACTTCAGGGCGCCGCCCGCGACCACTATCTGATTGACGGGCAAGCCCCGTCGATCGGGCAGGTTTTCCGTGCGCCGGGACAGGCGGAGGTATTGCGCCAAATCGCAGCCCACGGGCGCGACGCGTTCTATTCAGGTGAAATCGCCGATGATATGATTACCGCACTTTCGGAAAGGGGAGGTGTCCATTCCGCTGAGGATTTTCATCACACAAGCTATACCGAAACGCAGCCGATACATGGGGCCTACAAAGGCGTGGATTTGGTGGAACATCCACCGAACGGCCAGGGCGCAACCGCGATTTTGCTGCTGAATATCCTCAAGCACTTTGACATGGCCTCCATGGATCCATTCGGAGCGGAGCGTATTCATATCGAGGCCGAGGCCACCAAACTGGCCTATGACGCTCGAAACCGGTTCATCGCGGATCCTGACCACATGGCAAGAGTGGAGCGCTTTCTGGATCCGGATATCGCTGCCAGATTGGCTGCTTTGATCGATCCCCAAAAGGCGATGCCTGCTGCGGCGCCTCTGACCGAAGCGGTTCACAAGGACACGGTTTACATCACCGTGGTCGACCGCGACCAAATGGCTGTTTCGCTGATCTATTCGATCTTTCACAGCTTTGGATCCGGTATAGCGTCGGAAAAATACGGCATATTGCTGCAAAACCGCGGGGCAGGATTCACATTGCAGCCCGGCCACCCCAACGAACTGGGCGGCGGCAAACGCCCGATGCACACGATCATTCCGGGAATGTTGGCGCAGGACGGTCGGGTCACGATGCCGTTTGGAGTGATGGGCGGTGCCTATCAGCCAACCGGACACGCGCGCTTGGTGTCAAACCTTGTCGATTTCGGGCTTGGGTTGCAGGAAAGCATCGATGCGCCGCGCGCCTTCTTTGACGGATCGGTTCTGAAACTGGAGCGCGGGTACAGCGAGCAGATCGCGAAACAATTGTCCGATATCGGCCATAATATTGAAGTGCCGGAAACACCACTTGGCGGAGCGCAAGCGATCCGAATCCGAAACGACGGCATTTTGGAAGGCGGCAGCGACCCACGCAAGGATGGCTGTTCGCTTGGATACTGATCTGCGGCAGACCTATGCCCGCCGGTTCGGTTCCGCTAGTTCAGGTGGAAGTGCAGGGGGTATGCACCATCTTCGAACGGTCCGAACATATTGGGTATATCCGGGTGCTCGACCGGTTCTCCTGAATAGTCGGCAACCAGATTTTGTTCTGAAACATAAGCAACATAGAAGGATTGATCGTTCTCGGCCAGCAGGTGATAGAACGGTTGCTCTTTCCTTGGGCGGCTGTCTTCCGGAATGGCCTGATACCATTCTTCGGTATTCGAAAACTCGGGATCCACGTCAAAAATCACCCCTCGAAAAGGGTGTTTCTTGTGACGAACCACCTGGCCCAAGCCGTATTTTGCACGTGTCTTTAGCATTGTATCAGCCCCCACCGCTTTTTTTACCCGTTTCCGGGCGGAAAAGCCAATCATTGATGTGAAAATCAGGGAAACAGTCTGTGAACCTTATACTGACAGTGTTCGAAATCGTGGCGCCGGTTTTTCTATTGGCGGCTGTTGGTTTTACCTGGGTCAAGCTGGGTTTCGAATACCGCCTGCAATTCGTCACCCGCTTTGCAACGATGCTGGCGATGCCCAGTCTGATTTTTGTTGCCCTGATGCAAACCGAGATCCCGGGCAATGATCTGTCACGCTTCACAATGGCGACACTGGTCGCAAATCTGCTGCTGGCAGTGTTGTTCTGGCTGATCGTTCGAGGGTTGAGACTGGACCCGCGAACATATCTGTCACCTTTGATCTTCGGCAATACCGGCAATCTCGGCCTGCCGCTGTGTATCTTTGCCTTTGGACAGGTCGGCCTGGGGTATGCAGTCATCTTTCTGTCAGTTACTGCACTGTTTTCTTTCACTTACGGGATATATCTGGTCGCCGGTAAAGGTGCGTTGGGACAGGTTGCGCGCCAACCAATGGCCTGGGCGACGATCCTTGGCGCAGTGTTTCTGTCGCAGGGGTGGCAGACGCCGACATTTCTGACCAGCACGCTGGAGCTTTTGGGGCAAATGGCCGTCCCGCTGATGCTGGTCACATTGGGTGTGGCAATCGCCCGCCTGAGCTCGCACAGCCTGGGGCGGGCGCTGTGGCTGTCGGCGCTGAAACTGGCGGTGTGCTTTGCGCTGGGATGGGGAATCGGACGATGGTTTGATCTGGATACGATCGCATTTGGCGTTCTGGTTGTTCAGATTTGTACGCCGGTTGCCGTAACCTCTTACCTGTTGGCCGAACGGTTCGGGGCCGATTCCGACGCCGTCGCCGGCATGGTCATGGTGTCCACCGTACTTTCCGTGGCGGCGTTACCGGCTGTTCTGGCCATCATTTTATAGCGATTGTGATTTCCTCAGCGCTCAATCTGCGCTAGAATAAGCAAAAAAGGCACAAGGCACATGAGCAGAATTCTTTTCGTACTCCTTGGGGTGCTGCTTCTGGCATCCTGTGGGGGCGGTTCCAAACAGCCGCCCAGCAGATTGAACGACGCGTGCAGCATTGCGCGTGAAAAACCCGACTTTATCAAGGCCTTCAAGAATACCGAGCGCAAATGGGGCGTTCCGGTTCACGTTCAGATGGCGACCATCTATCAGGAAAGCCGGTACAAGCATGACGCGCGCACGCCACACAGATATGTTCTGGGCGTGATCCCGATGGGCCGTCAAAGCAGCGCTTACGGCTATGGTCAGGCACTGGACGGGACGTGGGAACAATATCAGCGCGAAACAGGAAAACGTCGGGCCAAACGGGATCGCATCCGCGACGCCTCGGATTTCATCGGCTGGTACATGAACAAAAGCTACGAGCGCAACGGCATCCATCCCAGCGACACGCGCAATCAATACCTGGCCTATCACGAAGGCCATACAGGGTACGCGCGCGGCAGCTACAACAACAAATCCTGGCTGTTGAACGTTGCAAATGACGTGGACGCGCGCGCGCGACTATATCAGGCTCAGTTGGCGAACTGCCGGTACTGAAGCGTCAGCGGGTCAGCGATTTCCTGACCCGCTTCTCTTTTTGTCCGAGAACAGCTTCTGATCAAGGCGACCGCCTTCATTCAGGGCGCCCAGCAATACCGTTGTCTGGCTGCCTGCATTGTCGTGAATCACCCATTTGCGCAGCTCGACCGGATTGTCCGTGAACATCAGTTCGATCCGGCCCGCTTCGGGGTTTTTGGGATCCTGCGCCGTGACAACCGTGGCCGTCCCGTCAAAGCTGTGACCTACGACCATATTCGCCTGGCTCAGGTTCACGTTGCGCGCCAGCACGATGGACAGGGGCGTGCGCTTAAGCGGGTATTGCTCGGGCGGCTGATTCGATTTCGGATCAAAGATCTGAACACTTCCGGATCTCGCCAGAACCACGGCACTGTTGGGCGGGTCATATTCAAACCGCATCTTGCCGGGGCGCTGCATCCACAGCTTGCCGGTGCTCAGCGAGCCATCGTCATTCACCTGCGTGAATGTCGTCTGAACCGTCTTCAATCCGTTCAGGTAGTTGGAAATCTGTGAAAGCGGCAGTTTCTCCGCCGCCCATGCGGCGGGTGCGGCCAGTGTCAAAGCAAGGGCAAAAGCAATCTGTTTCATGCCGTACAGATAGGTCTTCTGCCCTTGTTATTAAATATCTTACTGTTCGGGGACGAGGATTTCGCGTTTCCCCACATGATTTGCTGACGAAACAACACCTTCGTCTTCCATTTGCTCAACAAGCCGTGCAGCTTTGTTGTAGCCGATGGCAAGTTTTCGCTGGATGTACGAGGTCGAGCATTTGCGATCCTTGATCACGATTGCCACCGCCTGATCGTAGAGCGCATCCTCTCCGTTCGTATTGCCACCTGTGTTCAACCCCAGAACGGCATCGATATTGTCGGCCTTATCTTCGGCCGGGCCATCCAGCACCGTGCTGACGTAATCCGGCGGGCCGAACTGTTTCAGGTGGTTGACGACTTCCTCGACCTCTTCATCCGACACGAACGGCCCGTGGCAGCGGGTAATCTTGGCACCGCCAGCCATGTAAAGCATGTCGCCCTGCCCCAGCAGCTGTTCGGCGCCCATTTCACCCAGAATGGTGCGGCTGTCGACTTTCGAGGTTACCTGGAACGAAATCCGCGTTGGGAAGTTCGCCTTGATCGTACCGGTGATCACGTCGACCGAGGGGCGCTGTGTGGCCATGATCAGGTGAATGCCCGAGGCCCGCGCCATCTGCGCCAGACGCTGGATGCAGGCTTCGATTTCCTTTCCCGCCACCATCATCAGGTCGGCCATCTCATCGACGATGACGACGATATAGGGCATCGCTTCGGGCGCGAATTCTTCCGTCTCGAATGTGGGTTCTCCGGTTTCATCGTCAAACCCGGTTTGAACCGTGCGGCTGAACATCTCGCCTTTGGCCAGCGCATCCTTCACGCGCCCGTTGTAACCCGCGATGTTGCGGACGCCCATCTTGGACATCTTGCGATAGCGGTCCTCCATCTCGCCCACGACCCATTTCAGGGCGACAACCGCCTTTTTCGGGTCGGTCACGACCGGCGACAGCAGGTGCGGGATGCCGTCATAGACCGACAGTTCCAGCATCTTGGGATCGATCATGATCAGACGGCATTCATCCGGCGTCAGCTTGTACAGCAGTGACAGGATCATCGTGTTGATTGCCACCGATTTACCTGACCCGGTGGTGCCCGCAATCAGCAGGTGCGGCATCTTCGCCAGGTTCGCCACGACGGATTCGCCGCCGATATCCTTGCCCAGGGCCAACGGCAGCGCCTGGTTGCCATCGCCAAAGTCACGGCTGGCCAGGATTTCGCGCAGAACCACCATTTCGCGGTTTTCGTTCGGCAGTTCGATACCGATCACCGAACGCCCCGGCAGGGTCGAAACCCGCGCCGACAGGGCCGACATCGAGCGTGCGATGTCGTCGGCCAGGCCGATCACACGGCTTGCCTTCAGACCCGGAGCGGGCTCCAGCTCGTACATGGTCACAACCGGGCCGGGGCGAACGCTGACGATCTCGCCCTTGACGCCGTAATCATCCAGAACGTTCTCCAACATCCGCGCGTTTTCTTCCAAGGCTTCATCGCTCAGATGATGGCGCTGAATGCTGGCCGGATTCGACAAAAGGCCCAAAGGTGGCAGTTCGAAATCAGAGTGCCGCTCTTCAAAGGACAATGCGGGCTGCGCCTCGGCCTGTGCGCGGCGAGACGGCTGCGGTGTGCGGCGTATCGGTTGTGCGACCACGGGCTTGCGCGGTTCGGCCACCGGGATTTTCATTGCCGGGCGCGGTTGCCGAACAGCTTGTTCGACATCCTCGAATACCTCTGCGTCACCCTCGTCCAGTTCGGGCGCATAGGGGGTCTGCATGGGCACGGGCGCGTTTTCAACCAGTGCGGAGTCTTGCGACTCTGGCTTGTCACCCGCTGTTACGAGTGGTTCGGGCGGCAGCCCTGCTGCTGTCACTGGCGGTTCCATCGGCAAACCATCGGGCTGGCTTGTGTTCAGAATCAGCGGCCCTGGGCGGCGGCCACGGCCTTTGGTCAGCGGAAGGTTTGGGTCGGGTTCGGGCGTCACCTCACCGGTGGCCACTTTGCGATTGCGCACAGCGGCCGAGATTTTCGACCGGATGCGATCTTCCCCCGGCATTTCGTCGAAACCCGCGATCGGTTCCGGATCGACCAGCTCTGGCTCGGGCATGGGATCGGGGCGCCTGATGAGTGACGGCATGCGCGCCAACAGGCCGGATTTGACCGGAGGTTCGGGACTTTCCAGTTCAGGTTCTTCAAAGATTGGATCGGCATAAGCCAGATCATCCTCGAACACGGCCTCGGCCGCCGCGCCACGTGCAAGTTTGCGCTCTTCCCATTGCGCGCGGCGATCTCGCGCAGCTTGCGCTGCCGAGGCTGCACCACGGCCCATCAGGGTCATCAGCATGTCGTATGCCATGACGAGACCCAGCAGGAAGGCTCGGAAGCCTTTTTTCACATCAGCTTTGGTGAAGCCCAGAACAAATATGCCCAGCGCGATCATCCCGACCGCCATGGCAAGCGACATCAGCTTCACCAGAAAATGGGACGAAATCGGCAGCAGCGTCAGCAACGCGCCCATGACCGTATCGCCGAACAATCCGCCCAGACCATAGCTGTGGGTCGCGCGCCAGTCTGCGCCAGGAACGAGGGTTGCGGCGTACACCGAGACGACGGCGATCCAGATCGGCGCAAAGATCAGACGCGCAATCGCGCGATCTTCCCCGAAATGGCCCGCAAACCGAACCCCCCAACCGATCAGAACCAATGCGATGCCCCAGCTTCCCCAGCCGACGATCATGAACAAGGGAGCGGCGATCGAGGCCCCAATCCGCCCCATCCAGTTTTGCACCGGCGCGTCGGTGGACACCATCCAGTTTGGATCATCAGGTGTGTAGGACCAGATCATCGCGGCCGCAGCCAAACCCAGCAGGATCAGGGCGATGCCAATCAGTTCCTTGCTGCGTCGCTCCAGGGCTGCCTGCGTTGTGCTGTCCAGCAATGGATCGCGGTTGCGCGCGTTATATGATGCCATTTTGCCCTCGTACCTCACGAATAGATGCAGTCGCGGAGTGTGATCAGACCACGCTGCAACTCTGTTTTTGGGGCCACCAATGCAGCCCGAATAAATCCTTCGCCCGGGTTCTTTCCCGGATCGCCTTGTGAAAGATATGCGCCCGGCAGGACCCGGACACCGGTTTCCTTCCAGACTTTCAATGCGGTGTCTTCACCATTCTCGACCGGCAGCCACAGGAAGAATCCGGCCTCGGGCGGCATATAGCCCTGCACGCCTGCGAATACCTCATCCGCTATGGCGTATTTTTCCTGATACAGCGCGCGGTTTTCGCGAACGTGTTCCTCATCCGCCCAAACCTTTGCCGCGGCAGCTTGCAAGGGCAGAGGCAGAGGCGACCCGGCATAGGTGCGCAACTGCTTGACCTGTTTGATCGACTTTGGACCACCTGCGACAAGTCCCGACCGCAAGCCGGCCAGATTCGAACGTTTGGAGAGCGAGTTGAACAGCGTGATCCTTTCAGGATCAGCGCCCAGGTCCCGCGCGACGGTCAGAATACCTGTCGGGGCCTCTTCACGGTAAATCTCGGAGTAACACTCATCCGCAAAAATGCGGAAATCGTACTGTTCGGCCAGACGGATCAGGTCGGCCCAATAATCGCGCGAGGCAACGGCCCCCTGTGGATTGGCCGGTGAACAGATATAGGCCACGGCGGTGCGGTTCAGCACGTTCGCAGGCAGGCCAGCATAATCTGGCAGATGGCCCGTCGCGGCGGTGGCTGGCACGAAGTATGGCTGCGCGCCGACTGACAGCGAGGCGACCATGTAGACCTGGTAAAACGGGTTCGGGCACAGGATGATCGGCTGCTGACCATTCTTCTGTTCCGGGCACAAAGCCATGGCGGCGTTGTATAGCCCCTCGCGCGTGCCGTTCAGCGCCATCACGTTGGCATCAGGGTCCATCTGAACCCCATATCGCCGCTTGATCCAGCCCGTGATCGCACTGCGCAGGTCATCCGACCCTTCATTCGGGGGATATCCCTGGAACCCGGCGGCGTTTTCCATGATGACATCCGTCACCCAGGCCGGAAATTCATGTGTCGGCGCACCAATGGTCATATGAACGACGTCACCGCCCGGCTGGTGATGATCCAGCAGGGCGCGCAGACGCGGGAATGCATAAGCCGGTAGGTTCGAAAACCGCTCGGGGAAAACCATAATACTGCCTCAATATCGGGGTCATTGGCGCCCCGTTTTTTTGGCAGATTACAGTCCGTATGCCTCTTCGTCCAGACAAAGAGGTTCCGAATCAGGGGATTGTGGCATTCAGGCCAGCACCGATTCCGTTGCCGAACCAAGCCGCAACAACGCCTCTTCCGAGCCGGGATAGCCCAGCATCATCAACCCGCAACCGGGGGTTCCGGTGGGCAGGCTCAGCGCTGCAAGCCCCATCAGATTGCCAATCCGCGTGTTCCGCAGGGCCAGAAGATTCTCGGTCACGTAATAGTCGTGATCGCTGAGCAAGCGCTCCAGATTAGGCGGCAAAATCGGCGCTGTCGGCGCCAGAACCGCATCAAACCCGGCGGTTGCCGCGTCCCAGGCGCTGCGGCACGCCTTGAGCTTGGCCCAGGCAGCCACATAGTCGGGGCCCGAATACCCCATGCCAATGCGGAAGCGTTCGAGTATCTCGGGATACATCGCGTCGGGATTGGCCTCGATCACATCGCGCCACAGCCCATAGGCCTCGGTCGTGTATACGATGCTGGTCAACGTCATGGCCTCGTTCAACTCGGGCACTTCCAACGGCACGATCTCGGCCCCCGCGTCCGCAAGTTTGGCAACGGCTTCGTCATATGCTTTGCGCGGTGTGTCGCGCAGATCGTCTTTGGCGATGTTCTGCAAATCGGCAAAACGGCGTCCTTTCAGCGAAGCGCCACGCAGATCGGCAGGCGCCCCCCCCTCGAGCAGAGCCAGAACATGCGCGGCATCCTCGACCGAACGCGCCACAGGTCCAACCGTGTCAAACCGCAGGCAAAGCGGTACCACACCTTCTAGGCTGAGCCGCCCCGCAGTGGTTTTCAGCCCCACCAGATCATTCCATGCCGCCGGGATACGCACCGACCCGCCCGTGTCCGAGCCGATGCCACACGCCGCCAACCCCCAGGCGACCGAGGCCGCCGCCCCTGAAGACGACCCCCCGGGCACTGCTGCCTCGTCATGAATGCAGGGCGGGGTTTCGGTGATCGGATTCAACCCGAGGCCGGAAAAGGCCAGCTCGCTCATATGTGTCTTGCCCAGACAAACCGTTCCCATCTGAGTCGCGTTGCGCAGCACCAGAGCATCCGCTTCCGGTACGCGATCCTTCAACAGAGCCGAACCGGCCTCGGTCACGGTGCCGGCGGTGTCGAACAGGTCTTTCCAACTGATCGGGACCCCGTCCAGCAACGACCGGCGCAGGCCCAGTTGCGCGCGTTGCCGAGCGGCTTCAGCCTCAGCCCGGGCACGGTCATGGGTGACGCGGGCATAGATGCGGTCCCGATGCGGATGAGCGTCAATAGCGGACAGGTAGGTTTCCGTCAGTTCGACCGGATCGATCTGGCCCATGCCAATGCCACGGCCCAAATCACACGCGGTCATGGTCAACCAGTCCTGCATCTCATCCCTCCTGATTTTTAGGCTTTGGGTGACGGTAGCGACAGGACTGCACATGGACAATCCCGAAAGGGCGCGCATATTGCAGGGCATGACACAGGCTTCTGACATTCTGATCGTGGGCGGCGGGTTGAACGGCCCTGCTTTGGCGCTGGCACTGGCACAAACCGGTCATTCGGTCACTGTGATCGATGCGCTGGTCGAAAAGGCGCGCAAGAACGCGGCATTCGACGGGCGTGCCTATGCGCTGGCTCTGGCCTCACAGCGGTTGTTGGATGCCATCGGTATTTGGGACCGCGTCGCGCAGCACGCCCAACCGATGCTGGAAATCAAGGTCACAGATGGTCATGCCGGAACAGGACCATCGCCTTTTTTCATGCATTTCGACCATGCCGAGATCGAAGAAGGCCCGATGGGGTACATGGTCGAGGATCGCCACCTGCGCCGTGCTTTTCTGGACGCGATGGCCGAAGAGCCGCGCATCACCCAGGTAAGCGGCAAATCCGTCGTTTCGCAACAGGCCGACACTGCCAACGTGACCGTGACGTTGGATGACGGCACAACCCTGGGCGGCATCCTGCTGGTTGGCTGTGACGGTCGCCGCAGCGGAACCGCGTCTCGGGCCGGCATCAAACGCACCGGTTGGGATTATGGCCAGACGGCATTGGTCTGCGCCATCGAACATGAGCTGCCGCATAATGGCATTGCGCATCAGTTTTTCATGCCACCCGGTCCGCTGGCGATTCTGCCGTTGACCGGCAATCGCAGTTCCATCGTCTGGAGCGAACGCACCGAAACCGCAAAGCACATCAACGCCCTGCCCGAAGGTGATTACGTGCAAGTGCTACGCCCGCGATTTGGCGATTTTCTTGGCGAAATCAGTCTGGCGGGTGATCGTTTCACTTATCCGCTGAACCTGACCATCGCCAATGCCTTCATCAGTGATCGCATGGCGCTGGTTGGGGATGCCGCACACGGAATGCACCCCATTGCCGGTCAGGGCCTGAATGCTGGCCTGCGCGATGTCGGCGCTCTGGCTGAGGTTCTGACTTTGGCGGGACGGCGCGGCGAGGATATCGGCTCGCTCATGGTGCTGGAGCGCTATCAGGAATGGCGCCGTTTCGACACGGCCTCGCTGGCAATGGCGACGGATGTCTTCAACAAGATGTTTTCAAACGACAATCCGTTTCTGCGCCTTGGTCGTGACATTGGCATGGGGGTTGTCGGCGCTTTGCCCGGGCTGCGTCGCGGTTTCGTTCGCGAGGCTGCCGGGCTGACCGGCGATCTGCCCAAGCTGTTGCAAGGGCGCCCGATTTAATCCAGCTGCCGGGCCTCGTCGACCAGCATGACCGGAATCCCGTTGCGGATGGGAAAAGCCAAACCCGCCGCTTTTGAAACAAGTTCCCGCCTTTCGGCGTCATAGTGCAGGGTCGTATGTGTCTGCGGGCAGATCATCGCCTCGAGCATGTGGCGATCAAAGGCGTGTTCAGGGTCGGTCATTGCAGTTTTTCCTCATTCGATCCGCCTCGCATGGCGAACTCAATTAGCGTCACCAACGTTTCGCGCCGGGTGCGCAGGCAAGGGGCTTCCAACAGGGCCTGTTTGTCCTCGGGGTCGAAATCCAGAAGCATCGACAGGGAATTCACCAAAAGCTCATCCTCGGCATCTTTGAGCGAATCCCAGTCGGTGGACAATTGACGGGATGAAAAGAAACGCTCCAGCAATGTCAGGAACGCGTTGCGGTCAAACCCGTTGTCTTTCTCGGCCTTTCCCAGATCACGATCGAACCCGTCCCACGAGACCGCACACCTCCGGTAGGGCGTGAACGCGTCCAGCTCTGACAAGACCCTGAACCGGGATATACCGGTCAACGTGATCAGATACCGGCCATCTTCAGTTTCCGAAAACTGCGTCACCCGCCCTGCGCATCCAATACGGTGCAGTTTGTCCTCGTCTTTGACCGAAGGATTCGGCTGAACCACTGCGATCAACCGTTCCTTGGTTTTCAGCGCGTCGTCCAGCATCTGAAGATAGCGCGGCTCGAATATGTGAAGCGGCAAGCGCGAGCGGGGCAGCAGCAGTGCCCCGGGCAATGGAAAAACGGATACCGTATCCGGCAGGTCGGCGGGGTGCATCATGTACCCAATTCTAGCTCTGATGAGAGATTAGGCAAATATCATCGAACTGAGTTTGCGACGTCCGTTCAGAACAATCGGGTCATTGGCCTTGAGCGCATCGAAGATGGTGAAAAGCTGTGTCTTGGCCGCGCCCTCATTCCATTCACGATCCCGGCGGAACAGCTCCAGCAATTGTGCCACGGCTTCTTCCACATTGCCGTTCGCGTGCAGCGCCTGGGCCAGATCAAAGCGGGCCTGATGGTTGTCCGGATCCGCCTCGACAGCCGCCATCAGCTCGGCGACGGGGCCGGCATCTGCCGCCTGCTTGGCAAGTTCCAGCTGCGCATGTGCGGCTTCCAGCTCGGCCGATGTGGATATCTCGGCCGGAGCGCCGTTCAGGATCGCCTCTGCCTGCTCCAGATCACCGGTGGCGATATGCGCCCGCACCAGCCCGCCATAAGCCGCGGCGTGGTTCGGATCTTCACCCAGAATCGCGGCAAAGGTCTGAGCCGCGTCCGCGGCAGCACCTTCGGCAAGCATTTCCTCGGCAGCCTGCACGGCATCATCCAACTGGCCGCCCGGGCTTTCACCGCCTGCGGCTTCGATCACACGGTCCACGAAGGCCTTGATCTCGGATCCCGGCAACGCGCCTTGAAACCCGTCCACCGGCTGACCCTTGAAAAAGGCATAGACGGTCGGGATCGACTGGATGCGCATTTGCGCGGCAATTGTCTGCGCCTCATCCACATTGATCTTGACCATCTTCACCGCGCCTTTCGCGGCTGTCACAGCCTCTTCCAGCATCGGGCCAAGGGTTTTGCACGGGCCACACCAAGGCGCCCAGAAATCGACGATCACAGGTGTTTCCTGCGAGGTTTCGACCACATCGGCCATGAAAGTGGCCTCGGTCCCGTCTTTGATCAGATCGGTTGCTGGGGCGTCTCCGCCGTTCAGAAGGTCCATGGCAATCACTCTTTCGTTCGAATTTGCGCCCTATATGCAGTCGCTGGCCGCGGAAACCAAGGGCTGAGTTGCAGATCAGACGTCGAAACTGGCAAAGACCGGAGCGTGATCGCTGGGTTTTTCCCATCCACGGGCGTCCCTCAGGATGCGGCTGGAATGGCCCGCGTTCGAGATATCGGCCGTGGCCCAGATATGGTCCAGCCGGCGCCCCTTGTCTGCCGCATCCCAATCCCGGGCGCGATAGGACCACCAGCTGTAAAGCTGCCCTTCCGGAATATCCTGACGGGTGATATCGACCCAGCCGCCTGCTTCCTGTGTCTCGGCCAGATGCTCGACCTCGACGGGCGTGTGCGAGACGACCTTAAGCAGTTGTTTGTGTGACCATACATCATCCTCACGCGGGGCGATGTTCAGATCACCGACAAGAATGGATTTAGCCGGCTTTTCCGCACGGAACCAATCGCGCATATCAGTGAGATAGTCGAGCTTCTGGCCGAATTTCTCATTGACGTCCCGGTCCGGCACGTCGCCGCCCGCCGGGACATAGAAGTTGTGGATCGTGACACCGTTTTCCAACCGCCCGGCAATGTGGCGGGCATGTCCGAGACCAGCGAAATCCTTGTCACCCACCTCTTCCATCGGCAGGCGCGACAGGATGGCGACGCCGTTGTAACCCTTCTGCCCCCGCGCGATCATGTGCCTGTAACCCAGTTCGGCAAACCCTTCGGTCGGGATCTTCTCAACCGGTGATTTGCACTCTTGCAGGCACAATACGTCAGGGGCTTCTTCTTGCAGCAATTTCAAAACGATAGGCTCGCGCAGGCGAACGGAATTGATGTTCCATGTGGCAAGGGTGAAAGGCATGTCGGGGATTCCTTTGTCGCGATTGGCGCAGGTTAGCGTGGCACAAAGCCAGTTGCCACGAGAAAAGGCGGCTTCATCCCTGGACTATCCGTCGGCAGGTCAACAAGCTTCGCCGTCGAGCTTCCCCTTGCCCTGATACCTCGCCTGATGCAGACTTGTGTGCGAATGAGGAATGTCTGTTTCACCGCTGGGTCTGTTCGCGAACAGACCGGCCCGGCACGATGCTTTGGGAGGAGTGTGTCATGGCATCCGAATCCGCAGGTTCCACGCCGCCGGAAAACCTGACGCCACAGCAGCAGGCCATGCCCAATGTCAACAGGGTCACTGTAGATGATATCACAGCGTCACTGAAGGCAGGGTTTTCCGACTTTCTGGCCCGCCCTGTCATGAGCGGTTTCTTCGGCCTTTTCTTTGCGGTTTTCGGAATTCTGTTGGTTTGGGCCCTGATCTGGCTTGGCCAGATCTGGATGATTATCCCTGCCATTGTAGGCTTTCCACTGATCGCCCCTTTTGCCGCAGCCGGGCTTTATGAAATGTCGCGCCGTTTGCAGAAAGGCGAAAGCTTTGGCTGGTCTGAAATCCTCAGCGTTATGGCCAATCAACGCAAACGCGAAATGGGCTGGATGGCCTTTGTCACTCTTTTCATTTTTTGGGTATGGATTTACCAAGTTCGGCTTTGGCTGGCGATCATACTCCAGAACGCATCCTTTTCGGATTTCGACGGGTTTTTGAACGCCGTATTCTTCACACCGCAGGGTTGGATATTCCTTGCCGTAGGCACCTGTGTCGGCGCATTCCTGTCGGCCGTACTGTTCTCGGTGACCGTCGTCGCCATGCCCTTGCTGCTGGACCGGGAAACCAACTTCATTTCCGCCATGTTGACCTCTTTGCGCGTCGTATCCGAAAGCCCGGTGGTCATGCTGGGCTGGGCAGCGATCATTTCGGTCACCATGCTGTTGTCGCTGGTTCCGGCGTTTCTGGGCCTGGTTTTCACCCTTCCGATCCTTGGCCACACCACGTGGCACCTTTATCAGCGGGCCGTTGCTCCCGTGGAAGAGTGACCCGCCGCAGAGCTCATTGTTCTATTATGGGCCAAAAATCGGTCAGTGCTGCTTTCTGTCTTGCGTAGCAGCCCCCCTTCAGCACCGAAAAAAAAGCCGGGCCATTCGGCCCGGCAGTCCAACAGGGAGGTACATGTCATGACCCGGACATGCACGGGTTGGGAGTAACCTAATTATGAGTTCAGAGTATCACTTTGATCCACATCAATCCACAACCAGTTAAGACACGAGCCTATATCCACCCGATTCTGTGACCAAAAGGCGCGCATTGGACGGATCGGGCTCGATTTTCTGACGCAAACGGTAGATGTGGGTTTCAAGCGTGTGCGTCGTGACACCAGCATTGTATCCCCAAACTTCATGCAGCAGCACATCCCGCGCCACGACGCCATCGGTCGAACGGTACAGGAACTTGAGGATGTTGGTTTCCTTCTCGGTCAGGCGGATCTTGCGGTCTTCTTCCGTGATCAGCATCTTCATCGCTGGTTTGAACGTATAGGGGCCAAGAACAAATACCGCGTCCTCGGATTGTTCGTGCTGCCGCAGCTGAGCGCGGATACGGGCCAGCAAAACCGGGAATTTGAATGGTTTGGAGACATAATCGTTCGCGCCGGCGTCCAGACCCAGAATCGTATCGGCATCGCTGTCATGACCGGTCAGCATCAGGATCGGGCTTTTGACACCCTGTTTGCGCATCAGGCGGCAAAGTTCCCGCCCGTCGGTATCGGGCAGACCCACATCAAGAATGACCAGATCATAGATCGCTTCGCGTGCGCGCTCCATTGCGGACTGGCCGTCTGACGCTTCGAAAACGTCAAAGTCTTCGGTCATGACAAGTTGTTCGCTGAGCGCCTCGCGCAGATCCTCGTCATCGTCCACCAACAGGATTTTCTTGAGTTGAGCCATTTCCCGATCCTCCAAACGCTTTTCCATCACTTGCGCGCGGAATATGCAATCAACAAGATTTGCTGCAACGGTTTCACGCCTTCGTGTCAGAGTTGGCAGAATTGTTTCACATTTCCTTTCGAAACAGCTAGGAGAAAAGCTGAGCGTTATAGGGTAACATAGATGAGTCTCATTCCCGATATCACCGAACTTCTGGCCAGGGCCCGGGCCGATCTGCGCATGGGCGTTCCAGTGGTGCTGACCGATGACAGCGGCTTTAGCGTTGTGGCGATCTCTGCGGAAACGCTCAGCCCACAGCGCCTGGCTGATCTGAAAAAGCTCGGGGAACCGGTGGTGGCCATTACCGGGCGGCGGGCCGAAACACTCAAAGCGCGTGCCTATGACGGTGATCTCGCACGGGTTTCGATTCCCGCCGATGCAGACATCACATGGGTGCAGGCGGTTGCCGATCCCTCGGACGATCTGAGCGCGCCGATGAAAGGGCCGCTGATGACCGAGCGCCACGGTAACGCCAATTTGCACCGCATCGCGATTGCGTTGGCCAAGTCCGCTCGCATTCTTCCCGCCGCGGTCGTCGTGCCGGTCGAAGACGGTCGGGCCTTTGCCGTATCGCACGGCCTGACCTGCATTGATCACACACGCGCCGCCCCGCATCTGGCGGACCGCAGCGCCTTGCATGAGGTGGTCGCCGCCCGCCTTCCGATGGAAGTCTCCGAGGCCGGTCGCCTGCATGTATTTCGCCCCGAAGATGGCGGAGAAGAGCATTACGCGGTCGAAATAGGCCGCCCGGATCGGGACAAGCCGGTTCTGGCCCGGTTGCATTCCGCCTGTTTCACGGGCGATCTGATGGGCAGCCTGAAATGCGACTGCGGTCCGCAACTGCGCGGCGCGCTGGCACAAATGGGGGCCGAAGGGGCAGGAGTTCTTCTGTACCTGAACCAGGAAGGGCGCGGTATCGGGCTGGCCAACAAGATGCGCGCCTATTTTCTCCAAGATCAGGGTTTTGACACGGTAGAAGCAAACCACAGGCTGGGTTTCGAGGATGATGAGCGCGATTTCCGACTCGGGTCGGATATCCTGAAATCGCTGGGTTTCAACTCGGTGCGCCTGCTGACCAACAACCCCGCCAAGATCTCGATGATGGAACGCACGGGGATCGCCGTGACCGAGCGCGTTCCTTTGAAAGTGGGCGAAACCGCGCATAACCGGGGATACCTGGCCACGAAAGCCGCGAAATCCGGGCACTTGCTGTGACCCCAAGTGATTTGGTTCTGACCCCGAACGGCGTTCGGTTTCTGGGCAGAACGTTTCCGTGTTCCATTGGCAAAGGCGGATTGAGCAACACGAAACACGAGGGCGATGGTGCAACACCTACCGGATGCCATCGAATCGTCGGCATGCTCTATCGGCCCGACCGGCTGGTCGCCCCCAACTTCTGGGCGATCCCGATTGGGCCGCGGGACTTGTGGTCGGATGACGTCGAGGACAGCCGCTACAATCACATGGTGCCCGCCCCTTATGCGTTCAGTCATGAAAAACTGCGCCGGGCTGATCCGCTTTACGATCTGGTTCTGTTGACCGACTGGAACTGGCCGAATGCGGTTCCCGGCAGGGGATCGGCAATTTTTCTGCACCAGTGGCGCAGGCCCGGCTACCCGACCGAAGGTTGCATCACCTTCCGTCGGGACCATTTGCACTGGATTGCAGGGCGAATCTCTCCTGGAACGCGCCTGATCATCCCAGAGGCTTGACCCGCTCGCCGAAAATGGCCGACCCGACGCGGACATGGGTCGCGCCCAAGGCGATGGCCTGCTCGAAATCACCGCTCATACCCATCGACAAGCCCTCAAGCCCGTTGCGTGCGGCGATCTTGGCCAAAAGTGCGAAATGAAGTGTGGGTTCTTCATCGACCGGCGGGATGCACATCAACCCGCGCACCGGAAGGTCCAAAGACTGGCATTCCGCGATGAACCCGTCCGCGTCCGCGGGAAGAACGCCGGCCTTCTGCGCTTCTTCACCCGTATTGACCTGAATGAACAAGTCGGGGCAGTATCCCAACTCTTGCGCCAGCCGCGCCAGGGTTTTGGCCAGTTTGGGGCGATCGACCGAATGGATCGCATCACACAGTTCCATCGCCTGCCTGGCTTTGTTGGTCTGCAACGGGCCGATGAGATGTAGATCGACGGCATCGAACTGCTCTTTGAAAGCGGGCCATTTGCTGGCCGCCTCCTGTACGCGATTCTCACCAAAACACCTGTGCCCCTGCTCAAGAACGGCCTGAACCCGTTCGTTGGGCTGCACCTTGGAAACGGCAATCAATTTGACCGAACCGGCCTGCCGTTGTGCTTTGGCTTCGGCTTTGGCGATACGCGCGGTGATCTCTTGCAACGACATGGGGCCCTCAATCTGTCTTTGGCGCAGAAAAACACCAAGTCGGCGCAAAAGAAAAGGGCGAGTCCGAAGACCCGCCCTTAAACCTTACGGTTCAGATCAGCTTAGAAGTTGAACTGAGCACCGAAGTCAGCCTTGATGGTCGAGTCTGCGCAAGAGTCACAGTCGTTTACACCCAGACCACCGCGCAGCGATGCACCGCCACCCAGGTCGTAGATTGCACCGATTGCAACCTGCTGAAGGTCAGCAGATGCGTTACCGTCACCATAGGTGAACAGCAGGGTGGTTGCAGCGCCCAGGTTGTAGGCAGCCGACAGACCCCATGCAGTACCGTCGGTCGAAGCAACTTTGGTTGCGTCGTCCGCGACAAACAGAGTACCCGAGAAGTCACCCCATTCGCCACCCAGGGTCAGAACGGTCAGGCTCGGATCGCTGCCTGCGCCACCGTCGGTCTGACCATAGGCCAGAGCGGCAGTGATGTTGTTGAAGGTGTAGGTCGCGCTGATGTCCCAGCGGTCTGCGTCAGTGGTGGTCGAAGTGGCGCCACCAGCTGCAACAGTTGTAACCTGCGCTTGGTCATAAGACGCACCAAACGAGAAGTCGCCAACCGAATACTGGAAGAACACAGCGTTCGCGCCCGAACCGGTCGACGAGTACGCCAGGAAGCTGTAGTCAACGCCCGAGTACTGACCTGCGAACAGTTCCAGACCTACTTCGTTGCCGTAGTAGTTTGCCAGGTTGTCAAACGAACCTGCGACGTTGCCCGCGTCAACACGCAGACCGCCGTAGATGACCGAGAAGCGTGCGCCGTTCAGGCCGGCCGAGTTTGCTTCACCGGTGCTGCTGTCTTCGTCAGCTTGCAGACGAACACGGCCTTCAAAACGAACGCCGCCGTCGGTTTCTGCGATGCCGTCGATGTTCAGACGGAAGCGCGAGACCAGGATAGCGTCGTCAGACTGTGCGGTCGAGCTTGCGGATACGTCATCTGCTGTGCCCATCAGGCCGTCTGCGCCAGGTCCAGTAACGGTTGTGGTTGCGGTACGGTCTTCAGTGTAACCAATACCAAAACGGCCGTAACCGCTGAAGTTAATCTCAGCTGCCGCAACGCCTGCGGTCGCGATCAGCGCCGTCGATGCGAAGAGAACTTTTTTCATCTTGTTTCCCTCGGTTTCTTTCAAAAGAGTTATCTACTCGACACATGCCTCGGCATATGTCTCAGCACGGACACCGTTTCGCTCTTTTTGCCCCCATTGCGCAAGCTTGGCATAAACCCGGTCACGTCATTGGGGTCAGATTGGTGCAAGGATGCCACAGTTCCTTTTCGCCCGGATGCGGGTGATACACTTACATTTCAGAAGAATAGGCTTGTTGCAGCGAGGGTCCTTGGCTAGGAGTATGCCCTGAATACTGCAAAACAAGTGAAACAGGACCTGCTGACAATGCGCCTGCCTACGATTTTGGGATTAATCATGCTGACCACCACGATTGCGGCATGCGGGCAGAATCGAACCACTTCGACATATTCCCCCAATCCCGCCAGCGGTAATTCCGATGAACGCGAACTGAACGATCCCGAACGTTCAACGTTGTGGGACATTTTCGATCGCAGCAAGGCCGAGCAGACCACCAATGTAAACCGGTACCTGTGGGCAGCTTCTCTGGACATACTGAATTTCCTGCCTGTGCAGGAGGTCGATCCGTTTACCGGAGTGATCGTAACAGGTTACGGCACCCCTCCGGGCGGAGGCCGGTCATACAGGGCGACCGTACACATCAGCGATCCGGCGCTTGCGGCCCGGTCTTTGTCCGTCGCCCTGCAATCCAGCGGGGGCGCCCCGGTAAGCGCGGCAACAACCCGCGCCGTGGAGGATGCGATTCTGTCCCGCGCCCGTCAGCTGCGCATCGCCGACAACAAGTTCTAGCACTCCGCCGAAAATCACACTAATACCACGCCGGGTTCCTACCCGGCGTTTTCATTCACGAAGGACCGCACAATGTCGCGCTATTCGGCCACCGAAATCGAAGCAAAATGGCAAGAGGCCTGGGACAAGGCCGGGATCTTCACCGCCAAACGGACGGCGGACAAGCCGAAATACTATGTGCTTGAGATGTTCCCCTACCCGTCGGGGCGAATCCATATGGGGCATGTGCGCAACTATACGATGGGCGACGTCATCGCGCGGCACAAGCTGGCCACCGGGCACAATGTTCTGCACCCAATGGGCTGGGACGCGTTCGGGATGCCGGCGGAAAACGCTGCCATGGCGATTGGCGGCCACCCCAAGGAATGGACTTACGGCAATATCGCCGACATGCGCGCCCAGATGAAGCCGCTGGGCCTGTCGATCGACTGGTCCCGTGAATTCGCCACATGTGACCCGGAATATTATGGCCAGCAGCAGGCGCTGTTCCTCGACATGCTCGAGGCCGGGCTGGTCTATCGCAAGAATGCCGTGGTGAACTGGGATCCGGTCGACATGACCGTTTTGGCCAATGAACAGGTGGAAAACGGGCGCGGATGGCGCTCGGGCGCGCTGGTGGAACGGCGCGAGCTGACGCAGTGGTTCTTCAAGATCTCGGATTTCGCCGAAGAGCTGCTCGAGGCGCTGGATACGCTCGAGAACTGGCCCGCCAAGGTGCGGCTGATGCAGGAAAACTGGATCGGCAAGTCGCGCGGCCTGCAATTCGGGTTCGAGCGCACCGATGGTGGGGAACCGATAACTGTCTACACGACGCGGCCCGACACGCTGCTGGGTGCGTCCTTCGTGGGGATCTCGCCCGATCACCCGATCGCCAAACAGCTTGAGGCCGAAATCCCGGAAGTCGCTGAATTCGTTGCGGAATGCCGCAAGGGCGGCACCACGGAAGAGGCCATCGAAACTGGCGAGAAGCTGGGTTTCGACACCGGCATCCGCGTCAAGCACCCGCTGGACCCGAACTGGGAACTGCCGGTCTGGATCGCCAATTTCATCCTGATGGACTATGGCACCGGCGCGATTTTTGCCTGCCCGGCCCATGACCAGCGCGACCTTGATTTCTGCCGCAAATACGACCTGCCGGTGATCGATACGTTCTTTGCGCTGGACGACGACACACCGGTCGACAAGATCGCCTTTGTCCCGCCAAAGACCGAGAAAGTCCGTTGGGTGAACCATTTCGCGGGCCTGACCGAAGCAACCGGCGAAGAGGCGATCAACACCACCATCGATTTCGCCGAAAAAGCCGGTTGGGGCGAAGGGGTCACGAAATATCGCCTGCGGGACTGGGGCCTCAGCCGCCAGCGCTATTGGGGCTGCCCGATTCCTGTCGTTCACTGCGACAGCTGTGGTGTGGTCCCTGAAAAGAAAGAGAACCTTCCGGTTCGCCTGCCCGATGATGTCACCTTCGACAAACCGGGAAATCCGCTGGATCGCCACCCGACCTGGCGCGACTGCGCCTGCCCGAATTGTGGCGCCCCTGCCAAACGCGAGACCGACACGATGGACACATTCGTGGATTCGTCATGGTATTTCGCCCGATTCACCGCTCCGCGCGCGGAAACACCCACCGATCTGGCCGAGGCGGAATATTGGATGAATGTAGACCAGTATATCGGCGGTATCGAACACGCGATTCTGCACCTGCTGTATTCGCGGTTCTTCGCCCGCGCGATGAACATCACCGGGCATTTGCCGGACAAAGCCATCGAACCCTTCGACGCGCTGTTCACCCAAGGCATGGTGACGCACGAGATCTACCAGACCCGCGATGCCAACGGTCGCCCGGTCTATCACCTGCCCGAGGAGGTCACAGACGGAAAACTGGCCGACGGCACAGAGGTCGAGATCATCCCATCGGCCAAAATGTCAAAGTCCAAGAAGAACGTTGTCGACCCGGTCAGCATCATCTCGGCCTTCGGCGCCGACACAGCCCGCTGGTTCGTGCTGTCCGATTCGCCGCCCGAACGGGACGTGGAATGGACGGCTGCGGGGGCCGAGGCCGCGTACAAGCATCTCAACCGTGTCTGGACTCTCTGCGACAAGATCGGTGCCATGGACCCGAACGCCACGGGCGAAGGCGATGAGGAGCTGCTGCGCGAGATGCACAAAACCATCCGCGACGTGACATTGGGTGTTGAAAGCTTTGGCTTCAACGCGGCCATCGCCAAGCTTTATGCCTTCACCAACACGCTGGCGAAATCCAAGGCAGGTGCTGCGGCCCAAAAGCAGGCCATCAAAACGCTGGCACAGCTGATGTCGCCGATGACACCGCATCTGGCGGAAGATATTTGGGCCCATCAGGGCGGCGAAGGCCTTGTTGCCGTTGCGCCATGGCCCGTCGCCGACGAGGCGATGCTGGTTGATGACACCGTCACCTTGCCGATTCAGATCAACGGCAAGCGTCGCGCGGAAATCAGCGTGGCCAAGGATCTGGACAAAGCCGAGGTTGAAAAAATTGCGCTCAGCACCGAAGCTGTTCAAAAGGCGCTGGAAGGGAATGCGCCGAAGAAAGTGATCGTCGTTCCAGGCCGGATTGTGAATGTTGTCGTTTGATCGCAGAACGTTTTTGCTGATGCCGCTGGCGCTGGCCGCCTGCGGCTTTGAGCCCGTCTATGCACCTGGCGGATCGGGTTCGGCCTTGTATGGCCGCGTCGAGGTGTCGGCGCCCAACACCGTGGAAAGCTATTTGTTGGTCCAAAATCTGGAACAGCAACTGGGGCGAAGCGCCGGGTCGGTGAACGATTACAAGCTGGATGTTCAGGTTTCGACCGTAACGCGTGGCGCAGCAATCACCACCACAAACGAAACGCAGCGCTACACCATCGACGGAAGCGCACAATACAACCTGCGGTCCAACGCAACCGGTCAGATCATCGCCTCGGGCTCGGTGGCGGATTTTGTGTCATATTCTGCCGCAGGATCGACCGTTTCCACATTGGCGGATGAGCGCGATGCCAAGAGACGGCTGATGATGATTCTGTCGGGTCAGATCATGAACCGACTTTACGCCACACCGGATCTGGCCGCATGAAGCTGAGCCCGCGCGAGGCTGAGGGGTATTTTGCCAAGCCGGACGCGGACAAGACCGGGCTGCTTATCTATGGCGCGGATGCGATGCGGGTTGCGCTCAAGCGGCAACAGGTGCTGGCCGCTCTGCTTGGCCCCCAAGCCGAAGAAGAAATGCGCATGACCCGCATGCCCGGTGGCGATCTGCGTGGTGATCCCGCCCTGCTGCTGGACGCGGTCAAGGCGGTCGGCTTCTTTCCCGGTCCACGTGCCGTTTTCGTGGAAGACGCAACCGAAACCGCGGCGTCGGCAATTCTGGCCGCGCTCGAAGATTGGGCCCCCGGAGACGCCCAGATCATCGTGACCGCGGGGCAATTGAAACCCAGCTCGAAGATCCGCAAGGCGTTCGAAGGCCACCCTGCCGCCTATGCCGTCGGCATTTATGACGACCCTCCCTCACGCGCCGAAGTGGAACGGGTTCTTGCCGAGTCGGGTATGAAAAACGTGCCCCGTGATGTCATGTCTGCAATCAGCGAATTGGCAGTAAGCCTCAGCCCCGGTGATTTCGCCCAAACGATTGAAAAACTGTCTCTTTACAAACGCGGTGACAGCACTGATTTGACAATCGAAGATATCGAGGCCTGCGCTCCGCGCTCGACCGAGGCGGCGCTGGATGATGTTCTCAACGTCGTTGCCGAGGGCCGCGCCGGTGAGATCGGGCCGCTGATCCGGAGGTTGCAGGCGCAGGGCACCAACGGCGTGACTCTGTGCATCGGAGCAATGCGGCATTTTCGGACACTCTATGCCTGCGCGTCCGATCCCGGTGGTGCTGCGCAGGGCATCGGCAAGCTGCGTCCGCCGGTTTACGGCAAGCGGCGTGACCGTATCCTGCGACAGGCACAAGGTTGGGGGGCGGCCAAGCTGCAAACCGCGCTGACGGTTCTGACGGATACGGATTTGGCGCTGCGCTCTGCCGGGCAGACAGCCCCTGCCATGGCGCTGGTGGAACGCGCGATGATCCGTTTGGCGATGTTGGCGCGATCCCGCTAACTCACTTGGCCGTTTCAAGCCAATCTGCGGCGGCCTGACCGGCCCAGCGCCCGGTCGCCAAGCAAGCCGTGAGCAGATATCCCCCGGTTGCGGCTTCCCAATCCAGCATTTCACCGGCGCAGAACACACCCGGCAGGGACGTCAGCATCAGCCCGTCATCCAGCTCTGTCCGTTTCACACCACCTGCGGTCGAAATGGCTTCGTCCATCGGGCGAAGTCCGGCATGCCGGATTGGCAGCTTTTTCAACATGCTCACTTGCACGGATTGAGAATGGCCGCCGTGTTTGGTCATTTCATGAAACAGGGCGATTTTCTGAGCGGACAGGTTCAGCGACTTTCTCATCCACTGGGACAGCGTTGTTTTCGACCGTTTCGCAGAAAACCGCGCCAGCAGAGCCTGTTGGTCCAGATCAGGCTTCAGATCAGCAAACAATGGCTGCCCCGCGCGCAAGGCCGGTGTCAGCGAATACAGCCCGCCCCCTTCCAGACCGGTTCTGGAAATCGCTGCCTCTCCTCGGCTCTCCAGGTCACCTGCCATCCATCGGACCGATTTCAATGCGGCCCCGAAATGAGGCTGCATATGTGGGCTCCAATCAACGGAAATGGCTGAGTTTGCAGGTTCGAACGGAGCCAGCGCCACGCCTTTTCCGGCCAATATCTGCGCCCAGTGACCGTCCGAGCCAAGGCGGGCCCAGCTTGCGCCGCCCAGTGCCAGCACGGTGACATCCGCTGAGATACTGCGCCGCCCGTCCGGGGTGTCAAACACCAGCTCTTCACCGTTCCAGCCGGTCCAACGCCAGCGGGTCCTGACCTCGACCCCGGCCTTGCCCAACCGTGCCAGCCAGGCCCGCAACAAAGGCGAGGCCTTCATGGATTCAGGAAACACGCGCCCCGTCGAGCCGACAAACAGCGTCTGACCCAGATCACGCGCCCAGTGCTGCACCGCCTCGGCATCAAAGTCAGTCATGATCGGGCGCAACCAATCCGCCGCTTCACCATAGGCACGGATCAGGTCATCAAGCGGCTCGTCCTTGGTCAGGTTCAGCCCCGATTTCCCGGCCATCAGAAATTTGCGCGCGATCGAAGGTTTGGCCTCGGCCACCCATACCGAATGCCCGGCTGCGGCCAGCTGTTCGGCCGCCATCAACCCGGCGGGGCCTGCTCCGATCACCATTGCCTGCGCCATTCGCACCCTCTTGCCTTCGCCCGTCACAGGCGCAAGTTTCACATCATCATGACGAACAGCGATCCGATCTGCCCGCTTTGCGACCGCCCGATCCCCGACGGGGGTGGCAGCCTGCATCATCTGATCCCAAAACTCAAAGGAGGCAAGGGCGGACCGACCGTTCTGCTGCATCAGATCTGTCACAAAGAGGTGCACGCCACCCTGACCGAGGCCGAACTGGCACGCAGTTTCAACACGGTCGAGGCCCTGCGTGCGCATCCAAGGCTCGAGAAATTTCTGATCTGGGTCCGCAAACGCCCACCCGGGTTTCGTTCGAAAATTCCGGGCAAGCGGCGCGGGCGGTGATCAGCCCGGCAGGATCGGGTCGCCGAAAGTATCTGTCAGGGGCTCGGACAGGCCTTCGATCTCGATACCCTGAAAGTCCGGTACATGCGCGAATTGTGCGCCCGCAACATGCTGGAATTCCAACGTCGTATAGGCGCGTTTCCACAGCCATTCGCGGTTTTCAACAGCCCAAAGATCAGGATTGGGAGGGGTTTCGTCCGTAAAGGCATAGAAATGCAGGTCAAAGCCGCAAGGGGCGACCTCCTGCATCGACAGCAACGACATGCCCCGGGCGCGCCAGAACGCGTCTTCGGCGGCAATATCGCCGGTTCGAAGGGTAATCTGACCGATCCGAGCCCGCGCGAAGGGCGCGTCGGGGTCCGCCGCATGCGGCGGTCGGTTGCCTTCGAAATCATGTTGCAGCAGCTCGATGACGAACCCTTCGGGATCCGCAAGATGGCACATGTAGCCGATGTCCAGAAACTGGTTCGGCGTGCTCACTGGAACGTCAAACCTGCGCAGATGAGCCGCGGCAAGATCGACATCCGGCACAGTGATTCCTATCTTCCAGTACCGCTGCCCCCTGTCATGGGTGTATCCTCCTCCACCCGGCAGCAACAAAATGTCTGCGTCTGCGCCGTCATAGCCGACACGGTGGCCGGTTTCTGCTTGGCCAACGTACATGCCCAAAACGTCGCGATAAAACGCGGCCAGCCGATCCGGGTCAGCGACCCGCAGGCGCAGTGCAGACAGCCTCATGAACACAACCTTGCGATTCCCGCTGCGATCTCGGGGTCGGCATTCACGCTGTCGGCCACCAGATCGCGTGCGGTTTGCATCAGGTGATCGGGATCGACAATCCGGTCCACCAGACCAAATTCATACGCTTCCTGCGCGGTGATTTTCTGACCGGCCATGAGAATCAACTTGGCCCTGGCCGGTCCGACCAGAGCCGCCAGCCGCGCGGGGTCGGACGGTTGCGGCAGAAACCCCAGCTTCATCACCGGATAGAAGAACTTGGCCGATGGCACGGCAATGCGCAGATCACAGGCCAGCGCCATACCATTGGCCCCACCGGCCAGGGTGCCATTCAGTGCGGCGACGGTCAGACAGGGCAGCGCGGCAATGGCACCAGACAGCCTTTCCCAGACATCCGATTTGGCCAGACCGGCGCGCGCCTCGTCCAGATCTGCCCCGGCACTGAACACTTTGCCCGCGCCGGTCAGGATCAACGCCTTGGCCCCTGTCGCGGATTCGGCAATCTCGGCCAGTTCCGCCAGCATGGCCCCCGTCAGGGCGTTTGCTTTGTCAGGGTTGTTGATCGTGACGGTCCAGAGGCCGCCTTCTTTGGTCAAATCGATCATATCAGCCCGGCCCGTTTGCGAATGTCTTCAAGCCGCAGCGAAATTTCGGTGCCCAGGAACTCATCTGCATCATCGGAACACATCCACAGCAGCGCCCGTGCGGGCCAGTCTGCCGGAATGTGGGCATCCCAGTCCAGTTGACTGACGGGATTGATGCCGCTGGCCTTGATCGAACGCTGCATATCGGTGGCCACCGTCCCCGGTGAAAGACCCATGGCGCGAATACCATTATGGGCTTCTTCCAGATGCAGACATTCCGTGAGCATCTTGGCCCCGGCCTTCGAGGCGCAATAATGGCTCCAGGCTTCGACCGGGTTCGACGCCGCACCGGACGAGATCGTCAGAATGCTCCCTCCTCCCGCAGCCCGCATTACCGGCAACGCCGCGCGCATCCCATAGAAAATGCCTTTCAGGTTGATGTCGATGGCCTTGCTCCACGCCTCGGTGTCAGCATTCGAGAGATGAAAGATCGGATCGATCACGCCGGCATTGCCGATCAGAACATCCAACCCACCGAACCGGTCCACGCATGTGGCCACGGCTTGTTCCACCTGCGCGAAATCGCTGACGTCACAGGCCAGTGCGATGGCCTGATCGCCCAATGAGGCCGCCAGGGCGTCAATCTGATCCTGGCTGCGGGCCACCAATGCGACATTGGCGCCGGCTGCGGCAAAAACGCGCCCTGCCTCGGCCCCAATTCCTCGGCTAGCCCCGGTTATGAGAACAGTTTTTCCCTGCATTTGCCCTTCCTCACGCATTGCAATCTCTGCCGGCTACAGCCGTAACGCGTAAACGGGGAAAGGGTCCAGCCCTTGCCCCCTTGACGATACCCGCCACAAACCCGACCATGCGCCACAAATTGATCAAGAAGGGTTACCTTATGTCCGTTTTCCTTCGCCGCAGCTGCGGCGCTGCCCTGGCTTATGCCGTTGCTACCCAAGGGGCGTTTGCAGACCTGTCGGCCAATGATGTCTGGTCCGATTGGCAGAGCTATTTCACTTCGATGGGTTACACCATCACAGGAGACGAAAGCACCTCGGGCGACGTCACCACGATTTCAAACATGACACTTTCAGTGGTCCTGCCCGAAGAGGAAGGGCAGTTTCGGATGGTCATGCCAGAAATGACACTGACCGAAAATGGTGACGGGACCGTTACCATTGACCTGCCGGAAAGCTTTCCCATGGAAATCACCGGTCAGGCCGAAGACGAAAACTTCGCAGCCACTGTCACCTATTCCCACAGCCAACTGAACATGGTCGTTTCAGGCACACCGGACGACATGACCTATGACTACAAGGCTGACAATCTGGGGGTGAAACTGGATTCGATTGAGGTCGATGGTGAGGCTCTGCCCAATGATGTGTTTGGCATCAATGTCCAAGCAAGCGATCTGTCCGGCAGCTCGCGGATGCAGATCGGCGACAATCGGAACATCAGCCAGACGTTCAACGCAGCCACTTCAACCTATGATCTGAACTTTCAGGATCCTGAAAGCGGCGAAAACGGGTTGATCAACGGTCAACTGGATCAACTGGCATTTGAAGGCAAAAACGTGATCCCGCCGGATTTTGACTTTTCGGACCCAGAAGCCTTTTACAAGGCTGGTTTCTCGTTTGACGGCACCTTCACCTATGCCGCGGGCAGCACCGATCTGAGCGGAACCAGCGAAGGTCAGGCGTTCTCGATGAACAGCACGTCCGAAGGCGGGCGTTTTGCTGCCAGCATCGATGCAGATCGTATCGTCTATGACATTGACCAGAACAGCACGAAGATGGCCGTTACCACGGCGGGCCTGCCGTTCCCGATCGAACTTTCGATGGCCAAGGCTGGCCTGAACTTCGAATTCCCCATCCAGCAATCGGATGAAGTTCAACCTTTCGGCTTTGGGCTGAACCTGACCGATTTCACCATGTCGGACATATTGTGGGGCATTTTCGATCCTGCGGGCGCACTGCCGCGTGACCCTGCGACGATTGCGTTGGATGCGACGGGAACAGCGAAAGTGCTGATGAACATATTCGATCCTGAAATCGACGTCGAATCCGACGAAGCGCCGGGGGAACTGCACTCGTTGAAGATCAACGAACTGTTGGTTTCGCTGGTTGGCGCCAAGCTGACCGGTGACGGAGATTTTGCTTTCGACAACACCAACACCGAAGAGTTTGATGGCCTGCCCAGCCCAAGCGGCGTGGCGAACCTTCAATTGGTTGGTGCCAACCAGTTGATCGACACCCTGATCGGCATGGGAATCATCTCGGACGAAGACGCGCTGGGCGCCCGCATGATGATGGGCCTGATGGCCGTCCCGGGCGAAGAACCGGACACACTGAACTCGAAGATCGAGTTCACCGAAGACGGTCAGATCCTGGCGAATGGTCAGCGTATCAAGTGACGATCAACGGAAAGGGCCGCGCAACATGCGGCCCTTTCTCCGTCCTGCCGACCCCTGCACAAACCTCTGAAACGGCACGGGTTCACCGCGATCCTCAACATACAATCCGGTCACAGGTCTTGCGAGACGGGCAGTCCAAGGCTAGGTCCTTGGCAACCAACCCGGAGGCCTCATGACCCGCACACCAGAAGAAATCAGCCAGCACTTGCTTGACGTGGCCCGCAAGGCGGGCGCGGACGCGGCGGATGCCATCGTTCTCGACGGATCCTCTGTTTCCGTCGAAGTGCGGGGCGGCGCGCTGGAACACGCCGAACGCTCGGAAGGCACTGATTTGGGATTGCGGGTGTTTCTGGGCAAACGGTCTGCCATTGTGTCCAGTTCCGACAGCCGGCCGGAAACCCTGCGCGCCATGGCGGAACGAGCGGTTGCGATGGCCAAGGAAGCCCCCGAAGACCCGTTTTCCGGGCTGGCTGACCCGGACCAGCTGGTCACAGACTGGAACACAGAGTCACTGGAATTGACAGACCCTGCCCCGGCCCCGTCCGCCGAAGCCCTAATGCAGGATGCTCTGAGGGCCGAGGCCGCAGCGCTGGCCGTTACCGGCGTTACCCAGGTGTCAGATGCGGCCGCAAGCTATGGAACCCACCATGTGCATCTGGCCGCGACAAACGGGTTCACCGGCGGATATGAACGCAGTAGCCGGTCGATATCCTGTGTTGCGATCTCGGGAGAAGGCACCGGGATGGAGCGGGACTATGACGGCGACAGCCGGACGTTCCAATCCGACCTGCGCAGCGCAGATGAGATCGGGCGCACAGCAGGCGAACGCGCCGTGCAACTGGTTGGTGCGCGCAAACCTGAAACGGGTCGCTTTCCCGTGCTCTTTGACGAACGAATCTCATCTTCGCTCATCGGCCACCTTCTGGCCGCCAGCAATGGTGCAGCAATCGCGCGGGGCGCATCCTGGCTCAAGGATTGTCTGGGGCAGGACGTTCTGCCCGCACACCTTTCTCTGATCGAAGACCCGCATCGGCCACGTATCTCGGGCTCGCGTCCTTTTGACGCCGAGGGTTTGCCGACACGACGCCGGGCAATCGTGGAAAACGGCATCCTGACCGGGTGGACGCTGGACCTGTCAAGCGGGCGAAAACTGGACATGGCGTCCACGGGTAACGCCACTCGTGGGGTCTCGGGCCCGCCATCGCCCAGCAACTGGAACCTGAGCCTGACACAAGGCGACCAAAGCCGCGCCGACCTGCTGCGCGAGATGGGGACCGGGTTGCTGGTCACGTCCATGATCGGATCGACGGTCAACCCCAATACCGGTGACTATTCAAGGGGTGCATCGGGCTTCTGGGTCGAGAATGGCGAGATCACGCATCCGGTCAATGAATGCACCATCGCGGGCAATCTGCGGGACATGCTGCGCCGGATCATCCCGGCGAACGATGCCCGCCCCTATCTGTCGCGCGTGGTTCCGTCGCTTCTGATCGAAGGAATGACACTTGCCGGCAACTGACCTGCCCCTGCTGATCGAAGCGGCACTGGAGGCCGGCAAGATCGCCACGCGCTATTCCGGCACGCAAGCACAGCGCTGGGACAAACCCGATGGCGCCGGGCCAGTGACCGAAGCGGATCTTGCCGTGAACACGATGCTGGAGGAACGGTTGTGTTCAGCACGGCCGGGCTATGGCTGGCTCAGCGAGGAATCCGAAGACTCACCCGACCGGCTGGACCGCAGCAACACTTTCATCATCGATCCGATCGACGGCACCCGAAGCTTTGCAGAAGGCGCGCGCACCTGGGCGCATTCCATGGCCGTCGCCGACAACGGCGTGGTGACGGCGGCGGTCATCTACCTGCCGATGCGGGATTTGCTGTACACGGCGGCACAGGGTCAGGGCGCGACTCTCAATGGCGAAACGATCACGACCTCGGACACCCCAGAGCTTTTGCAATCAGAAATTCTGGCTGCCAAGCCAAACCTTGACGCACGGCATTGGCGCCACGCGCAGGCACCAGAGTTCGAACGCGCCTACCGCCCGTCGCTTGCCTATCGCATGGCTTTGGTTGCGCAGGGGCGGTTCGATGCCATGCTGACCCTGCGCCCCAGTTGGGAATGGGATATTGCCGCAGGCGACCTGATCATTCGAGAGGCCGGCGGAATCTGTTCGGACCGTACGGGGCAACGGCTGATCTTCAACAATGCGCACCCCAGGCTGAACGGCGTGATCGCCGCCAGCGCCTCGATTCATCAGCAACTGTCCGCACTGCTGGACCCGGCCGGGCCGGGAATCGGAACATGAGCAAACCGCGCTCACTCAGCCTGGCCGCCTACAGGGTGTTGTCATGGGGGATGCGCAACCGGGTTGCGCCGCAATCCAACATGCCGCGCCCCGAAGGTGAGTTGCTGTGGATCCATGTTGCCACCCCGGATCGGCTGCGGGCTGTGACCGACTTCTGTCGTCGGCTGTCGCAGGTCAGGGCCAAGTTGAATTTCCTGCTGACAGCACCCCCAAATGAGGATTTGTCCAACTGGCCGGACAGCAAGTTCCCCTTGATCAACCTGCCACAGGAACAGAGTGGAGCAGCCCGCGAGTTTATCGAATACTGGCGTCCGAACATGGGGTTGTGGGTCGGTGGGGATCTGATGCCCAACATTGTCACGCGCGCTGACGAACAGGCGATCCCGCTGGTCCTGTTCGACGCTCAATTCAGCGTCACACTGTCCCGAAACGCCCGTTGGCTGCCGGACATCACACGGGTGACCTTTGACTGTTTCCGCAAGATTCTCACGCCATCTGCCGAGACGGCTCGACAGATCCGCCGTCTCGGTGTTCTATCCGATAAAGTCGCGGAATCACCGCCTTTGCGGATCAGCCCCGACCCCCGGCCCTGGCCGGAAGACGAGCTTATCGAGACCACTCATACGCTTGCCGGGCGCCCGGTTTGGTTGGCGGCATGGGTTCAGGACAAGGAGTTTATCTCGGTCCTGACAGCCCACCGTCAGGCTCTGCGGATGCTGCATCGGCTGGTTCTGGTGCTGCACGTGGCAAACGAGCCGGAAGTCACGCCGCTGAGGCGGCGGCTGGAGTCTATGGACCTGCGCTGCGTCAGCTGGGATGAAGGGGACATGATCGAAGATACCACTCAGGTCGTCCTGACATCGGACCCCGAAAACCTGGGCCTGTGGCATCGCATGGCAGCAGTGACATTCATGGGCAGCTCGCTGGAACGCGGCGCGGGCGGTCAGGACCCGTCCGAAGCAATCGCGCTGGGGTCTGCGATCATGTTCGGACCATATGTGCACCGCCATCAGGAATTCTATTCCAGCCTGCAACAGGTGAACGCCGCCAAAGAGGTAAAAACGGCAACCGAACTGGGCGACGCCGTTGTGCAGCTTCTGGCCCCGGATCAAGCTGCCGACATGGCGCTGGCGGGGTGGCAGTTGTTGACCGAAGGCGCACCACAGGCTGACGCCCTGATCGAATTGGTGCAGGATATTCTGGATCAGCGGAGTGCGGATCATGCGGGCACCTGATTTCTGGAACACGCCCCCGGACCAACCGGATCCGAGGGCGCGTCTGCTGGCACCGTTGGGGCGCCTATATGCAGCGGCAACCGCCCGAAGGATCGCCTCGGAATCCGGCGAAAAGCCGGGTGTGCCCGTGATCTGTGTCGGCAACCTAAACGCTGGTGGAACCGGTAAAACACCAACGGTGATCTGGACTCTTGAACAGCTTAGGGGCGCATGGCACGAACCACATGTCGTCACGCGGGGGCACGGAGGCTCTTTGGAGGGGCCGGTGCAAGTTGATCCGGCCAAGCACACTGCTGCCGAAGTTGGGGACGAGCCGCTGCTTCTGGCGATGTTTGCCGAAGTCTGGGTTGCCAAGGACAGGGCAGCGGGCGCGCGGGCCGCCGCGGCTGCGGGTGCCACGGTAATCGTTCTGGATGACGGTTTTCAGAACCCCTCGGTGGCCAAGGATTTCTCGATCATTGTTGTCGATGCTCAACGCGGGTTCGGAAACGGCTTGTGCCTGCCTGCCGGTCCGCTGCGGGAACCGGTCGACATCGGGTTGAAACGGGCCGACCTTGTGTTGTCTCTGGGCGATGAGGCTGCACAACAGGCTTTCACCGGTCAGTGGGGCGACAAGTTGTCCGTTCCCCATGTCACCGGTGCAATCGAACCCCTGCAAACCGGCATGGACTGGACCGGGACACGCGCTTTGGCATTTGCCGGTATCGGCCACCCCGAGAAGTTCTTCAGAACCCTGCGGCAGCTGGGCGTAGACTTGGTCCGCGCCGAAGCTCTGGACGATCACCAGCCCCTGACTCAGGCCCTGATGACCCGACTGGAAAACGAGGCGCGCCAGCTGGGTGCTCAGATGATCACAACCGAAAAAGACGCCGTACGCCTGCCTCCGGCGTTTCGGAGCAAAGTGATCACTCTGCCGGTTCGTTTGCAAGTCGGTGAAACTGACAAGGTCCGCGACATGCTGCTGAACGCAGCACCTGCACCAAAATAGGTCCGGTCGGCCCAGACAGGGCCAACCGGAAAAGGGTGGTTAGCCACCCAATTCGTCTTCGATCAACTTTTTGAAGTCCGCGTAGGACTGGTTGTCGACTTTCTTGCCGTTCACAAGGAACGACGGAGTCGCCTGGATGCCATCACGTTCGGCGTTTTCCTGATACCACGCAGCCAATGTCCGCGCCTTGGTGCCATCTTGCAGGCAAGCCTCAAGCTGGTCGCCATCGATACCGGCCAGACGACCGATCTTACGCAGCTCGTCCACGATCTCGGCCGGACCACCAGCACGTGACCATTCGGCTTGCCCTTCGTAGATCAGGTCGGTGATACCGAAGAACTTTTCCGGGCCGGCGCAGCGGGCCACCATCGATGCCCAAAGGCCGTAGCGGTCAAAATAGACTTCGCGGTAAATAAACTTGACCTTGCCGGTGTCGATGAAGTCTTTCTTGATCTGCTTGTAGGCACCCTGATGGAAACTCGCACAATGCGGGCAGGTATAGGATGCATATTCGATGATCTCGACCGGCGCATCCTCAGCGCCCTGCACCATATCGACGATCGTCGAAGTATCCAGGTCTGCCTCCTGCGCTTCGGCAGCACTGACCAGCGGAAGGGTGACGTTGGTGTTCGACTGTGTCAGCCAATAGCCGCCAGCGGCTACGGCGACAGCCGCACAGATTACGGTTGCAATACGGCTCATTCTCAGCCCTTTCTCAGCGTTTCTGTTTGGATAAAACGTTGCGCCCGAGACGTTCAAGAGCCGCGCGCAAATCTTCATCATTTACATTGCGTGACACTTTGTCAGCCTCGGCGGCAATGTCAGGCGCAATCTGGGGTTTGGTTTGCTTCGGCTTGTGGTCGAAACTGGCCTGCCCCTCGGCAAATCCGGTCGGAGCGGTCTGGGTAATGCGGACGCGGCTGATGGCGTTGTAGCCATAGACCGCATTCACCTTCCCGCGCAGCTGTTCCTTCTGCATTTCCAGCATCGGAGCTTGTGGCCCGGTGGTCAGAACGGTCAGGGTCGCACCAAAACCGCCCTTGCCATAACCCACTTTGACCGGGCGTGCGATGGCGGCGATTTCCTGGCCGACGATCTCGGCCCAATGGGTCAAAAGCCGCGACACGGCAAACCCCCGGCTTTCCCCGGCGCGCCTGATCTGATCGTTCAGCACGGACGCGGTGCGTTTGAACCCACGGGTCGAAGAACGTCTGCGTTGCATCTGGTTTCCAGCTCCTACACCTCTATTGTACTGAGCAGGGCACCGGGTGCCAGAGAAACCCGACAGGGAGATGGATAAAACTTGCGTGACTCTGCTGAATTGACCGTCAGTGATGCGTTGCTGGAGTGGTACGACCGCCACGCCCGCGAAATGCCATGGCGCACGGGTCCGGCGGATCGCGCCGCCGGCATACGCCCCGATCCCTATCGGGTCTGGTTGTCCGAAGTGATGCTACAGCAAACAACAGTTGCCGCCGTTCGTGACTATTTCCTGCGTTTCACCACCCGTTGGCCCACAGTTCAGGCCCTGGCCGCCGCACCGGACGAACAGGTCATGGGGGAATGGGCCGGGCTTGGCTATTACGCTCGCGCCCGCAATCTGTTGAAATGCGCGCGCGCTGTCACGCAGGACTGCGATGGCCGGTTTCCCGACAGCTTTGACGCCCTGCTGAAGCTACCCGGCATTGGCCCCTATACTGCGGCTGCGATCTCGGCCATTGCATTCGATCAGCCCGAAACCGTGCTGGACGGAAACGTCGAGCGTGTCATGGCCCGGCTCCACGACATTCACGACCCGTTACCCGGCTCCAAACCCCTGCTGAAGGAAAAGGCGTCAGCCCTGACCCCGGCCGCACGCCCCGGCGATTACGCGCAGGCGGTCATGGATTTGGGGGCCACCATCTGTACGCCGAAGTCGCCGACATGTGGCATCTGCCCCCTGCGTGACCCCTGTCTGAGCCGCGTCGCAGGCACCCAAGCCGACCTGCCAAGAAAAACACCCAAAAAACCCAAGCCAACCCGCTATGGGCACGTGTATGTCGCGCGTATGGCAGACGGTGCCATGGTGCTGGAACGCCGACCTGACAAAGGCCTGCTGGGCGGAATGCTGGGCTGGCCCGGATCAGAGTGGAACGATGCCCCGACCGAACGTGCCCCGTTCCCTGCGAATTGGAAGATGTTGCCGGGCGAAGTGCGCCATACATTTACACATTTCCACCTGATTTTGCGGATCTGGACCACGGATGCCGCTGATCACGACGTACCCGAACATCTGACGGTCGTCGACAAGCACAGCTTCAGGCCCGGCGACCTGCCAACCGTGATGCGTAAGGCCTATGACCTTTGGAAAGGACAATAAGTCCGCTGTGCAAGTCTTCGGGCCATGTCTAGGGTATGTCCAAAAAGTCGGAGCAGAAAAGATGATCGCAACTGGCACATTGTCCCGCTGGCAATCTGCATCCCCTTTCTGGGTGTCGCTGCTGCTGATCCCGCTGGTCTGGTTTTCAGCTGCTACCGGTGGATGGTCACTGCTGCTGGTTCCTGCCGCAACCTGGTGGGCTTTTGCAGTGCTGGACCGGATCACCGGGCTCAACACTCAAAACGCCGACCCCGAGACGCCGGACACGGCGCTGCAATGGTACATATTGCTGACAAAACTCTGGGTCCCGATCCAGTTCGTCACCCTTTTTGGTCTGATCTGGTACGCAACCCACAACACCCATCTGTCAACGCTAGAGAAAATCGGCCTGTTCTTTGGCATGGGCGTCATTTCGGGCACGATTGGGATCAACTACAGCCACGAGTTGATGCACCAGAAAAGCCGCTTGGAACGCTGGTTGGGTGACATTCTTCTTGCCATGGTGCTGTATTCTCATTTTCGGTCCGAGCATTTGTTGGTCCATCACCGCCATGTTGGAACCCCGCGCGATCCGGTGACGGCGCGCTACAACGAAGGGTTTCATCGCTTCTATCCCCGCGTTCTGTGGCAATGCTGGGTTTCGGCCTTCAGCGCCGAGCGCGACAAGCTGGCCCGCAAAGACCGACCATGGACAGATCGCTCAAACCCTTTCTGGCGGTACTGGGCGCTGCAAGGTGGGATGCTGGCACTGGCTGGCCTGATCGGAGGATGGTCCGGCGTTGCGCTGTTTGTGCTACAGGCTGGCGTCGCGATCTGGCAGCTCGAGCTGGTCAACTACGTGGAGCATTACGGCCTGACCCGAAAACACCTGGGCGACGGACGGTACGAGCATGTATTGCCACGCCATTCGTGGAATGCCTCGCAGAAAGCGTCGAACTGGTTGCTGATCAATCTTCAGCGCCATTCGGACCACCATTACAAACCCAACCGCCGGTTTCCGCTGCTGCAACATCACGCGTCGGACACAGCTCCGCAATTGCCTTATGGCTATCCCGTCATGACCGTGGCCGCGATGATCCCTCCGCTGTGGCGGCGGGTCATGAACCCGCGCGTTCGCGCGTGGCGACGCCACTATTATCCCGAGATCACCGACTGGCACCCCTACAACAAATCTCTGAACCCCATGCCCAAAGCGTGACCGCAGCGCGCACAGGCGCGCTGCTTGGCCCAACTGTCAGCACTGCATCTGCGATGCTGTTCTGACGGGCGGGAGGCCCTCAGCTTTTCATCACCCAGACATCCATCGGCGCCTCGACCCCTCGCACGGATTGGTCGCGACAGGCAACAAAACCGGCCATGGCCTCCGACATCGACGGGTTTTCTTCCGCAACCCGCAGGCGCACGGCATCACTGACAATGACACGCGCCTTGAAATCACGCGTGAGCGCTTCAAGCTTGGCAGCCACATTGACCGCATCGCCAATCACCGCGAATTCCAACCGGTTGGCACCGATATCCCCAAGTACGACCGAGCCGGAATGCACCCCAACGCCGACATGGATTTCGGGCTCTCCAACCCTGCGACGTTCCAGATTCCAACGGTCGATCGCGCCTACCATCGCACGGGCGCATTCCAGGGCATTGCTCGCGTCCAGAGGCGTTGGCACCGGCGTGCCGAAGGTCGCCATCAAACCGTCGCCCAGATACTTGTCCAATGTCCCGTGGTGCCGGAATACTTCGGTTTCCATACGGGCATGGAACCCGCGCAGCACCTCGATCACTTCATAGGGGTCCCGCCCGGCAGCGTATTTGGTGAACCCGACGATATCGATGAACAGAACGGCCACATCCGCTTTGCGGACTTGTTTCAGCGGTTCATCGTTCTGGCTCAACTCATCTACCACATTGGGCGAGAAATACCGTGACAGATTGGCCCGTTCCCGTTCCAGCCCCGCGTTGTTCATCAACAATTGATTGAGTCGCCGCATCGAGATGCCCAGCGTTACTGCAACCATCATGAACACGATCACCTGCTGAATACGTTGAGGTATCATGAAACTGTTGGGATCCAGCAGCTCGGCAACATCCGGATAGCCCTGCAAGGCCTCTGCAACCTTTTCGCTGATCTCCGGAATAGGCGTGGCCACCCACCAGGCGACGATCCAACCGATCGTCCACATCATTGCCGTCCACGAACCGATGGCAATCACCGTACGCCAGGAATAGGCCAGGGTTCCAGCCGCCAGAATGACGAAAAAATACTGAAAGTTGTCAAACCGATATTGCATGGCCAGCGGCCGGACATCATCGCTGAACGGGTTGGGTACGATCATCCCCAGGGTCATGATCAACAGATCAACAAAGATCAAAAGAAGCTCGACCCGGGATTGCCCCACCCGGCCCGCGCTGCGGATCAGCCATCCATTGGCGCAGATCAGCAGCAGGATGAAATGATACCACAGCACATCCCATTGCGGGTTCAGAAAAATAAGCAGAGCCCCGGTCAGGGCCATGGCCACCCAGCGCGCGCGTACAGCCAGTTCAAGCCCTTCGCGCTTGTGCCGCTCCAACGCGGCCTCGGTGTATTTGTTGTCCAGATCGAAAGTGTCAGGTTCCGTGAAAAACAGGCTGCGGCGGGGCTGCGCGGTTGTCTCGGTCATGGCCGTGATCTTTCTTGCAGTGTCAGGGTCATCTTCATGCAATCACTGTTGGTCCAAAAACAAAAGACCCCGCCGTAGGATCGGCGGGGCAAGGCGTAGTGCCTTGTGTCAGGCCACAGGCACCGGCGGTGTTCTTGAAATCAGTTCATCTCGGCCCGGATCTGCTGGCGCAGAACGTCGATCGGAACCGTTTTGCCGTCACGCTTGAAGCACCAATAGGTCCAGCCATTGCAGGACGGCGCATTTTCCAGATGAGCGCCCACCTGATGGATCGAGCCTTTGACGTTGTCGCCGACCAGCGTGCCATCGGCGCGAACCTTGGCCTTGTGGCGCTGGTTCATGGAATAGAGCTCTTCGCCCGGGCGCAGCATGCCGCGCTCGACCAGCTGCCCGAACGGAACACGCGGCTCGGCACGTTTGCTGGCGCTGACTTCCAGAGCCTCACGGTCGAACTTGCGCACCTTGGCGATGCGTTTCTCGGCCACCTTGCGATAGCATTCCTCGCGTTCGATACCAATGAATTCGCGGCCCAGCATCTTGGCTACCGCACCCGTGGTGCCGGTGCCGAAGAACGGATCAAGCACCACGTCGCCGGGATTTGTCGAACCGATCAGAACCCGGTGCAGCAGAGACTCGGGCTTTTGCGTCGGGTGCGCCTTGTCGCCGTTTTCATCCTTCAGACGTTCATGCCCGGTGCAGATCGGCAGCACCCAGTCGCTGCGCATTTGCACGCCTTCGTTCAGGGCCTTCAGCGCCTCATAGTTGAAGGTGTATTTGGCCCCTTCGCGCTTGGACGCCCAGATCATCGTCTCATGCGCGTTGGTAAAACGCTTGCCGCGGAAGTTGGGCATCGGATTGGATTTGCGCCAGACAACGTCATTCAAAATCCAGTACCCTGCATCTTGCAAGGCCGAACCCACACGAAAGATGTTGTGGTAAGAGCCAATCACCCAGATCGCGCCATTTGGCTTGAGCAGACGGCGCGCCGCCTTCAACCACGCGCGGGTGAATTCGTCATAGGCACCAAAGCTTGAAAACTGATCCCAGTGATCGTCCACCGCATCCACCTGGCTGTTATCCGGGCGATGCAGTTGGCCTTTCAACTGCAAATTATAGGGCGGATCCGCAAAAATCAGGTCAACGGATGCCTCGGGAAGACTGTTCATCACGTCGATGCAGTCCCCGGATAGAATCGTGTTTAAAGGGGGCGCTATTGCGCCCTTTTTGGTGGTTGTCGTCATATCACTGCCTCAAGTGTCCACGGCGCTTTTGCGCTCATTTGGTTGAGACAAGGATGAGTCAAAGACGAATCGGCGTCAATTTCTTTTTTGAATCAGCGGCTTACGATTTACTCTTGATACAAGATATTGTGCACCGGCTTGAACGAACGTCTATGGTGTGGGGTCACGCCAAGATTTTGCAGTGCTTCCTTGTGTTGTTTTGACGGATAACCGGCGTTGGTTTCCCATCCATATCCCGGATGCTGTTGCGCCAAATCCACCATCACCTGATCGCGCCAGTTTTTCGCAAGGATCGAGGCGGCTGCAATCGACACCGATCGGGCATCCCCCTTCACGATGGCCTGCGACGGGATTTTCAGGCCGCGTGGAATCATGTTCCCGTCGATCAGCAGGAAATCAGGGGCCGGCGACAGAGCCTCGACCGCGCGCAGCATCGCCAGATGCGATGCCCTGAGGATGTTGATCTCGTCAATCTCGGCGACCGAGGCTTCGGCCACGGCAAACTCGGCGCTGTGCCGGATCTCGGCATCCAGCGCGGCCCGACGTCTGGCCGTCAGCTTCTTGGAATCATTCAACCCTTCGGGGATGGCCTGTGGGTTCAGGATCACGGCCGCGGCGACAACTGGTCCCGCCAAAGGGCCGCGCCCGACCTCATCCACACCCGCGATGCGATAATGGCCCCGGTCCAGCAGCGCCTGCTCAAGTTCGAAGTCTGGTTTTGTCATGCCTTTGGAAAACCGCGTTTCACACAGCGCCGCAAGAAAAAAAGAGAGGGCAGCCCACACCGCCCTCTCTCACACGGCGCGTCATTGGCGCCGCTCCTGCTCAACCGTTGTTACTGATAAACGACACGGTATCCTTTCTGGCGCAGGCACGCGGGTTCGTATGCCCGCTTGACCTTTTGGCCATTCCAGAAACCGACTTTGCACTCTTGCGGCAGGCTATTGGCATGTTTGTAGTGCTTCTTGAGGCATTTAGGCCCAAGCAGCGGATGATCCTGTGAATACCCGTTGAATGTGCGCAGGCAGCGCTGCGGCAGATCGTATCGCGCCACGCGCGGCGGCAGAGGGCGCACTGGCTGCGGCGTGTAAGGTGCCGGGGTATATGTCTGATGGCGAGCCGCCCGATCCTTTTTCTTTTCCTTGTTGTAATAGTGAACCCCGGCCCCGATGATCGCGATGGCCGCCAGCCCGCCAAGAATGTCCTTTGCATCAGCAGCCCGCGCCTGAGAAGCAGAAACCCCGGTTATTGCAACCGCGGTCGCAACGATGAAAGCAATGAATTTCCTGTGCATGATGCGTGTCCTTCATAGTGTTTGGGCGACCGTGTGACGGAGCGCGTCGTGATTGCCCTGACACTGGGGGCGACCGGTTCAGACAAGCAATAACGGCCCGGTGTTATCGGATATCAGAACCCGCAAACCCCTTGGGTTATTGAATATCGCGACAACTCATGCGCAGGATGCGGCCTATGAAACAGATCCTCTCTTCTCTGACCTTTGCGGTCCTGATATCGCTTGGCACTGCTGCGTCTGCCGCGGATTGCTATGCGGATTACAAGGCCAAGAAAGACAACCCGCTGCGTTTGCATTATGGGGTCATTCAGGTCTCGAACTGCGACAAGGGCCAGGCCCATGCAGAAATCGCCCGGCGCCTGAGCGCGTCAGGTTGGACCTTGCTTGAAGTGCAGTCCGTTTTCGGGCCGGAAGGGTTGGATCAGAGGAAGGGCAATGCCGGACAATTCTATCTCCGTTTCTGATGCGCGCCGGTCTGGTGTCAGGCTGGTCGTGCTGGGCATCGCAGCCATTGTCGCCATCCTGATCACTGCCGCCGTTTTCCTGTTCTGGACCCTGCCGGACGCCAACGCATTCAACGCGCGGGTCGAGCGATTGTTTGTCGAGGCCGATCTGACCTCGCAAACTGAAATCCGGTTGCTTGAAATTCTGGCCCAGTCTGGCACCGCCTTCGCGGACACCCTGTCCAGTTATCGGATGGTGATCTATGTGCTGCTGGTTTTTGCCTGTGCGATGATGGCCTCGGCATTGGTCTTTCTGGTGATGCTGGTTCTGCTGAACCGGCGCATGGCGCAAATCGAACGCACCGGCATTCAAGTGACATCCCTGCTGATCAGCCGCGAGGAAAACACCGTCTACCTCAACAACATGGATTTCAAACTCACGCCCGCCGCCATGGAAACCCTCTCGGTTCTGGCTGAATCGCGACTGGATGACGAGGTGTTGTCCGGGGCCCAGATCGAGGCGATGATTTCCGGCCGCAATGCAGCCGATTGCGACGAAGCTGCGGGCGCGACGCGGATCAAACGGTTGCGGGATGCGCTTGGCAACCAGATGGTCAGTGAACTTCTGGTCAAGAACATCGCCAAAAAAGGCTATATGCTGTCCATCGAAAAAGACGTCATACAGATGGTCTGAGCCTTGCCGTGTGACCGTATGCGTTGGCACTTTTCCCTTCGCCGCCTCTTGGAATGTGCGATGCAAAGCCCCATTCTAGAACAACCCCAGGCAAGGGAGGTCGCATGTGAACGTCCACGCCGCACCAAAGATCAATGGGTATGGAATATCGGTTGAATCGCTGAATGGTAGAATTGCCATTTACCGAAACGATGTGCTTTTGGCTGAAAGTACAAATGCCAAGGTGATGTATGAAACGCGCCTGCCGCCCACGATCTATGTGCCCCGCGCGGATGTCTGTGTTGATCTGAGCGAAGAAACAGATCTGCAAACATTCTGCCCGTTCAAAGGCACTGCCACTTACCACGACATCAATCTGGGTTCGGAAAATCTGGCCAATTCTGTCTGGGCCTATGAAGAAGCCCTGCCTGAAAGCGCGGCCATACAAGGCTGCATAGGGTTTATGCCCGGCGCCTATACGAAAATCGATCTGGGCGAAAACCGCCTTCGCGAACCTGAAGACGGCAATATCAGCGGCCCGCTGATTGACTGGTTGATGCGTGGTGCTTCGACTGCAACAACACCCGAGAGCTTTACCAAAGCGCTGGCCGAGAAGATGCTGGAGCATGGCATCGCGATACAAAGGCTGAGCATTCTGGCCTGGTCTCTGCACCCGCTTATCGCGGGAAAGCACTATATCTGGGAAAAAGATGAAGACGAGATTCTGACCCGGGCCCCGACATACGAAATCTATGACCACCCGGCGTTCATCAACAGTCCTTTGCGGCATGTCTCGAACGGCCTGGGTGGCGTGCGGCAAAGATTGAACGATGAAAACCCGCATAACAGCTTTCCGATCATGGAAGATCTGCGGGCCAAGGGCGCAACGGATTACGTGGCCATGCCTTTGCCGTTTTCCGACGGGCGCACCAATGTTCTGACGCTGACCTGCGATCACCCGGACGGGTTCACGACCGAAAACCTGGGCCTTGTCTTTGAGTGTTCCTCTGTCATTGCCCGTTTCTACGAAGTGTTCATGCAGCGCGAAAACGCGCAGGTCCTGCTGGAAACCTATGTCGGCAAGCGCACCGGCGCGCGTGTGCTGGGTGGCGAAATCAGGCGGGGTGACGGGGATGAGATCGACGCCGCAATCATGTTCTGCGATCTCCGCAATTCAACAAGCCTGGAAGAAAAGCTGGGCCGGGGGGAATATATCAGTCTCCTGAACGAGTTCTTTGAAACAGTCTCGGGTATTGTTCACGACAATAACGGAGAAGTTCTGAAATTCATTGGCGACGCTGTGCTGGCCGTTTTCCCGGCAACGGACGAAGATGCCAGTACAGCCCGCGCCAATGCCCAGCGCTCGGCGATCAAAATCGTCGAAACTTTGGGTGAACTGCGCAAAGAAGGCACGGACGTGCATTGCGACTGTTCGATCGGCGTTGCTTATGGGCGTGTCACCTACGGCAATGTGGGGTCTCGTGAACGCCTTGACTTCACGGTTATCGGTCAGGCCGCGAACATCGCAGCGCGCCTGGGAGAATTCGGCAAGACGCAAGGGCACCGCATTGTCGTTTCAGAAGACATCGAACCGGCCTGTTCCAATGCCGTGCCGCTGGGCGACGTCAATCTGCACAATGTGTCCCGACCCGTCAGATCATATGCTTTACGAACCGCAGCCGATGAGATTCTGAACGGTTGAGGCCTTTCGTTTGCAGTTCTGAAGAAACCCGCATTGCCTTGATCAACGTGACGCCTGTGAGATCATGCTTCATCGATCACTTCGACCCGGAGGCACTCTGCTCAACCGGCCCCCAACAAGATCAATGCGGTCTGCGCCGGCGAGATCGTGTTCTGAAGTCGCGCAATCTGACTTCTGGCCAAATAGGTGTCGGTCAGTTTCTCGATGGACTTTGGGTTCGAAAACTGTGCCAGATCCTCCGAGCCGGTCAGTTTGAGCAACCTGGCCTTGAACTCGACCAGTTGTTTGTCAATGTCCAGCTGCGCAAAGGATGACGGCAGTCCAAGTGCCGTTTCCATCATGCTGCGCAAAGGGGGCAACCCCATCAGATCGAACCACTTTGTGTCTGCGCTTGAGGCCCTGTTGGCGAGATCCGAAAGTTCTCGTTGTGCATAGAGCGAAATGCGCATCGTTTCATCCGACTCGCCAACGGCAATTTCAAACCGTGCCGTCAAATTGGCCTGGGCGATTTGCCCCATGTCGGACGTCAGCGCGGTTTTTCGGACAGCACCGGGACCAAACCCAAAGGCGTCAGAAAACTCCCGGTATCGCTTGTCGGCCAATCGATTGGACAACGCGTCATCCGCCTGTGTCCCATCCTCGAGGATTTTGCGTATGAAAAACCGGTTGTCCAAATCTCCTTCCAGTCCGAACGCACCCAATGCGACCTGCAACAACCTGCGATCCGACACCAGCTGTTCGGCGGATTGGATTTTTCCGATGTTGTCCAGAAAATACTGTGTCTCTCTTTCATTCGCAGCTGACGACGAAAAACTCTGGAGCTGGCTTTCATACGTACGTTGCAAGAACCGCCAGCCCACGATTCCACCGCTTGGGATGACGGGCTGGAATGTCATTGCTGATAAGCCATCAGCCGCTCTTCGCGCGGCAGAAGCGAGCGAAGCGATTTGAGGCACTTGTAATAATGCTCTGCAACCAGGGCATCCGTGGCTTCGGCCAAAACCCGACGGCTATCTGCATCCGTAAAAACCTGGCTCAGCTCTTCCACGCGGCGCAACAGTTGCTGACGTGCCTGGCCAGGTTCGATGTCACCCGACAATACAAGCTGCGCAGCATAGCAGACGCGGCGCACCGGCGTATTCACCTCATCCGGATGAATCGCGTCCCGCAGTCGAAGAACATTCGCCTGTGGCGTCATGATCGAAAACCGGCCGCGGCGATCGCCGTTCTCAATCACGACCCCGTTGATCAGAACCCTTTCTTTCGGGGCAAGCTTTAGGACCAGTCCGCTCATCAAGTTACCCTCATCTGGCGCAATCCGCGCAATACAGCCGTGTTGATTTCCACCAGGGGTTCAACGGTTGCGCCGTCTCCTAGAACGCGGCTGCTGTGTTGTTCGGTGAATTCGGCAAGGTAGAAGATCCTGGCTCTCAGATCGTTGGGCAGGGCATTCTCGGAATCGGCAACGCCGGTTGCGAGCACCCCCCATAGCCGCCGGTTTTCGTGCACGGCCTGAACAAAGCCCGAAAAATCCGTTGCCTTTTGTGCTGTTGCTGCCTTCAGACGCCGTGTGATCCTTGAAATCGCTTCGTATTCCGTGTCTCGAGGCGTCCGAGTCGGCGCGGCTGTTTGCGCATAGGTTTGATGGGCTAGGGTTTGCGGTGTCACTTGAAATCCTTCCAAAGGGCCGTCATCAGGCAGTCATTGATGGGGCGCGAAATCCGCGCCCCAACCGATTATGCAAATTAACGGAACAGCGACAGAATCGACTGCGGTGCCTGATTGGCGATCGAAAGCGACTGTGTCGCCAACTGTTGCTGAACCTGAAGCGCCTGTAGCCGCGCCGAAGTCTCTTCCATGTCCGCGTCGACCAGCGACCCGATACCTGACTTGAACGAGTCGGACAGGTTCGAGATGAACTCTTTCTGAGTTTCGATCCGGCTTTGAGAGGAACCGAAAGCAGCCGACGCATCGATCGAAGTATCGATCAGCGATTCAACGGCGGCCAGGGCTGCGGTCGCACCCGCACCGGTCGAGACATCAATACCGGCCAGCGCGCCCAGACCACCTGCACCGGCATTCACGAACTGAGCCGAGAACGAAATGTCAGAGCCCGTACCGTTGGTGATGGACAGGGTTCCGGCTGTGCCCGAGTCATAATCCACGGTCAGACCGGTAATCCCAAGCTCTTCAATCTTCGATTTCAATCCAACGGCAACCAGATCACCGGTCGTTGTCGCGGCGGCGTCTTCGGCAGACACGGTATAGGACACGACCTGATCGTTGATCGCGACGACAACCTTGTCACCGGCGGCAAACACACCGCTGGATTCGTCGGTGACCAGCGCGGTTGCGGCAGTCGCGCCGTTGTCGATGGTTGCGCCAACGCGATCGTTGCCTGTCGATGCGCCGGTCGAACCGTCAAAAACCTGCTTGGTGACATAACCGCCGGTTGACAGGTTCTGCCCTGCAACGGTGATCGACGACGAGGTTACGGCGCCGGTACTGTCGCGGTCCAGCGACGCAAGGATCGAAGCGGAACCGGCAGAGCCGTCAACCAGGTTCAAACCATTGAACTGCGCCGCACTGACAACGGACGCGATCTGACCTTTCAGCGCAGTCACATCATCATTGATTTTGCCGCGGTCAACGTTGTCTTCCTGCGCGGCGACGATCTTGCCTTTCATCTGGGTCAGCAGATCAGTGACGGTTTCCGCAGCATTCCGTGCGACGGCGACGGTCGATTCACCAAGCGCGAGACTGTCCTTGATGGCGTTGAAACCTTTGACGTCCGACTCCATCACTTTGGAAATCGCCCATACTGCCGAGTTGTCCTTGGCCGTTGCGACATCCTTGCCGGTCGAGATCGCGTTCTGGGTGGAGGCCAGGTTCTTGTTAACCGACTTGAGCGTTTGCAGCGCAACCATCGCGCCATTGTTTGTCAGAATGCTGGACATAGCTTTCATCCTTTTCCGTTCGGGCCGTTTTGCCCATGTTCACCCCGCACTATTTGCGGGCATTGGTGTCTTTCTGACCTGTGCGACGCGCCGCGTGGCCGTTCGCGCCACCTGTTGATCTCAGGTGCAACACCACTTTTGAACCCGATCCCCTAACGGAGTGCTAAAACGCGTAACCCAGAAATTTCGGATTTGAATCAAACTTCTGCCTATGCCCGCTTTTCCAGCTTTGCCACGCTGCGCACCGCAAATTCACTTCGCTGTCCGTCCGCACCATAGGTGCTGAATTCCTGCCGAACGCGCCGCAATTCAGCCATTCGGCTGGCGACTGCCCGGATGCCCTCAGCCGCGCTGTTCAGCAGCGCCTGATTGCGCTCGGCTTTCTGTTGAACGCGAATCAGTGCCTCACTTTCCAGCACCTGAAGATCATTGATTGCCCCGATCAGCTTTTCTTTTTCAGGCACCATGCTGGACAAACGGTCCAGATCCCCTTGCACAAGTGCGGCACGTTCCAAATCCAGGACTTCTTCCAAAGACTTGATCAACGCATTATCGACTTTAGACGTCATCGGTTTTCTCCATCAGTGACTTGAACAGAATTTCGGAAAGGCCCACGCCACCGGACCGGGCCAGTTGCTGCGCCTGATGTTGAACAAGCATCGAAGAAAACTGATCCTCACCGGCGCCACCGCCAAAGGACTGGCGGGTTTTTCCCAACCCGGCAGATTTCAGCATTTCCGCCAGAAACGCCGCCTCCAGCTCTATGGCGGCGTTTTTCAGCCGGGTCTGGGGTGACTGTGATTGAGATACGTGAGGAAGGGTGGAAACCTTCATGGCATTCTCCGAATTTGCTTCGAACTTTCTCGATCAAAGGTGAAAGCGGTTAAAATAAACGTAACTTCCTACAGGCAGTGTTCCGACCAGTCACACGGAGCCGGAGCAAAATGCCCAACCCCCTAACGCTGGCGAACGCAACGCCGACCACACCCGAGAAAGCCGTCACATCTCGTAAGGCTCCGGGCCAAAACACCGGATCGGAGAGCTTTCAGGATGTCCTCGGGCAAGAGGTTGGTGCCACCGGCCACCCTGAAGGCGAAAACGCTGCCATCAGTGCCGAGCTGAATAATGTCGAAGCAGAGCCCGAGCCTGTGCCGGAGACAACGGCCGAGGCATCTGCAACGGCCCATCCCACCCAGATTTCAGAACGCACCGGCGAACAGAAAACCCCTTCTGCATTCCTCGAAACCCCCGGCTTGGACGAGGTAACGATGATGCCGGTTCAGGTTGCGGAGGCAAATCAAACCCCCTCCGAAATACCGGATCAACCACAGGTATTGGCATCCATAGGTTTGCCCACACAAGGCGGCACGCCTTCCCCGGTTCCGTCGCTCTCGCAGAAGGCGCAGGGTCCGGCGCCCCAACCTGTGCAAGTGGCAGCCATGACCGAAATCGGCCAGATGTCTGATCAGCTTGCAAAGCCAAAAGGCACGGTCGAACAAACGGGGGCCGTCCCCCTCCCGCTGGGCCCTGAAAAGAAACCGTTGCCCGAAGTGAACATTCTGACGCCCAAACCGTCAGCGCCTGACCGGGCGCCCTCGGTGGCGCAGCTTCAGCTGATGGCAACTGCTGTTGAAGCCGAACCGGTTGCACCCGTTGTCGAGGTTGAGGCCCTGCCTGCCGCCAGAGAGGAACCTCTGCCGCTGACCTCGCGCGACTCCGCGCCTCAACTCACGGCTCCGTCTACTGCCGCCCGAGCAGAAATCGCCCGTGCGATCGCTGGTCAGCTGTCGGCAGCGGTTCAGACACGCACCGGATCAGGAGCAACCGAAATAGCGTTGAATCCGGAAGAGCTTGGGCGTGTGTCGATTGTTCTGAACGGCCGGGAGGACGGCCTGCAAATCACCATTGCGACCGAGCGCCCGGAAACCCTCGAGTTAATGCGACGTCATTTGTCCGTTCTGACAGAAGAGTTTCAGAAACTGGGGTATGGGGATCTGAGCTTTGATCTGGGAACCTCTTGGGGTTCTGGCGCAGATCAAAAGGACGCAAATGACGCTGACACCCAATCCCCCTCACATTCAGAAGCTGCGCCGCAGGAACGGATCGATCACACAACTTCCCATCCACAGAATCTGGCCTCGGGCCGGGGCATCGACATGAGGTTTTGACCAATGATTACGCCTGTCAACACCACGCAGCCCGTTGCGGATCAACAAAAGGCCGGGGCATCACAAAAGTCCGCGATTACGTCGGACTTTGAGACGTTCTTGCTGATGCTAACGGCGCAGGCAAAGAATCAGGATCCGTTGGAGCCAATGGATTCGACCGAGTATGCGTCTCAGTTGGCGCAGTTCTCGATGGTCGAGCAACAAGTCCAGACCAATGACCTCTTGTCCACCCTGGCCAACGCATTGGGCGGTACGAAACTGAACGAGCTTGCAAGTTGGGTGGGCATGGACGTCCGTTCGACATCAGCCTTTCACTTTGACGGCCAGCCCGTAACACTGTTTGCTCAGGCCGACCCTGATGCGGACGCAACCAAATTGGTGGTCCGCGACAGTGACGGTACGGTGATCGATAAAGTCATTGTACCCACGACAACTGAAGAGTTTGTTTGGGCCGGAGTGGATTCTTCTGGAAATCCATTGGCCTCAGGCAACTACACTGCAACCCTGGAAAGCTACAAAGGCGATGAGTTGCTCTCCGAGAAACCTGTCGCCGCCTACGGTCGCGTCGTCGAAGCACAGGTTGGCGACGATACTGTTTTGCTGACATTGCAGGGCGGTCAGGTGATTCCCGCAACTCAGGTCACCGCAGTCCGAACTGGTGCTTGATCTGTCGGGCGGGACGGGCCAAAGCTTGGCAAATCGACTCGCCATAAGAAGTGATGGAACCTCTGCCCGACCTGCCTGCCCCCCCTCGAAATCTGGTTGACCATCTCTACGCGCAAGGATTGGTCAACGCGCATCCTCGGTTCGAGACCTTGTACGGCGGGCGCACCAACAGGGTGTGGAAGGTCAAGGGCCGCGACAACGACAAGGTCCTGAAACTCTACAGCACAGCATTGCGCAATCCTTTGTTTCGCAATGATGCAGAGTTGGAGGCCCAATGCCTGAAGGCGCTTGGCGCCACGGGTTTCGTGCCAAGGTTGCGGGCCACAGGGCAATACAAAGAAGCCCGCTGGGTGTTCTACGACCACGCCCCCGGAGCACCCTGGCGGCAGGATTCAGCCCAGGTTGGCGCCTTGCTGCGCAAGCTTCATACCCTGCCCATTGCCGTCCAGGCGCCAGTCGGTTGCAACGGCAGCGCAGACTTGCGAGCTCATGGAAACAGAATTCTGCAAGGCTGTACGTCACACGGGCGCGACAAACTCGCCGATTTGCAACCTACGAATCCGGTCGCACCTACGGAACGGACGTGCCTGATCCATGGCGACCCCGTGGCAGGCAATATCCTGGTGGCGACCGGCGGTCTGACCTTGATCGACTGGCAATGCCCGGCCCTGGGCGATCCCTGCGAAGACCTTGCACTTTTTTTGTCGCCTGCAATGCAGCAGCTTTACCGAGGCTCACCACTGTCGAAGAAAGAGGAAGACCAGTTTCTTTCGGCCTACGGCAGACCGGAAATCGTCGCGCGCTATCTACAGCTCAGGCCATGGTATGCGTGGCGCATGGCGGCGTATTGCCTCTGGCGCGCTGAAAATGGTGCGCCCGATTACGTGACAGGGTTGAACTTGGAAACCGCAATTCTGTAACGCCGCGCCTTATCGCAGGTCGGCCAGCGCCAGCATGGCATAGGCTGGCGGCATGAGCACGCGGCGCCAGCGTCCCAAAGGAAACCGACCCGGTGTTTGCGTCATCACGGCCGGCAGCCTGGCGTCCTGCCCCAGAACCAAGCGTGCCAGTGCTCGACCGCAATACGTGCCCATGGCGACGCCATTGCCGTGATATGCAAACCCGGCAAACATTCCCGGTTGATCCGGAACGGGGCCGACAAAAGGTGTCAGGGCCCGTGACAGGCACACCAAACCGGACCAGATATGAGTGACCTCGACCGTCGACCAGGCGGGAAACATATGTTTGAAATCCTGCTGGACCTTTCGCCGAATGGCCGCTTCAGCCCCGGCCGATGACCGCAGGCCGCCTCTCATCCCGAACAGAAAGCGCCCGTCTGGCATCAGGCGGAAATAGTGCAACAGATTGCGCGTATCGTAACACATCTGATCCGTAGTCCATCCTTGTGCCATCTGCTCGGATCTGCCAAGGGGTCGCGTTACCATGACAGTCGACTGTGCAGGCATGTATCGTCCGGACATCCAGGCCGGGATATCCTCGCTGGAATATCCGTTGGTACACACCAAGACCGCCTGCGCTTTGACTGACCCGCTCTGCGTTTGCAACACAAAGCCGGACGCCGTTTTTTCTACGCTCAGAACCGGGGAATTCCGGAACAGATGCGCGCCCATTGCTTCGGCGGCTCGGGCAATCCCGAACAGATATTTGCGAGGATTCAACCCGAAACCGACCGGCGAAGTGTATCCACCATGAAACGCGCCACCCATGCCCTTCGCAGGCAGGTCTCTGGCTTCGTGCAGGGTTCCCGCCTCGTCTGCATTGCGGCGCAGCATGTCCATCGCCTGCCTGGAATGCGCCAGCTGGGTTTCCCCGTTGGAGTGGGTATCCGCATCGATCTGATGCTGTACCAACAGATCAGCGACCAGTTGAACCGCTTCCTGTTCCGCCTTCGCATAGTCCAAAGCAGCATCGCGGCCAAACCGGCGCTGCATGGATTCGTAGCCAAGTTTTGAGCCGCCAAGACAGCAAAACCCGCCATTGCGGCCCGAGGCTCCCCACCCCGGTGCGCCGGCTTCGAACACCGCAACCGAAGCGTTTTCAGCCAAATGCAGGGCAGCCGAAACGCCTGTAAATCCGCCCCCAATGATGGCCACATCCACATGCATGTCACCCTGGAACTCTGGCCAATCCGGGCTGGCAACCGTTTCGTCCCACCAACAGCCGTCGAGAGGGTCGCTGCCATAGGCGTAGTCTGGAAAAATCCGCTTCATTCGGTGCGCGCGGCAGCCATTTCGTCCTGCTGCTGCCGTACCATAGCGCGTTTGGTCACAAGCGAGGCCGTGATTACCCCGACCGTCACCACAGCGATCATGATCGTCGACAACGCGTTGATTTCCGGGCTGACGCCAAGACGCACGGCCGAGAATATCTTGATCGGCAATGTCGTTGCCGACGGCCCCGAAGTGAAGGACGCAATCACCAGATCATCCAGCGACAGGGTAAAGGCCAGCAACCAACCCGAGATTACCGCAGGTGCGATGATCGGAAGGGTGACAAGACGGAAGGCTTGCGCGGGCGAACATCCAAGGTCCAGCGCAGCCTCTTCCAGCGAGCGATCAAAAGTTATGAGGCGCGAGGATACGACGACCGAAACGAAACACATCGAGAAAGTCGTGTGTGCCAGAACGATGGTCAGAATACCCCGATCCAGGCCGATGCCGATAAACAACAGCAACAGCGACAGGCCGGTGATCACTTCGGGCATGACCAGCGGCGCATAGATCATGCCGGAAAACAGTGTCCGGCCAAAAAAGCGCCCGCTGCGGACCAGTACATAAGCGGCGGCCGTTCCCAGAATTGTCGCCAGCGTCGACGAAAAGACCGCGACCCGGATCGTGACCCAAGCGGCATCCAGGAACGCTTCGTTCCGAAGCAGCTCTCCGTACCATTTCGTCGAGAACCCGGCCCAGACCGTAACCAGCTTGCTTTCATTGAAGCTGAAGATGATCAGGATGATCATCGGGATGTACAGAAAGGCAAATCCCAGTGTCAGCGAAACCGTGTTGAACCAGCTCAATCTGTTCATCCCTCTGCCTCCGCCTGTTTCTGCTGGTTGCGCTGGAACAGCACGATGGGAATGACAAGGATCAGCAGCAGCACGATGGCCACCGCACTTGCCACCGGCCAGTCACGGTTCGAAAAGAACTCTTCCCACAGAACCTTGCCGATCATCAGCGTACCGGAACCACCCAGAAGGGATGGGATCACGAACTCACCGATCACGGGGATCATCACCAGGAAACACCCTGCGATGATGCCTGGCTTGGACAGCGGGATGGTCACCAGCCAGAAGGCCTGCAAACGAGAGCATCCCAGATCCTCCGCCGCCTCGATCAGCGATCCGTCCATACGCTCCAACGCCGAATAGATCGGCAGGATCATGAAAGGCAGATAAGTGTAGACGATGCCGATATAGACGGCAGTTGACGTGTTCAGGATCGTCAGCGGGGTCGAGATGATACCGGTCCACAGCAAGATCTGGTTGAGGTACCCTTCGTTCGACAGAATGCCCATCCAAGCGTAAACCCGGATCAGGAACGAGGTCCAGAAGGGCAGGATGACCAGCATCATCAGTGTCGGTCGCCATTCCTGAGGTGCCCGGGCCATGCCGTAGGCAATGGGATAGCCCACCAGCAGGGTCAGGAAGGTCGAAATAAAAGCGATCTTGACGCTGGACAGGTAGGCTTTCCAATACAGATCGTCCTCGGTCAGCCAGACATAATTCTCAAGATCAAGCTGGCTGAAAAACTCCTTTATCCCCGTCCAACCGGCTGACAGGTCCAAAGTTGGCGTATAAGGCGGGATGGCAAGTGCGGTATCCGATAGCGAAATCTTCAGAACGATGAAGAACGGCACCAGAAACAGGGCCAACAGCCAGACGTAAGGAATGGCGATCAGAACGGCGCGGCGCATCAGTTGGCCAGCAGAACCGCAGCCGTGGCTGTCCAGGACAGCCAGACCGGGTCTTCCCAGGTGAACGAACGGCGCGAGATGCGGCGGGTGTTGGCCGTCTGCGCCTTGATGATCGTGCCGTTTGCCAATTCAACGTGATAGGTGGACAGATTGCCCAGATAGGCAATGTCGTGAACCTTGCCCTGCACGGCGTTGACCGCATCGACGGGTCGTTCGGCAGAGATTGTCACTTTCTCGGGGCGGATCGCCAGATGGCAGGACTGACCGTCTGAGAAAACAGCAGGCGAAGACGCCGAAAACGGGGCCTGACCTTCGGCCCATACGATCTGGTAGGCGTCCTCTCCGGATCGTGTCGCGCGACCTTCGATGATGTTCACATCTCCGATGAAGTCAGCGACATAAACAGATTCAGGGTTTTCATAGATCCGATCCGGGGTGGCCACTTGCTTTAACTGGCCCTGATCCATCACCGCGACGCGGGTGGCGACTGTCATCGCCTCTTCCTGATCGTGGGTGACGATGACAAAGGTGGTGCCCGTCTTCTCCTGAATATCCATCAGCTCGAACTGGGTATCTTGTCGCAGTTTTTTGTCCAGCGCACCCAACGGTTCATCCAGCAGCAGAAGCTTGGGCGCTTTGGCCAACGAGCGCGCCAGTGCGACGCGCTGCCTCTGACCGCCCGAGATCTGATGCGGTTTGCGACGGGCGAACTGTTCCAGCCGGGTCAGGCGCAGCATCTCTTCGACCCGGTCTTCCAGATCGTGCTTGGGCATGTTGTCTCGGCGCAGACCGAAAGCGATGTTTTCCCAGACACTCAGATGCGGGAACAGGGCATAGGACTGGAACATCATGTTCACGGCCCGCTTGTTCGGCGGGATGGGGTCGATATCCTGCCCGCCCAGCAAGATGTGGCCTTCGGTCGGGGTCTCGAACCCGGCCAGCATCCGCATCATCGTTGTTTTGCCGCACCCTGAAGGGCCGAGCAGGGCAAAAAACTCACGTTCGAAAATATCCAGAGACAGGTTGTCGATCGCCGTGAACTCGCCAAAGCGCTTGGTCACGTTCTGGAACTGGATCAAGGGTTTCGCCTGTGGGTCATTCCACGGCGCAAAAACGTCAGAACTCAAAGCAGCCCCCGCATGGTCAGTTTGGACAATAGTGCGGCGGGGCGATCGCCAGACCGCCCCGCGCTTTTGACCGGATCAGGTGCCTGACTTGATCTTGGTCCAAAGACGGGTCACGACCCGCTGTGTCTTCGCAGGGTACGGAGTCGTGATGTACAGGTTCTGCATCGTGGCTTCATCCGGATAAATTGCCGGATCGCCGATCACGTCTTCCTCAAGAAATTCCTGAGACGCCTTGTTGCCGTTGGCGTAGTACACGTAGTTGGACGCAGCAGCCATGTTGTTGGCATCCAGAATGAAATTCAGGAATTTGTGCGCACCTTCCGGATTCGGCGCGTCGGCGGGAATTGCCATCTGGTCGAACCACATCAACGACCCTTCTGCGAACGGGTGGTATTCGATGTTCACACCGTTGTCGGCTTCGGCCGCGCGGTCCCGCGCCTGCAAAATATCACCGGACCAACCCACGGCTACGCAAATATCGCCATTGGCCAGCGCGTTGATGTATTCCGAACTGTGAAACTTCTGGATGTAGGGGCGAACGCTTGTCAGAACGTCTTCGACCTTCTTGATCACTTCCGGGTCATGGCTGTCGGGGTCTTCACCGATGTACTGCAAGGTCATCGGTATCATTTCGGCTGGCGCATCAAGGAAGTGAACGCCACACGAGGCCAGCTTTTCCATATTCTCCGGCTTCAGAACCAAATCCATGCTGTTCAAGGCCACGTCGTCACCCAAGACTTCCTTGACCTTGTCGACGTTCACACCGATGCCCGTCGTTCCCCACATGTAGTTGATCGAGTAGGCATTGTTCGGATCATACCCTGCGGTACGCTCCTGAATCACGTCCCACAGATTTACCGCATTCGGCAACTTGGCCATGTCCAGTTCCTGAAATGCGCCCGCCTGAATCTGACGTTGCAGGAATGTGCCCGACGGCACCACCACATCGTATCCCGAACCACCGGCCAGCATCTTGGTTTCCAGAACCTCATTGCTGTCGAACACATCGTAGATCAGAGTCAGGCCGGTTTCTTCCTCGAATTTGCTCAGCAATTCTTCGTCGATGTAGTCGGACCAGTTGTAAACACGCACCTCTTCGGCGAATGCCGCCGAAGTCCCCAATGCGATGACCGCTGTCATGGTCAGCGTTTTGATTGTCATATTCTTCTCCCTGCAAGTGTACGGCTATTTTCCCGTTTTTTTGGATTTGATCAAGTTTTGCGTTTTTCCTCGATCCAGCGTATGGTTTCACGAGGTCTGTCACCTGACAAGTCAGGGTTAGTCGAAATGGGAAGAACCAATTGGATTTGATCAAAAATAAGGCATCTGCGTCGACAAACGACAAAGGGAAACAGCCCGCGCATGAGCAGGTTTATCAAACGCTCAGATCACAAATCCTGTTCGGCGAATTGGTTCCCGGCCAGCCTGTCACGATCCAGGGCCTGACTGATTCGCTGGGTGTTGGCATGACACCGGTGCGCGAAGCCATCCGCCGGTTGATCTCGGACGGGGCATTGGTGTTCCAAGGCAATCGGCGTGTAAGTGTGCCGCTGCTGTCCCCGGGCGACATCCAGGAAATGATCTTTGCCAGAACCGCAATAGAATCAGAGCTTTCAAGGCGCGCAACGTCGAATTTGCAAACCGAAGATATAGATCATCTGGAGCGACTCGACATGCATCTGGACCGTATGATTGCTGACGGGGATGTAGGCGGATATCTGCGTCTGAACCAGGCGTTCCACGAAACCTTGTACTCACACGCAAACGCACCGATTCTCAGCGATCTGGCCGAAAGGCTTTGGTTGCGGTTCGGTCCGTCGCTGCGTGTCGTATGTGGTCGATTCGGGACTCAAAGCCTGCCGGATCGGCACAAGGATATCATTGCCGCTTTGCGCAACCGAGACGCCGAAAAAGCCGCAAAAGCAACGGCACAGGACATTGAGCAAGGCATGGAATTGATCGCGGAGGCCCTGACTTCCACCTGACTCAACCCGATTCGATTGACAGCGATGAATTTGATCATATTGTGAACCGCAACTGCGTTCTTGTAGGAGATTCTCCGATGTCCACCATAACCAACCATATGCCGACCGCCGAATTGCAGGCGCTGGATGCGGCGCATCACATCCATCCTTTCTCGGCCAATGGTGCGCTGGGGCAGGAAGGGGCACGCGTGATTACACGCGCCAGCGGGGTTTACCTGACCGACAGCGAAGGTGAGGAAATTCTGGACGCAATGGCAGGTCTTTGGTGCGTCAATATCGGTTATGGCCGTGATGAGCTGGCCGATGTCGCGGCGCGCCAGATGCGCGAACTGCCCTACTACAACACCTTCTTCAAGACGACTCACGTGCCCGCAATCGCACTGGCCGCCAAGATCGCCGAGCTGGCACCGGGTGATCTGAATCATGTCTTCTTCGCAGCTGGTGGGTCCGAGGCCAACGATACCAACATCCGCCTTGTACGCACCTATTGGGCCGAGAAGGGGCAGCCGGACAAGAATATCATCATCAGCAGGAAAAACGCGTATCACGGGTCTTCCGTCGGGTCGGCTTCGCTGGGCGGTATGGCAGGCATGCACGCGCAGGGCGGCATTCCGATCCCGAACATTCACCACATCAACCAACCGAACTGGTGGGCGGAAGGCGGTGACATGTCACCCGAAGAATTCGGCCTGGCCCGCGCGCGCGAGCTGGAAGAGGCCATACAGGAGCTGGGCGAAGACCGCGTCGCGGCCTTCATCGCCGAGCCGGTTCAGGGTGCAGGCGGCGTGATCGTGGCGCCCGATACCTACTGGCCGGAAATTCAGCGCATCTGCGACAAATACGATATCCTGTTGATTGCCGACGAAGTGATCTGTGGGTTCGGCCGTACCGGCAACTGGTTCGGATCACAAACCGTGGGCATCAAACCGCATATCATGACCATCGCCAAGGGGCTCAGCTCGGGCTATGCGCCGATCGGCGGGTCCATCGTGAATGACGAGATTGCCGAAGTCATTGGCGGCACCGAATTCAATCACGGGTACACCTATTCCGGCCACCCCGTCGCCGCTGCTGTGGCGCTTGAGAACCTGCGCATTTTGGAAGAAGAGAAGATCGTCGAGCACGTGCGCGACGTTGCCGCCCCCTATCTGAAACAGAAATGGGAGGCGCTGGCCGATCACCCGCTGGTGGGCGAGGCGAAGATCGTTGGCATGATGGCGTCCATCGCATTGACCCCCGACAAAGCCAGCCGGGCCAAGTTCGCGTCCGAGCCCGGCACGGTCGGCTATATCTGCCGCGACCGCTGTTTTGCCAACAATCTGATCATGCGCCATGTGGGCGACCGTATGATCATCTCGCCGCCGCTGATCCTGACCCCGGCGGATATCGACGAGATGTTCGTGCGCATCCACAAGTCGCTGGACGAAGCACAGGCGGAAATCATCGCACAGGGGCTGATGAAAGCCGCATCCTGAGATCAAAAAAGGCTTCGATCAAGGGGCGGCCCGTTTGGGTCGCCTCTTTTTGTTCACCTCAGCCGCTCCAAAAGTGTCGCAGTTGGATAGCCGTCCGGCACCAAGCCCCGCGCAAGTTGGTAAGCGCGGACCGCATTGATGGTGTTCGGCCCGGTGCGCCCATCTATACCCTTCGTATCAAACCCGGCCTGGGTCAGCCGGGTTTGCAACTCTTTCTTCTCGGTGAAGCTCAGCGCCCGCTCATCTCGGGGCCAGTCGGACTGAAACGGTTCACCACCCGCAAGCCGGTCGGACAGATGTCCGATACCGATCACATAGGCATCGGCCCCGTTATAGGCCTCGATCACGCTGAAATTGTCGAAAATCATCAGCGCCACGCCCTGCCCCCCGGCGGGCAAAAGGATTGCGGCTTGCCCGTGATCCGGGATCGGTTTGCCGTCACGCCCCACCACGCCACGCGCCGCCCAATCTGACGGCAGCAGGGTGTAGTCCCGTTTGGCGGTGGCATAGTCGAACCCTTCGGGCAGGCGCACCTCAACGCCCCAGGGCTGCCCCTTTTTCCATCCGTGCCGCGCCAGATAGGACGCGGCCGAGGCCAGCGCATCCGTTGGGTCGTCCGACCAGATGTCACGCCGACCATCGCCATCGAAATCAACCGCGTGATCCAGATACGAGGTCGGCATGAATTGCGTGTGCCCCATCGCACCTGCCCAGCTGCCCAGCATGTTTTTGGCGCTGACATCCCCTGCCTGCACGATTCTCAGGGCGGCGATCAACTGCGTTTCAAAGAACTGCGCCCGCCGTGCATCAAAGGCCAGCGTCGCCAGGGAACTCAGCGTCCGGTTGCTGCCACGATAAGAGCCGAAAGATGTCTCCAGCCCCCAGATTGCCGTGACCACTTCTTTTTCAACGCGATATTCAGCCTCGATTTGCTTCAACACCTGCCGATGTTGCTGCATGGCGGCACGACCATTGGAAACGCGCGAGTCCGAGACTGCGGAATCCAGATACTCCCAGATCGGTTTCGAGAATTCCGCCTGATTGCGGTCTTTTTTCAGGATGTCCTCGTCAAAGGTCATGTCCGAGAACACCCTGTTCAACGTTCTTTCCGTTATGCCCTGCTGCTGCGCGCGCTCCTGAAACGCGCCGAGCCAGGCCTGAAACCGTGCGGTCACGGCCGCGGACACCCGCAATGCCTCAACTGCCGGGCGCGGGACCGGACGGATCGAAACCGTCACATCCGCCGAGGCCAGCCGGATCGTTTCGCCGGTCACTGCACTGTCTGGCCATTTCGTGTTTTCTGATGTTTCCGCCTGCACTATGGATGCCCACAATGCGACGGTCATGACGCCGCCTACGCATTTATGCATTCCGATTTTTCCTGATTACTGCTCAACCTCAGGGTAGCGCAAAATCGGTGAATCACAAAGTCTCAGGCATCCTCATCGCGCTCCTGTGCGTCGCGCTTTGCGCGGATTTGCGCCAAAACCTCGCGCAGCATCGGCACGCGGTTCGGTCTAAAGCTTTGATCTGTCACAGACATGTCCTGCATGCGATCCAACCGGAAGACGCGAAAATCCCGTCTCAGGTGGCACCAGCCGAGCAACACATTTGATCGATCCATGTAGACGATGCTCAGCGGGTTCACCCGTCTTCGTGTGGCATCGCCTTTTGCGTCCGTGTACGAGAACTCGACCGCGCGTTCGTCCCACGTCGCCTGCCGCAAAATGGCCACGTCGATGGTCGGCGCGGGCGGGCGATTGAACCGCGTTGCCGCCAGAACCGCGTGGCTCAGCCGATGGGACTGTCGCTGTGGCAATCGCCCCTGCAATTTCCGCAGGGCGGCGCTGGCTGCATCTGACAAGGCCGGGTCACCAATCACCTGAACTTCGCGCAGGCCAAGAACCAGGGCCTCAAGCTCGTCATCAGTGAAACCCAATGGCGGCAGCGTGGCATCTTCGATCAGAGTGAACCCAAACCCCGCTTCACCGTCGATAACGGCCCCCAGACCACGCAGCGCGTCAATATCCCTGTGAATTGTTCTGGCAGAAACACCCAGATCCTGTGCCAACTGTTCAGACGTTCTGGGCGATGGGCCAGAACGCAGGGATTGCATCAGTTGGAACAATCGGGCGGTGCGGGACATGATGAACCCTAGCCTAACCCTGATGACAAAAACTGTCATTAGGTCGGTTTACTTATCTGGCAAGTCGAAAAAACACGGAGCCGCACGATGCTGACCCTTCTCACCTATCCTTCTGCCTTCGGGCTGTTCAGCGCCAGCCCGTTCTGCGTCAAGACAGCCATGATGCTTCAACACTCCGGCCAGGCCTGGCAGCGTTCAGACATGCTTGACCCGCGCAAGATGCCGCATCAAAAACTGCCCGTCCTGCGCACGCCAGAGCGGTTGATACCGGACAGCGATCTGATCCGCGATTGGCTGGAACAGAAGGGGGCCGCGTTCGATCAGGGGCTTTCGGACGTGGAAAAAGCGCAATCCCGCGCGCTGGTGCGCATGGCCGAAGAGCATCTGTATTTCCACATCGTTCTGGACCGCTGGGGCAATGATGAGGTCTGGCCAATCCTTCGCGAAACCTTTTTCACCGGAATTCCGGCCCTGATCCGTAAGCCGGTGTCCAATGCGATCCGAAAATCCGTTCTGAAGGGGATCACGTCACAAGGGATCGGACGGTTCTCGTTGCCCGAGCGCATGGACCGGCTCGAACGCGATCTCGAGGCGATCTCGGCCTATCTGTGGCAATCCCGCTTCCTGCTGGCGGATCAACCGACATCAGCAGACATGAGCGTCGGCCCGATGCTCGCCGCCATGCGTGCAACACCTGCCGATACCCCACTGACCCGCAGGATCAAACAGGATAACCTGTTGAACAGTTACGTGGACCGGATGGAACAGGCGATACCGATTGCATGAAACCGTTTGATGACCCCTCGGTCGCATCGGCCTTTGAAGCCCTGCCCCCGCACGCACGCGCGGGGGTTTTGGCGCTTCGCGATCTGATCTTTGAAACGGCAGACTCTCTGCCCGCTGCCAATCCATTGCGGGAAGAGCTGCGCTGGGGCCAGCCCGCCTATCTAGCCCCCAAAGGATCAACGATCCGGCTGGGGGCTCATAAATCCGCGGATTTCGCGCTGTTCGTACACTGCCAAAGCCGATTGATCGGTGATTTCACCACGGCCTTCCCTGGCGAAGACAGGATCGACGGGAACCGGGCCATTCTGTTCGATGACCCGGGCCAGATAGATGAAACCCGCCATGGCTGGCTGATTGCCCGGGCGCTGACCTATCACCTTTGACGGCGCTTGCGTTCGACCTTGCGCTTGATCTTGTCCTTCTTGCGCTTGGTGCTGGCTGCCTTGCGTCGCGTCGACCGCTTGGCGGGTCCGCGCCCGCGCGGCAGGGCCTGATCGTCGATGGACAGCAGTTCCAGTTCCAACCCGCCGGTCACAGGTGTCGCCTCGGTCAGCCGCACCGTGACCCGCTGGCCGATGGCGATGATCAGCCCGGATTCCGAGCCCATCAGCGTTCCTGCCTCTCGATCAAAATGGAAGAATTCGCGCCCCAAAGACCGCACCGGCACCAGGCCATCCGCGCCCGTTTCGTCCATCTTCACGAAGGCCCCGAACCGGGCAATGCCACTGATCCGCCCGGTGAATTCGTTGCCCACACGTTCGCTGAGATAGGCCGCCAGATAGCGGTCGGTCGTATCGCGCTCGGCCATCATCGAGCGGCGTTCTGTATCCGAAATATGCGTGGCCGTTTCTTCAAGCCGGGCAATTTCGTCCTCGGTCAGCCCGTCCTTGCCCCAGCCATGGGCCGAAATCAGCGCCCGGTGCACGATCAGGTCGGCATAGCGCCGGATGGGCGAGGTGAAATGCGCGTAGTTGCGCAGCGCCAGCCCGAAATGGCCGAAGTTTTCCGGGCTGTAATAGGCCTGCGCCATCGACCGCAAGGTGCTGAGATTGATCAGCTCGGCATCCTCGGTGCCGGCGGCGGCATTCAGCAGCGCGTTCAGGTGACGGGTCTGGAGCACCTGCCCCTTGGCCAGATTCAGCCCGGCGGCCTGTGCCGTTTCGCGCAGGTTTTCCAGTTTTTCGGGCGCGGGTTCTTCGTGCACCCGGAACAACAACGGGCTGCGCTTGGCGATCAGCGTCTCGGCCGCGGACACGTTGGCCAGGATCATGAATTCCTCGATCAGCCTGTGCGCGTCCAACCGTTCGCGGAAGGCCACGCTTTCGACCTCGCCCTTGTCGTTCAGAACGATCTTGCGTTCCGGCAGGTCCAGCTCCAGCGGCTGGCGTTCGTTGCGCGCCGTCTTCAAGGCGCCATAGGCCGCATAGAGCGGCTTCAGAACGCTGTCCAGCAGCGGGCCGGTGCGGTCATTGGGGGTGCCGTCGATGGCCTCCTGCACCTCGGCATAGTTCAGGGACGCGGCCGAGCGCATCAGCCCGCGCACAAAGCGGTGGTCGATCTTGTTGCCGTTTGCATCGATGCGCATCCGCACCGCGATACAGGCGCGCGGCACGCCTTCGTGCAGCGAGCAGAGATCACCCGACAGACGGTCCGGCAACATCGGCACGACACGGTCGGGGAAATAGCTGGAATTGCCACGCTTGCGCGCCTCGCGGTCCAGCGCGGTGCCTGGGCGCACATAGGCGGCGACATCGGCAATCGCGACCCAGATCACATGTCCGCCCGGGTTTTTCGGGTCGTCATCAGCATGGGCATAGCAGGCATCGTCATGATCGCGCGCGTCCGAGGGATCGATTGTCAACAACGGCAAATCCCGCAGGTCCTCGCGGCCTTTCAGGCCAACGGGCTTGGCCTTGTCGGCCTCGGCAATCACCTTGTCGGGGAAATCATCCGGGATACCGTGCTGATGGATCGCGATCAACGAAACGGCCTTGGGCGCAGTCGGGTCGCCCAACCGTTCAACGATGCGCGCGCGGGGCAGCCCCATGCGGTTTTTCGGCCCGGCTTGTTCGGCCTCGACCAGTTCGCCATCCCTGGCGCCCAGCGCGGCGCCTTCGGCCACCAGCCATTCGGTCGATCCGGCCTTGTCGATCGGCACGATCCGCCCGCCTTCAGCCCCTTTTCGGAAGATACCCACGATTTTACGGGGGTTCGTCCCGATACGACGGATCAGGCGGGCTTCGTAATTGTGGTCTTCCTCATGCACGGCCGTCAGACGGGCCAGAATGCGGTCACCCTCGCCCAGCGCCGGGTCGCTGGCACGAGCAATGATCAGAACGATGGGCTCGACCCCCTCGCCATGCCATTCCAGCGGCCGCGCAAACAGGTCTCCATCCTTGTTCGGAGCTTTCACCTGCAACACACTGACCGGCGGCAGGCGATCCGGGTCGCGGTAACTGCGCTTGCGCTTCTCAAGATGGCCTTCGGCCTCAAGCTCCTTGAGGATACGTTTCAGATCAATCCGATCCGCGCCCTTGATGCCAAAGGCTTTGGCGATATCGCGTTTCGAGGTCAGGGTGGGGTTCGCCGAGATCCAGTCCAGGACCTCCTGCTTGGTAGGAATGCGAGTCATACGTCCGGCCTAGCATGCGTTTGCGACCGCGTCATGACCAAAAAACCTCAGGGTTCAAGATCGGCAACCGTATCCACATCGCGCAACAGATCAAGCAATGACACCCGACAGCCGGGGATCGAAGCAAGCGTGTCAGCCAATGCGTGTTCCGTCGACCAGCGCACGTCGCGGAACAGACTTGCCGGCAAGGCCGCATACCGTTGCGCTCCGACCAGCCAATAGCCACCATCGGGGGCAGGCCCAAACACCATCTGAGAACGCCCCAATGCATCGAAAGCACGGGCAATATGGGGGCGCGAAATGCCCGGAATATCCGCGCCGATCAGGCAAACCGGCCCTTTGGGCATACCGCGCAGCATCCGCGCCATGCGATCGCCCAGATCCCCACGCCCCTGCGCCGCGCGTGGCAGGTCAGCTGGCCAGACGCGGCTTTTCAGACCCTGCTGATCGGGTGAAACGGCCAAAACGATACGCCAGCGGGGATCGCGCAGCCTCCGGATCAAGGACCGGGTCTGGTGCCGAAACCACCACGCTGCGCCGACCATGCCGATATCTCGTCCAAGCCGCGTTTTGACGCGGCCCGGACGAGGTTCCTTCACCATGATCACCAATGTGCGCTGCATGGATCAGGCGAAATAGTCAGTCAGGATACGGGTATAGATAGACTTGAGCTGCTCAATCTGGGCCACATCGACACACTCGTCGACCTGATGCATCGTGCGCCCGACCAGACCGAACTCGACAACCGGGCAGTGGTTCTTGATGAAACGCGCATCCGACGTACCGCCGGTCGTCGAAAGCTCGGGCGTTGCGCCTGTTTCTGCCTTCACCGCCCCGGCCACCAGATCCGACAATGGCCCCGGCGGGGTCAGAAAGCTTTCGCCGGAAATTTTGATTGCGACATCTATTTCAACGCCGAACTGAGCGGCCACCTGATCCGCTTCCGACTTCAGCCAGTCACTCAGGCTGGCCCCGGAATGCAGATCATTGAATCGAATATTCACCGTTCCCTTGCACTGCGCCGGAATTACGTTGGTGGCCGCATTCCCGGTGTCGATTGTCACCACGGCCAATGTCGAAGCATCGAAGTGGTCCGTGCCCTGATCCAGTTCGTGCCCCGCCAACCGATCCATCAGCCGCGCCATGGCTGGCAAAGGGTTTTTGGCGCGATGCGGATAGGCTGAATGGCCCTGAACACCTGTGATCGTAAACCACGCAGTCATCGACCCCCGACGGCCGATTTTCATCATTTCACCCATCCTGTTCGGGCAGGTGGGCTCACCCACCAGGCAGACTGACATATGTTCATCTGCGCCGTCCATGTAATCCAGCAAGGCGGTCGTGCCATCCAGCGCGTCGCCTTCCTCGTCGCCGGTTATGGTCAGGATGATGGCTCCGTCCGGAGGGGTGTCGCGCACGAAATCAATCGCCGCAGCCGCAAATGCCGCAACACCGGATTTCATATCCGTTGCCCCACGCCCATACATCACACCATCGCGTATTTCGGCCCCGAAAGGCGGCATCGTCCACGCGGCCTCATCGCCGACTGGCACAACATCCGTATGGCCGTTGAACCCGAAACTGCGCGGATGGCCTTTCTGGCCCCACCGTGCGAACAGGTTGCTGACGCCACCACGGTCGACACGCGTGCATTCAAACCCCGCGTCCGCCAGCACCGACCCCAGCAGAACCAGCGCGCCGCCCTCGGCAGGTGTGACCGATGGGCAACGGATCAGATCGGCTGTCAATTGGACGGGGTCGGTCATGCAATGGCCTCTGGAACAGTGTCTTTCGCGGGTTCGCGCACAGATTCAACGAATTGGCCGGTTTTCCAACCCCAATTCGCAAAAATATCCTTTCACCCAACCGAGCTGGTATCAAAGCGACACCCAGACAAATCATGACGGTTTACCCGGCGACCATCTTGCCGCCCGCCGCATAATCGCGCTACAGGGCCGCGAAACAGGTGAATGAATATGAAGCGCGCATTCTTCGCACTGATCTGCCTGACTTTCGCCGTCCTCGCGCAGCAGAGCATGGCGCAGTCTCTCACGGTTACGACAGTGACCCGCCCCCCGTTTTCCTATGTCGAGGACGGTGCGGAAACCGGCTTTTCGATGGATCTGCTCGCGGCGCTGGCAGAGGCGCTGAACTGGGACTATTCCGTCAATCGGGTCGATTCCTTTTCGGAGATGCTGGGCGCGGTCCGGGATGGATCTGCGGATCTTGCAGTTGCCAATATCTCGATCACCGCGCAGCGGGAAACGCAAATGGACTTCACCCAGCCGATCTTTGAGGCGGGCCTGCAAATCATGGTGCCATCGGAAGCCGCGCGCCAGCCGTCGCTGCTGCATGCGTTGCTCTCAAAAGAGTTGTTCATCGCCATCGGCCTGGCCTTCGCCATTCTGTTGGGCGGCGGCATGCTGATGTGGAGCTTTGAGCGCCGCGCCCAACCCTATTTCGACCGCAAGCTGAACGAAGCCTGGTTTCCCTCGTTCTGGTGGGCGCTGAACCTTGTCGTGAACGGCGGTTTCGAAGAGAGGATGCCGCGCACGCCATTCGGCCGGCTTCTGGGTGTCGTTCTGGTTGTTTCGTCACTGTTCATCGTGTCCGTTTTCACGGCCCGCATCACCTCGGTCATGACCGTGGAGGCGATCACGGGCAGCGTGAATTCGGTGAACGACCTGTATGGCAAGAGTGTCGGGACAATCACGGACTCGACCGCGGCAAGCTTTCTGAACCGGCGTGAGATTGAATTCACCGGCTATCCCGGGCTGGAGCAGATGCTGGATGCGTTCGAGGCCAAGCAACTTGACGCTGTGGTCTTCGATGCACCGATCCTGTCCTACTACGCGGCCCATGAAGGCCGGCGGATTGCATCGATGACAGGCGGCGTCTTCCTGCGCGAAAACTACGGTATCGCTTTCCCGACAGGGTCGCCTCTGGTCGAGGATGTCAACCAGGCCCTGCTTTCGTTGCGTGAAGACGGAACTTATGACGAAATCTATCGCAAGTGGTTCGGTACGCGGAACTAGGTCTGCGCCTCGTCTCCGAAGAACGGTGTCATCTGCGCGACGATCACGGCGTTTTCATCCAGCGCGCGCTGCATCAGGGCACGTTCGTCGGGTTCGATCTCATGTCCCTGTGCCTCACGCTCGGCCAGGGTCCCGTAGCCGGTGACATCCAAAGGCGCGGTGTCGGCCTGCTTCAGAATAGCCACCGTCTCGCGCACAGCCTCGGCTTCGTCCACGCCACTGGCATAACAGATCAGTGCCGCCCCGGTCGCACCGTCCGGCAGCCCGTCTCCATCCTTGCGGCCGATCTGGACCAGAAGGGTATAGACTTGCTGACGCGAGGGCTTCTTTTGCTTTTCCATGGGCCATGCATTACGCGCGGTGTTTTGAAGGGTCAACTGCTTCCATCGATCCAGGCTTTGAGGCTAGGATCTTCCGCAGCCCGCTGCCTGGCCTTTAGGCCCTGAGGACTTGCAGGAATGCGACTCAGCAAAACCCTTTTCCCGTTTTCGCCCAAAAATTGAGCAGTGCTCGAATTCGATTCCCCAAGTTGAATCGGGCACATTTTTGCCACATTTGAGTCGTGATTCTAGCCATTTTCTGCTGAGTTCGACGCGTTTCCCGCCTTTTGCAACGATGAAGACAGGCCATCTCTACGCTGGAGCCACTGCGAAAGTCATTTTTTACAGGAGAATTAAAATGAGTGTTCTGTCCAAGTTAATGATGACGACTGCAAGTGTGATTGCGCTTTCCGGAGTACCTGCTGTCGCTGTGCTGTCGTTTGTGACGCCGGGTGCGGCGTACGCTCAGGACGGCGGCGGCGATAACGAAGGCGGCGGCGACAGCGAAAGCGGCGGCGACAGCGAAGGCGGCGGCGACAACGAAAGCGGCGGCGACAGCGAAAGCGGCGGCGACAGCGAAAGCGGCGGCGACAGCGAAGGCGGCGGCGACAACGAAAGCGGCGGCGACAGCGAAAGCGGCGGCGACAGCGAAAGCGGCGGCGACAGCGAAAGCGGCGGCGATAACGAAAGCGGCGGCGATAACGAAAGCGAAGGCGACAGCGAAAGCGGCGGCGATAACGAAAGCGGCGGCGATAACGAAAGCGAAGGCGACAGCGAAAGCGGCGGCGACAACGAAGGCGCGGAAACCAATGCTGAAAACTCAGAAGTTGACGCTATGCAGGGTGAAAACCGCTGACCCACAAAGGGTGATCCTCTGAGATGAGCCTCATGCTCAGGACAGGTTTTGGTCGGGGTTCGGCCTCACCTTGAACGACACCCCAAAAAAATCTAAAGGCCGGAGCGGGTCTGCTCCGGCCTTTCTGTACAACCGCGGCGATCAGTCCCGCAGCAACTCGTTGATGCCGGTTTTCGACCGGGTCTTTTCATCCACCCGCTTCACAATCACCGCACAATACAGGTTGATGTTGTTCTTTGACGGCATCGAACCCGCGACGACCACGGAATAGGGCGGGACTTCGCCATATGTCACTTCGCCGGTTTCGCGATCCACGATCTTGGTGGATTTGCCAATGAACACGCCCATCCCCAGAACCGAGCCTTCGCGGACGATGCAGCCCTCGACCACCTCGGAGCGCGCGCCGATAAAGCAGTTGTCCTCGATGATGGTAGGGCCGGCCTGCATCGGCTCCAGCACGCCGCCGATGCCAACGCCGCCCGACAGGTGGACGTTTTTGCCGATCTGCGCGCATGAACCAACGGTCGCCCAGGTATCGACCATGGTGCCTTCATCCACATAGGCGCCAAGGTTGACGAAGGACGGCATCAGCACCACGCCCGGCGCGATATAGGCCGACTTGCGGACAACGCAGTTGGGAACCGCGCGGAACCCGGCCGAGCGCCATTGATCTTCACCCCAACCGGCGAACTTGCTGTCCACCTTGTCCCACCAGCCGCCGTCTTGCGGACCGCCAGTCTGGATTTCCATGTCCTTGATGCGAAAGCCCAGCAGAACCGCTTTCTTCGCCCACTGGTTCACATGCCAGTCGCCGTTTTCCAGCTTTTCAGCAACACGCAGCGACCCGCTGTCCAGCGCGTTCAGCGTGTCTTCGATCGCTTCGCGTTGTTCACCTGCCGTAGCGGGTGTGATCGTGTCGCGCGCCTCCCAGGCGGCTTCGATGGCGGCTTCCAGTTGCGCGTTGGACATGGGGCGTCTCCCTACAGAATCTGTTCATGTTGGTTTGGCCTATACGCAAGCCAGGCCCATGGCGCAATGCGACGAACACGGGCCGTTTTGCGGCTGACAGGCCCGTAATCAGCTGGCGCGGCGTATATGTCGGGTCAGAATACCTTTTGCCGTGCTCAGGTCCTTCCGCCTGAGCGCCTGAACAAGCGCCGCGTGGTCCTTGTCTGTCTGCTGCACCCATTTCGACCGCCAGTGCGCAAACAAATGGCGTGCGCTGGCGATATGCAGGTCGTCAATTGCATGCAAAAGCCGGGGCAACCCGCAAGGCGTCAGAATGCAGCGATGGAACGCTCTGTTCAGAGCCTCCCATTGGGGCATCGTCTGCGCCTCGTCACAGGCGATGCGTGCGCGATCGATCTTTTCCAATGCGACCGGAGACATGTTCTGCACCGATTGCTGCAACGCCAGTGTTTCCAGCGCCACGCGCATTTCGATGACCTCTCGCACCTCTGCCGGGTCCAGCGCCGTGACCCGCATGCCCCGGCGCGGTTCATGCCGGGCCAATCCATGCGCCTCAAGCCGCAACAGGGCTTCCCGCACCGGAACATGGCTGGTGTCGAAGGCGCGGGCAATATGATCCTGCCGCAGCTTTTCCCCGGCGCTCAGCTCTCCGGTGATGATCTGCTGGCTGAGGTTCTGGTAAATCGTGTCGGAAATCGTGGCCGTCATGAATTATAGATAAAATCCGCAACGCCCATCCACAACCAGATAATTCACCCCGCAAGCGGGTCCGGCGCAATATTCGCACCGCACACCAGAACGGCCACACGCTCGCCCGGTTCGGGCCGATACACGCCCGAGGTCAAGGCTGCCAACGCCGTAGCACCAGCCGGTTCCACCAGAATACGATGCGCCTGCCACAACATCTTCTGAGCTGCCGCGATGGCGTCATCCGACACAAGGACCGAAGTCATCCCCTGCGCGAGATCAAAACAGATCTGCCCGATCCGGCGCGCGCCCAGGGCGTTCGCTGCAATCCCGGATACCGAGACATCCACCGGCTCACCGGCCTGCAACGCCGCATTCAGCGCGCACGAGGTTTCGGGCTCCACCGCGACGACTTTGCGCGCGCCGTCGAACCACGCCAACGCCCCGGCGATCAGCCCACCGCCGCCCACAGCGACCAGCACCGTGTCTGCCTGCAAGCCCTGCGCATCCCATTCCGCAAAGCAGGTCCCCTGCCCCGCCACAGTCGCCGGCGCATCATAGGCGTGTATCTGCATCGCTCCGGTTTCCGCTTCATGCGCCTGCGCCTGTGTCAGCGCATTGGCGTATTCGCCGGACACAACGCTCAGATCCGCGCCGGTCTGCCGGATCAATGCGATCTTGGACGGACCCGCCAGTTCAGGCACGAAAATCTTGGCCGGATAACCAAGCGCCTGCGCCGCAAAGGCCGCCGCTGCACCATGATTGCCGCCGGATGCAGCCACGACCCCTGCATCGGGCACGTCGAGGCTCAGCAACGTATTGAACGCGCCGCGCGCCTTGAAACTGCCCGTGTGCTGCATGTGCTCCAGCTTCAGCTCAACGGGATAGCCCGGTATTCGGCTCTCGATCACCGGCGTCACCTGCGTATGTCCGTCGATACGATCCTGTGCCGCTGATATTTCGTTCTTCCAATTCATTCTTGTCTTTCCGTGACTGGCACTCTGCCCGCGAACCCTATAGCTGTTTGGAAAACACGCAAGCAGGGATCGATCACCCATGAGAGAAGACCGCCACAATCCGTTTCGCGATGCGCAGACAGATCGCTCGACAGCGAGCGAAGTGCCGGACACGCCGCAAACGCGATCGTCCGCCTATCGCCTTGCCTTTGCCGATGACGAATTCCTGTGCCGGGACGAACTGCGCCCGGTGCGTCTGCAACTGGAACTGTTGAAACCCGAGATGATCATGAGCGAGCGCGAGATCACCTCGACCATCGTGATGTTCGGCGGCGCGCGCATCCCTGAACCATCGCAGAAACACACCGCACGAACGGAAACACTGGCCGGTCTGTCGACCTATTACGACGAGGCGCGCGAGTTCGCGCGGCTGATGACCGTGAAATCGAACGAGACCGGCTGCCGCGAAAACGTGATCGTGACGGGCGGTGGCCCCGGTGTGATGGAGGCAGGCAACCGTGGTGCACAGGACGCGGGCGGATGCTCTATCGGGTTGAATATCGTTCTGCCGCACGAGCAGGCCCCGAACCTTTATGTGACGCCGGATCTCAGTTTCAACTTTCACTATTTTGCCATCCGCAAGATGCATTTCCTGATGCGGGCCCGCGCCATCACAATCTTCCCCGGCGGCTTCGGGACAATGGATGAGTTGTTCGAATCCCTGACTCTGATTCAGACCGGCCGGATGGAGCGCGTGCCTTTCCTGCTGTTTGGTCGCGAATTCTGGGAGAGGGTCATAAACTGGAAAGCACTGGCCGATGCCGGCACCATCTCGGACGAGGATCTTGACCTGTTCCGCTTTGTGAACACGGCGCAGGAAGCGGTCGAGATCATCGAAAACTGGGAGCCCGCCCCGCCCCGCGACGAAATTCCGGGGCGCTGAACCATGGCCCCCAAGACCGGAGAGATGCTGCATCTGCGCGGAAATGCCCTGAGCAAGGGCGAACCTGTGGCGCTGCCGCTGACCCAAAGCAGCATGTACCACCTGCCGGGCGCCCCGGACGGACAGGCGAGTTACGGCCGGGTGGACAACCCGACCTGGGTGCATCTGGAACATGTTCTGTCGCATTTGGAAGACGCACCGTGCCTCAGCTTTCCCTCGGGCATGGCGGCGATTTCCGCGGCGCTGTTTGCCACCGTAAAGGCCGGGTCACGCCTGCTGATCCCCTCCGACGGCTATTACGTGACGCGCCTTTTGGCCGATCGTTTCCTGTCGCGGCTGGGTGTGATTGTTGAAGAACGCCCCACCATCGCCTTTGCCGAAGGCGGTTTTGACGGATTCGATGTTGTCTTTGCCGAAAGCCCCTCGAATCCCGGGTTGGACATGATCGATCTGACAACGGTCGCGGATCAGGTGCGTGCTGCCGGGGGCGTAACCATTGCCGACAACACGACGATGACGCCGCTGGGTCAGCGCCCTCTGGATCTGGGCATCGATGTGGTCGTCTCGTCCGATACCAAGGCGATGGGCGGGCATTCCGACATGCTGATGGGCCATGTGGCCAGCCGCGACAGCGACATCATGGAACGGGTCGGGGAATGGCGAAAAGTCTCCGGCTCGATTCCGGGGCCACATGAAGCATGGCTGCTGCATCGCGGCCTTGAAACTCTGGACGTTCGGTTCGACCGGATGTGCAGCTCGGCTGAAGTATTGGCCGAACGCCTGGCAGCACATCCCGCAGTGAAACGGGTTCGCTATCCCGGGCTGGCCGATGACCCGTCGCACAAACTGGCGCAAGAGCAGGCCACACGGTTCGGCTTTCTACTGTCCCTGACGCTGAACAGCGAAGACCAGGCCGAAGCCTTCATCAACAATTGCCCGCTTCTGCGCCCGGCCACGTCATTCGGGGGCGTCCACAGCTCGGCCGAGCGGCGCGCGCGTTGGGGCGACGACGTTGATCCGGCCTTCATCCGCCTGTCCGTCGGATGCGAACCAGTGGACGAACTATGGCACGCTATCGAAACCAGCCTGAACGCTGTGTGATTACTTTTTGGGTTCACGCAGCTCTTTGAACACGTAGATCGGCAGCACCACGCTGGCGATCAACGCCCCCAGCCAGACCAGCAGCGTCGCAGCCAGCAGGTTCGAAACCCCGCCAACGGTCAGCCCGGCGGCAACCAGGTCGGTCACGAAAAGGCCCACGAAGGTCACGATCAAGGCGATACCGCCCTTCAGGGCAGGTGCTTTCTTTTCGCCCAGTTTCAGGATCAGCGGTTCGGCCACAACCTGCACAACGGTGAAGACAATCACCACTACGATGAACGAGATCGGCTTGATCGCAAATCCAGACAAGATCAGAGAGGCAAGCAACAACCCAATGGCATTCCCGGCCAGCAAAGCCAGGGCGGATTTTATTCTGCGCGTCATGCGGCGATCTCCGTCAATCAATAGGTACAAACATGCAGATACTATCAGGCCTGCGGGATTTTACGAAACAATTCAATCGCCTCTTTCGTTTTACCCGTTGAAATCGCATGGTAGAACACCTTCATCCTGATCAAACCTGTCCCTGACCTGAGAGAGTGATATGAGCGACGACCCCTACACCGTTCTTGGTGTCTCGAAGGACGCCAGCGCAGCCGAGATCAAGAAAGCCTACCGGCGCATTGCCAAGGATTGCCATCCGGATCTGAAACCGGGCGATGACGCGGCCGAGGCCAAGTTCAAGGCCGCTGCCGCAGCCTATGATCTATTGAAAGACCCTGAAACACGTGCGCGTTTTGACAACGGGGAAATAGACGCCTCGGGTCAAGAGCGCCCGCAACAGCAGTATTACCGAGAGTATGCCGAGGCCGCTGGAAACCCCTATCGGGGGCGTCAGGCGGATCCCGACGACATGTCAGACATCTTCGCCGAGTTCATGCGCGGTCGCGGCGGTTTTGGCGGTCAGCGCAGCCACGAGTTTCACGCTCCGGGTCACAATCTGAACTACACCCTGCAAATCAGCTTTCTGGACTCCGTGTTCGGCGCCAGTCAGAAATTGACCTTGCCGGATGGGGACCGGATCGAGGTCAAAATCCCGGCCGGTATCACCGACGGCCAGACCATCCGGTTGCGCGGCAAAGGCGCGCCGGGATATGGCGAAGGCCCTCCGGGTGACGCTCTGGTGACGGTTTCGGTCGCCAAGCACCCGGTTTTTGAACGTCATGGCGACGACATCCATATCACGCTGCCGATCACAATCGACGAGGCCATTCTGGGCGGAAAAGTCCCGGCCCCGACCATTGACGGCGGTGTGAATGTCAACGTGCCAGCGGGCACCAGCAGCGGCAAAACGCTCCGGTTGCGCGGCAAAGGCGTGAAAAAGCGCGGCTCGTCCGGCCGTGGGGACCAGCTGATTGAGCTGACCATTGCGACACCGGACAAGATCGATGATGAACTGAAGCAGTTCATGGAAACCTGGCGTCAAAAGCATCGCTATGATCCGCGGAAAGGAATGCAGCTATGACCCTGACCGAAAAGGAACTGATCGAAACGGTCACCCGCCTGACCTCGGACCGCCTGACCGAATACCTGGCGGCGGAAATCGTGATTCCGGAACAGTCGGATCAAGGGCTGGTTTATCAAAATATCGACGTCGCCCGTCTGGAACTAGCCTGCGAGTTGCACGAACAGTACGACATGGAGGCCGATGCACTGTCGATGATGATCTCACTGATCGACCAGTTGCACGGGCTGCGGGCCGAACTGCGCGAAGTTCTGAATGCAATCGAGGCGCAACCCGAACCTGTGCGGCAGCAACTGGTCAAGGTCATCGGTACAGCGCGATTCCGTCGCAGATAACGGGGTTTTGGACTCAGAACATTTGGATTAGAAGGCCGGCTTGATCCTTTGACAGGTGGCGCCATGACCCAGTCCAGATCTGAATTGCTGATGCCTGCGGGCAATCTGCGCAAGCTTAAACTCGCTGTCCTCTACGGGGCGGATGCGGTGTATCTGGGCACGCCCGATATGTCGCTGCGCACAAAATCCGAGTTCTCGCTGGAAGAGGTGATCGAAGGGGTCGAGTTCTGCCACAGCCATGGCCGGCGCGCCTATCTGACGCTGAACCTGTTTTCGCACAACAAGGACATCCCGAAGCTGGACGAATATATCGACACGGTCCGCAAGGTGCAGCCGGACGGGTTGATCATCGCCGACCCCGGCGTGTTCCAGTACGTCCGCGACCGCGCGCCGGAACTGCCGCTGCATATCTCGACCCAGGCCAATATCTGTTCGTGGCTGTCGGTGAAGTTCTGGCAGGACCAGGGCGCCGAACTGGTGGTGCTGGCGCGCGAGGTTTCCTACCCCGAACTGGTGGAGATCCGTGAAAAATGCCCCGACATCAAGCTCGAGGCCTTCGTCCACGGTGCCATGTGCATGACCTATTCGGGCCGCTGCCTGCTGTCGAACTTCATGGCCGAGCGCGGCGCCAACCAGGGCAATTGCGCCAATTCCTGCCGCTGGAACTATGCGCTGAAGCTGCGCCTGAAGGATGGCACCCATCAGGAATTGCGGATCACCGAGGAAAACGCCGACCTGTTCGAATTCCTGCTGGAAGAAGGCTGCCGCCCCGGTGATCTGATGCCCATCGAAGAGGACGATCGTGGCTCGTACATCCTCAATTCGCGCGATCTGTGCATCATGCCCAAGCTGGACGAATACCTGAAGATCGGCGTGGACAGCCTCAAGGTCGAGGGGCGCGGTAAATCGGAATATTATGCCGCCATCGTCGCGCGCGCCTATCGCATGGCCATCGACGACTACTATGCCGACCCCGAGAACTGGGACCCGAAACCCTATATGCGCGAGCTGGAGACCGTGGGAAACCGCGGCTATACGCTGGCGTTCCACGAAGGGCGGCTGACCAACTACGCCCATGATTACGAGCACACGGCGTCCATCGCGCAGTGGGAATATGCCGGGATCGTCACCGAAGTGACCGAGGATGCGTTTCTGGTCGAGGTAAAGAACAAGCTGGAACCGGGCGATGTGCTGGATTTCGTCTCGCCGATCTCGCGCGAGACGGTTCTGCTGCGGGTCTATGATTTCGAACGCGCATCCGATGGTGCGCGGATCGACGTGGTGCATGGCAGCACCAAAACAGTGATCCGCCTGCCCTTCACCCTGTTCGACCACGAGGATACCGACGACCTGCGCACCCGGTTCCCCGCCTATTCCGTTCTGCGCAAGGAACGCGCCCTGACCGACGAACACTGGAGCCGCATTCGGTTCGACAAGCTGGTGCAGGGATTGGAAACCTCGGGCCGCGACAATCCCGCGGCCTATGCGCGCCGCCGCGACGAACTGGTCGAGAAGATCGGCGAAGACGGCAACGAACGCCGGTTCAAGACCAACCGCATCGGCACCGAAGGCTGCTGCGGCAAGGGCTGCAACGGTTGCCTGATCTTCTGGCAGGACGACAAATACGCGCTGGCCCGGGAAGTTCTTTCAAAGCGCAAACAAGGCGAGCAGCTCAGCCGCCGCGAGGCGACGGAATTGAAGCTGCCGGGCGAAAATGCCTGAGTTGGCTCAATCGCGCGTCCGATAGTCTTCCGGCACGTAAAACGTATAGTCCCGATCTGCCACCTGTTCGTGACAGACATGGCAATACGCCACGGCGCCGGCGCGGTCGCCCATAGTGTCCCCAAACACCGAGCCGTCTGGCAAGACCATGATGTAACGCCAATCCGCCGTGTCCGGGCTGGCACCTTCTGTCAGTTTCTCCATTATGAACATGGCACCGGGATGTACGTGACCTTCATCCGTCACGGTCATGCTGTCCTTGGCAAGAACCGACCCCATGGGAAGTTCTTCACCTTCCTGCAACGTCCCGTAGTTATGCGCCATGCGATTGGCATAGCTGTTCACATACCGCTGCCCATGGGTTGCCGAAATATAGGGCGCATCGTTGAAAAGCGGCCAGCTTTGGTAGTTTAGGATCAGGTTCAATTGTGCCACGGCGTAGCCACGCGCCATGCGGCGATTGAGCGATCGGTAGTGTTCCAAAGCCTCTTGTTTGCTCAGCTCGGCAGGGTTTTCGATCGCGATATGAGCGTTCTGGCCGTCAGCGAAGGCCAAGCCTGAACCCGAGAGGATAGCAAGCGCAGCGGCACCAAAACGGATGATCGAAAAAGAACCTGCATTCATAATCGTGGCCCACCTGAAAATCAGTTCACCCGAGCGCATTCTGCACCACCTGGAACAGTCTAGCGGAATCGCAAAAACTTGCCATCTCTGACCCAAACACCTCACCGCCTTGTGCATCGAATTGAAGAGGCAAATTCAGAAACGGGCACTGGAAATATAGCAAATTATGCATGTGGTTTCAGCATCTGAAACATTAAGTTTGCACAAAACACTTTTGACGTGCAGACAGAGCCAGAAAACACTTAAGGCGCGATCCGATCAAGCCAAGCCGAGATCGACCGAACCCTATTGGTTCAGGCCCGTTTCGGCCTCGATTTGTTTGCGTGATTTGCGCGCCCGCTCGGTTGCCGACTTCAACTGACCACAAGCTGCCATGATGTCCTCACCGCGCGTCTTGCGGATCGGCGAGGCATAGCCGGCCTGATAGATGATGTTGGCGAAAGCGCGGATACGGTTGTTCGAGCTGCGCTTGTATGGTGCCCCGGGCCATTCGTTGAACGGGATCAGGTTGATCTTGGCCGGAATGTTGTGGCGCTTGATGTGATCGATCAGACGATGCGCATCTTCGTCACTGTCATTCACACCATCCAGCATCACATACTCAAACGTGATCCGTTCAGAGTTCGAAGCATTGGGATAGCTGGCCAAAGCTGTCAGCAGTTCCTCGATGTTCCAACGTTTGTTGATTGGCACCAGAATGTCGCGCACCTCGTCAGTGGTGGCGTGGAACGAGATCGCCAGCAGGCACCCGATTTCCTCGGCCGTGCGCGCGATTTCGGGCACCACGCCCGAGGTCGACAGGGTAATCCGCCGGCGCGACAGGGAAATCCCCTCGGGGTCCATGGCGATCTTCATCGCGTCGCGGACGTTTTCGAAGTTGTAAAGTGGCTCACCCATGCCCATCAGAACGATGTTCGACAGCAGGCGGGTTTCGTCCTTGGGTGCGCCGGGGGTTGGCCATTCCTCAAGATCGTCGCGCGCCATCATGATCTGACCGACGATTTCGGCGGATGTCAGGTTTCGTACAAGTTTTTGGGTTCCGGTATGGCAGAACGAACAGGTCAGCGTGCAGCCCACCTGAGACGAGATGCACAGGGTTCCGCGATCTTCCTCGGGGATATAGACCACCTCGACCTCATGCCCGCCGGCGATGCGGCACAGGTATTTGCGGGTGCCATCCTCGGACACCTGACGCGTCACCACCTCGGGGATTTCGATGACGAAATGCTCGGCCAGTTGTGCACGATAGGCTTTGGCGAGATTTGTCATCTGGGCAAAGTCGCGCACACCCCATTGATAGATCCATTGCCAGATCTGGCCTGTGCGCATCTTGGCCTGTTTCTCGGGCGTGCCGTGTTCAATCAAGGTCTCGCGCAACCTGTCGCGCGAAAGACCGACAAGGTTTACCTTCCCGTCGGGCAGTTTGCGCGGGATGGTCATGACGTCTTGGGTGATCGGCGCTTTGGGCGACATTGGCGTATCTCAAAGGAATCGGGCTTGGGATGCGCCTCTATATAGGAACGCCGCCAAAGATCAAAAGGATTCGTGCAGCCCAGGTGTCAGTTCACGAACCGAAGCAGCTCGGCCACCCGGGCCCGGCCCAGCTCGACCCGGCACGAGGAGACCGCGATGCCCGTGCCCGATCCGCCGCCATAGGACGCACCAACCGCCTCGCATTGTGCGTCGCGGTAGGCTTTCCAAGCCTCCTGGGATGCCTCGAGCGCCGGCAGGGCCAAGGCCCGTCCGGTGACGTCGTCCAGATCTCTGGCCGCATCTGCTGCAAATCCTAAGGCCTCGGTCATTGCGGCCGCGACATTGGTCTCGGCCTGCCCGACACAGGCACCGATTTCAACCTGTGATCCGGCACCGGAACATTCCAACGCAGGGTCTGCGAGTCCCGGTACCGGAAGAAGAAATACTGCCCAAACCCAACGCATGGCTCACCCCTCACCTGTCTGCTCACGCAGTTGAAGCGAACCTTGGCGCAAAGGCAAGGCCCGGGCAGGTTTTGGGCGTGCGGCGTTTACACCCCTGCCGGCGGAATGAAGCAATCCTCGGCATCCAGCTCCTTGACCGGATCTTCCGGGCCACATTGCTCGCCCGATATTGGGTAGGAATCCGCGGTCTTTTCGCAAGCGCTCAGTACTGCGACCGATGCGGCCAGAACCAGAGTGATCCAAGTTTTCTGTTTCATCACGATGTCCTCTCTCAGTGGCTGAACCACTTAGTTCACATTGCCGGATGAGAAACTTTGACACGGATCAAAACTGGCAGATGACCATACGTCAAAAGCCCCGCAACCAGGCGGGGCCTTTTGAACAATCGGCGCGATAAGATCAGTTGGTGCAGCGCTTCTCAGCGTCTTCAATCGCTGCGGTAAAGCCCAGCAGCGAGAAGGTGTCTTTCGTCTGCGTCCCGCGCTCGGACCGGGCGGTCAGAACAGCCTCGGTTCCGCGCTTCAGGGCGGTGATGATCTTGGCATCATCCGCATCCGATGCGGCCCAGGCCCATTCGCCTTCCGTGAACAGTTCGAACTCGGTCCCGTCCACGTTCAGGTTCACCGTCGAACCCGCGGCAAACGGGTAGCCGCCGGTAAAGGTCAATTGGCCTTTCACCTCGGCATTCGGACGAAAGAACACAAACAGAAGGATGTCGCTGCGCCGTACGGAAACCACGCGCCCACCACGGGTGTTCACGGTTTCCTTGGGTGCCGAGACGCTCCAGCATTCGGTGGGATCGTCTTCGACAAAAACGCTCCAATCCGTTTTTGCAGCAACACGGTTTGTGCTTGTCGCCTGTTGGGCGATTGCAGAAGTTGCGGCGATGCCTGCCACACACAGGCCCGCTATCGTGCGAACGAGCATTGATCCCATTTGTCCAGCCTCCTAGCTCGACCCTTACCTCATACCCATCGGACACGTCTGCGAACCCTGCCGGTTCGTCTATTCGTTTGCGTCTTCCGATGTTTGCCGACATACACACACTAACGCAGGTTTCGCCACAGGCGAAAGGGCGATTGGCAGAATTTTGCGCATAAATTTCGGAGGTCCAGATGACGCAGCCCGTACCCATGACAGAACTTTGGCGCGGTGCACTGCTGGAAAGTCTGCATCTGGGTCATGCGGTTGTTTGCGATGATACGGGCCAGATCGTGCGCAGTTGGGGTGACCCGCAATCCGTCATATACCCGCGGTCATCCGCCAAGATGATCCAAGCGCTTCCGTTGGTCACATCGGGGGCGGCGGCGAAATACGGGCTGACCAGCGAGCACCTGGCATTGGCCTGCGCCTCGCATAACGGTGCGGCGATCCACACGGATCGCGTGACGGCGTGGCTGGACCATCTGGGGTTGAACGAGCACGATCTGCGGTGCGGCCCACAAGAGCCCGCCGACACGGCCGCACGGGACCGGCTGATCCTGGCGGACGATACGCCTTGCCAGATCCACAACAATTGTTCCGGCAAGCATTGTGGCTTTCTGACTCTGGGCCAGCATATGGGCGCAGGTCCGGAGTATCTTGAGATTGATCACCCGGTACAACAGGCCTGTCTGTCTGCCATCGAAGAAACGACGGGCGAGACCAGCCCGGCATACGGCATCGATGGCTGTTCTGCCCCGAATTTCGCCACATCTCTGGCGGGTCTGGCGCGGTCGATGGCATGGTTTGCCAGCGCTTCGGACAGGTCTGATCGCTCCAGTGACGCGGCAGCTCAGCTGGTGGCCGCGATGGTGAAACACCCGGAACTTGTTGCCGGTGAGACCCGGGCCTGCACCGAACTGATGCGCGCGATGAACGGACGTGTGGCCATCAAGACCGGGGCCGAGGCCGTGTTCGTGGCCATCATCCCGGAAAAACGCATGGGCGTTGCGCTGAAGATCACCGATGGCACCACCCGCGCCAGTGAATGCGCAATTGCCGCGATACTGGTAAGCCTTGGCGTGCTGGAGGCCGATCACCCGGCCACCCGCAAATTCATGAACGCCACGCAATACAGCCGTCGCGGGCTGGAATGCGGCGTGATCAAACCTGCGACGGGTTTCCCCGACTAAGGCCCTTACATCTCGATTTCGTGGATTTCGGCCACTTCAACCGAGCCTGTGCCGTTGACGACCATCGGGCAGCCCTTGGCCATCTCGGTCGCAGCGTCGATATTGTCAGCCTTGATCACCGTGAAGCCCGAGGCCGGGTTTGCGCCGCCGTTATCGACCACGCCATTGTTGCTGACGGTGTAAGACTGCCCAACCGGGTTTCCGGGGATATCGAGGGCGTCGCCCATGTTTTGAAACCAAGCCCCCCAGGCGGCCATGGTCGCCTCGATCTCGGCGGGGTCGGTCGGGGTGTGACCCCCATGATAGACAAACAAAAATTGGGGCATATCTCTCCTCCCTGATGAATATCTATTTGCAAAGTGCTTCGAGTTTGCGCAGCGAAGACGTCCAACCCTGATTGTGGTTCGCGGCTGCTTCGGCATCGGCCAGTTCCCGGTGGTCCAGCACAAGGCGGGCACCGTTTTCGGTTGCGGCAACGGAAAGGGTCACATGGCTTTCGGCACCGCGTTGATCCTGATCGTCATGCCAACCCCATGTAAAACCCACCGACTTCGGCGGGTCGACATGCGTGACGTGGCCCGAGACCTTGTATTGCTGGCCCTCGCTATTCTCCATCACCGAATACCAAGGGCCGGTGCGTGAGAAATCCAGGTTGTGGTCCGGCACGTGCATCCCCTCGGGGCCCCACCATTGCAACAGCTTGGAACCATCACTGATCCACGCAAACAGTTCTTCGGGACTGACGGGGAATTCCCGTTCCAGTTTCAGGTCGGCCATGAATTCTCCCTTTCGATAATATCGCTCAGACGGTCGAGGCTGCCTTCCCAGAATTGCCGCTTGGAAATCGTCCAGTCGGCAATCGCCCGCAACCCTTCGGATCGGATGGAATACATCCGCTGTGTGCCTTGCACACGCTGCTGCACCAACCCGGCCTCGCGCAACACCTTGAGGTGGCGCGAAATCGCGGCGCCGGACATGCCGCGCCCTTCGATCAGATCACCGGCAGGCAGTTCGCCCTGCTCCATCAATTGCTCGACAATCGAGAACCGGGTGGCATCGGACAAAGCGGAAAACGTGGTCAGAAGTGTGCTCATACCCATTATTTAACACAAATGTTAAATAAAAGATAGCCCTGATCAGCCGCCCACAAAATCGGCGCGGCTATAGCCTTGCAGGTAAAGCAGCGCCGTCAGGTCGCCGTGATTCACCCGCACATCACATTGTGCGGCCACGGACGGCTTGGCGTGAAGGGCAACCCCGGCCCCGGCCCGGCCAAGCATGCCAAGGTCATTGGCCCCGTCACCCACGGCGATCACGTCACTTTCCGACAGGCCAAGCCGGGCCGTAATCTGCTCGAGCGCTTCGATCTTGGCCTGACGCCCCAGAATAGGACGCGCGACGTCTCCGGTCAGCTTGCCATCTTCCGCCAGCAAAGTGTTGGCACGGTTTTCATCGAATCCCAACAGCTCTGCCACCCGCGCGGTAAAGGCCGTAAAGCCACCGGACACCAACGCTGTATAGGCCCCGTTTGCCCGCATCGTCGCCAGCAATTCCCTGCCTCCGGGCATAAGGGTGATCCGTTCCCGCAACACTTTGCCGATGACGCTTTCATCCAGATGCTTCAGCAAACCAACCCGCTCGATCAGGGCACCTTCGAAATCAAGCTCTCCGTTCATGGCGCGGGCCGTTATGTCCTTGACCCGGTCGCCAACGCCGGCCTCATCCGCCAGCTCGTCGATGCATTCCTGCTGGATCATCGTGCTGTCCATATCGGCCAGCAGCATCTGTTTGCGCCGTCCTTGCGAAGGTTGCACGATCAGGTCCACCCCCATCCCTTGCAGGTCTGCCCAAACGTCCCAGCGATTGTCGGGGATGGCGTTCAACTCGAACTCTGCCGCCTCATCCGGGTTGAGCCAGAGGACCTCTCCACCGCCCCAGGCATTGCGCAAGGACTCAGCCAATGCGCTGTCCAGCGACGGCGCTGCCGGATTGGTCAGCAAAGTGGCGACATACATATTCAATCTCCAGTGTCCTACCCGAAAGGGGTGACTTAAGGGGTCAACGGTAAACGGCCCTGATCGGTCAATTCCCAGCAGGTCTGCCCTTCGAACACCGCGACACCCACCGGGCGTCCGTATCCGGCGCCAGTGTCCAGATTGACGCGATTGCCATAATGCGTTGCCTGATCCACCGGGGTATGGCCATGCACGATCAGCTTGGGATGCGGGCCCGGATGGGCATGGAAATCCTGCCTGATCCAGACCAGATCGTTGGCGCGCTGCGCGTTGAGCGGCACGCCCGGGCGAATGCCTGCGTGAACAAAGGCAAGCTCGGGCGTCTGATGCATCAGAACCAGATCGCGCAGAAAGGTCCGGTGCGATTTCGGCACCGCCGCCTGCGCCATCCGATGCAGGTCTTCCAGACGAATCTGGCCTTCGAATTCAACACCATAGCTGCGCAGGGTCTCGACCCCACCCAGCCTTTCATGCAGCCAGTGATATCCTACAAGCAAATGTGGATCGTGACGCGGCGTATCCTCCATGAACCAGGCGAACATGCGATCGTGATTGCCCAGCAGAGTGATCCAGTTCAGGCCCGCATCGCGCCCGGCAATCAGACGCTCGACCAGCCCGCGACTGTCCGGTCCGCGATCCACGTAATCCCCCAGAAACACGATCTGGGCATCCGGGCCGCCATCGCCCTGGATCAGAGACAGCGCGCGTTCCAGCTCGGCCACCTGCCCGTGCAGATCACCAATAACGTAGACAGGCTGTGTCATAGATCCTCCGACGGTAGGGTCAGCTCGCTTGTGCCGCATATTACAGCCTGAGAAAACACAGGACCCGGGTATTCGATCATCCGGGTCCTGCACTGTTTCTCAAACTCAACAGGCCTCGTCAGGTGACATCAAACTCCAACGGCTTGATCTGTGTGAACAGACCCGTTTCCGCCAGCTTGGCGCGTGCCTCAGCCGGAACCGGTTCGTCAACATAAAGCAACGCAATCGCTTCACCGCCGGCCTCGGATCGACCCAGAGTAAAGTTCGCGATGTTGACGTTGTTCTCACCCATGGTCCGCCCCAGAGCACCGATGATGCCCGGCACGTCTTCGTTGGTGGTGTAGAGCATATGGGCACCGACCTCGGCATCGATATTGATACCCTTGATCTGGATGAAGCGCGGTTTGCCGTCGCTGAACACGGTGCCACCGATGGAACGTTCGCGCTTGTCGGTCACAACGGTGACTTTGATATAGCCTTCGAAGGCACCCGATTTGTCCTGATTGGTGGTCGATATCTTGATCCCACGCTCTTTGGCGACAACCGGGGCCGACACCATGTTCACCTCGGGGTTGAACTTTTTCATGATCCCGGCGACCACGGCGCAGTTCAACGCCGCCAGGTTCATTTCAGCGGCAACACCATCGTACAGGATATTGATCGCCTTGACCGGCTCATCGGTCATCTGGCCGATGAAGCTGCCGAGATGGCCGGCCAGCTTGATCCACGGCCCCATCACCTTGGCTTCTTCCGCCGTCACACTGGGCATGTTCAAAGCGTTCTCGACCGCACCTGTCAGCAGATAGTTCGAGATCTGCTCGGCCACTTGCAGCGCCACGTTCTCCTGCGCTTCAGTTGTTGCTGCACCAAGATGTGGCGTGCAGACCACGTTGGGCAGGTTGAACAAGGGGTTGTCCTTGGCGGGTTCTTCACTGAACACGTCGAACGCGGCACCGGCAACGTGACCGGATTGCAACGCCTCTGCCAAAGCCTCCTCATCAACCAGACCACCACGAGCGCAGTTGATGATGCGCACGCCCTTCTTGGTTTTGGCGAGGTTCTCGCGGTTCAGAATATTGCGGGTCTGATCCGTCAGCGGTACGTGCAGGGTGATGAAGTCGGCGCGGGACAGCAACTCGTCCAGTTCAACCTTTTCGACGCCCATCTTGGCGGCTTTTTCTTCGCCCAGATAGGGATCATAGGCGATGACTTTCATCTTCAGGCCAAGCGCGCGCTCGCACACGATGCCGCCGATGTTGCCCGCACCAATGACACCGAGCGTCTTGTTCGTCAGCTCGATCCCCATGAACTTGGACTTTTCCCACTTGCCCGCATGGGTCGAAGTCGAGGCCTCGGGGATCTGTCGCGCCACGGCAAACATCATCGCAATGGCGTGTTCGGCGGTGGTGATCATGTTGCCGAATGGCGTGTTCATCACGATCACACCTTTTTTCGACGCCGCTTCCTTGTCGATGTTGTCAGTGCCGATTCCGGCCCGGCCGATCACCTTCAGCTTGTCGGCTTTTTCCAGAATGGTCGGCGTGACCTTGGTGGCCGAGCGGATGGCAAGACCGTCATACTGGCCGATCACCTCGGCCAATTTGTCCTTGTCCTTGCCCAGATCGGGCATGAAATCCACGTCGATGCCGCGATCACGGAAAATCTGAACGGCAGTTTCGCTGAGTTTGTCGGAAACGAGTACTTTGGGAGCCATGTCTGTGGTCCTTGAATGCAATGAGAAGTCCGGGCCGATGCGGCCCGGTGAAGATGGGATGCGATCAGGCGGCTTCTGTTTGCGCCGCGATTTCGGCCTCAAAAGCCCATGTCAGCCAAGGCAGCATCGCTTCGATATCCGAGGTCTCGACCGTACCGCCGCACCAGATCCGCAAGCCCGCAGGCGCGTCACGATAGGCCCCGATATCCAGCGCGACATTTTCGGCTTCCAGCCGTTTGGCCACGGCCTTGGCAAAGCTTGCGCCGTCCTGAATACGGGCATCTGTGAATTTCAGACAGACGGATGTGTTCGACCGCGTCGAAGCGTCTTCGGCCAGGTTTTCGATCCAGTCGTTCTGGTCGCAGAACGCATGCACGGCACCGGCATTGGCGTTCGCACGGGCAACAAGGCCCTTCAGACCACCGACCGAGCGGGCCCAATCCAGTGCAAACAGATAATCCTCAACCGCCAGCATTGACGGCGTGTTGATCGTCGCCCCCGTGAAGATACCTTCGATCAGCTTGCCACCCTTGGTCAGGCGGAAAATCTTGGGCAGCGGCCATGCCGGCGTGTAGCTCTCCAGGTGCTCAACAGCACGGGGCGACAGGATCAGCATCCCATGCGCAGCCTCACCCCCCAGAACTTTCTGCCAGCTGAAAGTGGTCACATCCAGCTTGTCCCAGGGCAGGTCCATCGCAAAGGCAGCCGAGGTCGCATCACAAATCGTCAGACCCTGACGATCATCGGCGATCCAGTCGCCGTTCGGCACGCGCACGCCCGAGGTGGTGCCATTCCAAGTGAAGACGACGTCATTGGCGAAATCGACCGATGTCAGATCCACGATCTGTCCGTAGTCGGCGGTCTTCACCTCGGCGTCGATCTTCAGCTGCTTGACTACGTCGGTCACCCAACCGGACCCAAAGCTCTCCCACGCCAGCATCTCGACCTTGCGTTCGCCCAGCAACGACCACAGCGCCATTTCGACCGCGCCCGTGTCAGACGCAGGAACAATGCCGATCCTGTAATCAGCTGGAATACCCAAGATCTCGCGCGTGCCCTCGATCGCCGCTTTCAGCTTGTCCTTGCCAACAGCGGCACGGTGCGAACGCCCCAGGGCGGCATCGGCCAGTTTGGTCAGATCAAATGTGGGGGGTTTGGCGCAGGGGCCCGAAGAAAAACGCGGATTTGCCGGCCGCGTCGCCGGTTGTTCGATCGTCATGTGTATTACCCTTCCAGATACACGCCCCTCGTTGGGGAGGGGTGTCCCACGCACAGGGCTATGGGTCCTTCGCGCCCGCAGCAAGCGGAAAAGACGCTTCGTTGAGTGAAAACGACATCCAAAAAGGGCTCAAATCAGAACAGGAGTTTCCGATTGGCGAAAAACCCCGCCGAAATTCGGCGGGGTTTTTTGATGTTATTCCGCGGCGTCTTGGTATGCGTCCATTGGGGGGCATGTGCAGACGAGGTTTCGGTCGCCGTATGCGTTGTCGACGCGGTTGACGGGGGACCAGTATTTGTCGACGCCCATGGAGCCCGGCGGGAAGCAGGCCTGTTCGCGGGTGTAGGGGCGGTCCCAGTCGCCGACCAGATCGCGCACCGTGTGTGGGGCGTTTTTCAGCGGATTGTTGTCCGCATCGATCTTTCCGTCGATGATGTCCTGCGCTTCCGCCCGGATCGACAGCATGGCGTCGCAGAAACGGTCCAGTTCGGCCATGGGTTCCGATTCCGTGGGCTCCACCATCAGGGTGCCGGCCACCGGCCAGCTCATCGTCGGCGCGTGGAAGCCTGAATCGACCAGGCGCTTGGCGATGTCATCCACGGTGACATGCGCCTCGGCGTCCAGCGGACGGGTGTCGAGGATGCATTCATGCGCCACCCGCCCCGTTTCCGAGGTGTAAAGGATCGGATAGGCATCCTTGAGCCGCGCCGCGATGTAGTTGGCGTTCAGGATCGCCACTTTTGTGGCCTGCGTCAGCCCCGCGCCACCCATCAGCAGCACATAGGCCCAGGACACGGGCAGGATCGAGGGCGAGCCGAAGGGCGCCGCCGAGACCGGGCCCACGGCGGTGCCGTATTCCGGGTGGCCGGGCAGGTGCTCGGTCAGATGCGCCTTGACGCCGATCGGGCCCATGCCGGGGCCGCCGCCGCCATGCGGGATGCAGAAGGTCTTGTGCAGGTTCAGGTGGCTGACATCTCCGCCGATGTCACCGGGGCGCGACAGGCCGACCATGGCGTTCATGTTGGCGCCGTCGATATAGACCTGACCGCCGTGGTCATGGGTGATCTGGCAGACCTCCTGCACGGTGGTCTCGAACACGCCATGGGTGGACGGGTAGGTGATCATGCAGGCGGCCAGATGATCGGAGTGCTTTTCCGCCTTGGCGCGGAAGTCGGCGACATCGATATTGCCGTTCTCATCCGCCTGCACCGGCACGACCTGCCAGCCCACCATCTGGGCCGAGGCCGGGTTGGTCCCGTGCGCCGAGGTCGGGATCAGGCAGACATTGCGCTGACCCTGCCCACGGGCGAAGTGATAGTTGCGGATGGTCAAGAGGCCCGCATATTCCCCCTGCGCGCCCGAGTTGGGCTGCTGGGAGATCGCGTCATAACCGGTGATCTGGCACAGCTTGTCGTTCAGATCGGCGATCATCTCGTGATAGCCCTGCGCCTGATCTTCCGGGCAGAACGGGTGCAGGTTGCTGAACTCGGGCCAGGTGACTGGGATCATCTCGATCGTGGCGTTCAGCTTCATGGTGCAGGACCCCAGCGGGATCATCGCCCGGTCCAGCGCCAGGTCGCGGTCGGCCAGACGGCGCATATAGCGGGTGATCTCGGCCTCGGCCCGGTTCTTGTGGAAGATCGGGTGGGTCAGATATTCGCTTTCACGCAGCGCATAATCGGGCAGGCGGTACTGCTTGTTCGAGCTGTCATCCTTGCGGTCGATGCCGAAGGCGCCCCAGACCGCCTCGATGGTCTCGGGGCGGGTCTGCTCGTCCAGGCTGATGCCCACTTTCGTGTCACCGACCTTGCGCAGGTTGACGCCACGCGCCACGGCGGCCTCCATCACCGTCTTCTGCAGATGGCCGACCTCGACCGTGATGGTGTCGAAGAACACCTCGGGTTCGACCGAGAAGCCCGCCTCTTCCAGGCCGGCGGCCAGGCGCGAGGTCTTGCGGTGCACCGATTGCGCGATGGCCTTGATGCCGTCGGGGCCGTGATAGACCGCATACATCGAGGCAATCACCGCCAGCAGCGCCTGCGCGGTGCAGACGTTCGAGTTCGCCTTCTCGCGGCGGATATGCTGCTCGCGGGTCTGCAACGACAGGCGGTAGGCCTTGTTGCCGCGGCTGTCGATGGACACACCGATGATCCGGCCCGGCATCGAGCGTTTCAGCTTGTCGGTGGTCGCCATATAGGCAGCATGGGGCCCGCCATAGCCCATCGGCACGCCAAAGCGCTGGGTCGAGCCGATGGCGATATCCGCGCCCATCTCGCCCGGGGATTTCAGCAGCGCCAGCGACAGGATGTCGGCGGCGACGATGGCGATGGCTTTGTGTTCGTGCAGCGCCGCGATTTCGGCGGTGAAGTCGCGCACATGGCCATAGGTGCCCGGATACTGGAAGATCGCGCCGAATACCGCGCCCGCGTCCAGCTGATCCGGGTCGGCGACCTGCACGTCGATGCCCAGAGGCTCGGCGCGCGTCTTGATCACCGCGATGGTCTGCGGGTGGCAATTCTTGTCCACGAAGAAGGCCGCGTTGTTGGCCTTGGACCGGCCGCCGCGCTTGGCCATCGCCATCGCCTCGGCCGCCGCGGTCGCCTCGTCCAGCAGGGACGCGTTGGCCACGTCCAGCCCGGTCAGGTCGCTGACCATGGTCTGGAAGTTCAAGAGCGCCTCGAGCCGGCCCTGGCTGATCTCGGGCTGATAGGGCGTGTAGGCGGTGTACCAGGCCGGGTTTTCCAGGATGTTGCGCAGAATCGGCGCCGGCGTGGTGGTGCCGTAATAGCCCTGACCGATCAGCGAGGTCAGAACCTTGTTCTTGCCCGCCACCTGTTTCATATGGAACAGCGCATCGCGTTCCGTCATCGCCGGCCCCCAGTCCAGCGGCTGTTTCTGCCGGATCGCCGGGGGGACGGTGGCGTCGATCAGCTCGTCCAGCGTCTTGAAGCCGATCACCTTGAGCATGTCGCGCATCTCGGTGGGCGACGGGCCAATGTGGCGGCGGTTGGCGAAGTCATAGGCTTCGTAGTCGGTCAGTTTGAAGGCCATTGCAGCGCTCCTCACGGATAGGTCAGGGCCGGCGGAGACTACGGGAGCCTCCGGCGGGAGTATTTGGAAAAAGATGAAGCGGTGGAGCCCCAAAGGCGGGGCTTCGGGTTTGGGTTAGCCGATGAAGGCTTTGTATCCGGCCTCGTCCATCAGGTCCTCAAGCTGCGATGCGTCCGCAATCTTGACCTTGTAGATCCAAGCTTCGCCTTCGGGGTCTTCGTTCAGCGCGCCGGGGTTGTCGGCCAGCGCCTCGTTCACTTCGACGATCTCGCCATCGACCGGAGCATAAAGCTCGGACGCGGCCTTGACGGATTCGATCACGCCGATCTCGCCGTCTTTCTCGAACTCGTCGCCCACTTCCTGCTGCTCGACGAAGACCACTTCACCCAGCTGTTCAGCCGCGTGCTTGGTGATGCCCAGCGTGGCGGTATCGCCCTCGACGGTCAGCCATTCATGCTCTTCGGAATAATAGGTTGCCATGTCTCTCTCTCCTGACTTCAACGCTTGTAATTCTGTTTGACGAAGGGCAGCGCCACGATCTGCGCCGGTTGTGCCTTGCCCCGGATGATCAGGTTCACCTTCTCGCCCGGCGCGCCATGGCCCGCGGACACATAGCCCATCGCGATCGGGCCTCCGACCGTGGGGCCAAAGCTGCCCGAGGTGATCTGGCCGATCCTGTTGCCCTCAAGGCATTGCACTTCCACGCCCTGACGCGCCGGCGCGCGGCCGTCGGGCTTGATGCCCACCAGCTTGCGCGATGCGCCTTCGGCCAGTTCGCGCTGGATACGCTCCGCACCCGGGAAACCACCTTCCTCCTTGCGGCGCTTCTGGATCGCCCAGGCCAACGAGGCCTCAATCGGCGAGGTGCTCTGGTCGATGTCATTGCCATACAGGCACAGCCCCGCCTCGAGCCGCAGGCTGTCGCGTGCGCCCAGACCCGCCGCTTCGCAATCCTCATGCGCCAGGAAAGCCCGTGTGATCTCGATCGCCTTTTCCTCGGGGATCGAGATCTCGTACCCGTCCTCGCCGGTATAGCCCAGCCGCGAGATGCGGCATTCGACGCCGTTGATATCGGCCAGGGTGGTTTCCATGAACTTCAACTCGCGGGCCGCGGGGCAGAGTGCGCCCACCACATCCTCGGCCTTGGGACCCTGCACAGCAACCAGCGCGCGGTCGAAGATCTCGGTCACGTCGACGCCTTCAAGGTGCTCACGCATATGCGGAATGTCCTGATGGCGCAGCGCCGCGTTCACCACCACGAAGTAGTGATCCCCCGCATTCGACACGATCAGATCGTCCATGATCCCGCCTTCGGCATTGGTAAAGAACCCGTAGCGCGCCTTGCCCTCCTTCAGCGTCGCATATGCCTGCGGGCACAAAGCTTCCAGCTTCTCACCCACATTCTCGCCGCGCAGGATCACCTGACCCATGTGAGACACATCAAACAACGCCGCCTTCTCCCGGCACTGCTTATGCTCTCCCATGATCCCCAAAGGATACTGAACAGGCATCTCCCACCCAGCAAAATCAACCATCTTGCCGCCAAGCTCGACGTGAAGGTCATACAAGGGCGTGCGCTTCGGTGTGGTCATGATCCGGTCCAACTTCCGATTATCCAAAGGTCAAAATGCATAACCGTCAGTCTGCCCCAAGCCGCATAGAATGCAATGATTCCACCCGGTTTTTAGTGAAACACCGATCCGAAGAAGGGGCGGTATACAGACGCATGCATCATGAATGTTCCTATAGGAAACTTTTTTCCGTTAGGCAACAACCCTCGTTTCCATCACGTAAAATTCCCGGCGTCCTGCCGGATGCCGGAGGGAAGGATTTCACCGTCCATGCCACACCTTCCTCGCAATTTTTTGTTGCAAAGTGGCGTTTAGACAGAGAGGGACCGTACGGCACGCACCAGAACTTCGAGCCCCGCAATCAAATCGGCCTCTGCCGTATCTTCTGCAAAATCATGGCTGATTCCGTCGATCGAGGGCGTGAACAGCATCGCGACCGGCATCAGGCGCGACACGTTGGTGGCATCGTGCAAGGCCCCCGAAGGCATTCTGCGCCACCGACCCGGTGCAACCTGTTCCGCACCGCGTTCAAGAGCGCGGCGCAAGGTTTGATCCATGGCGACGGGATCCAGCCCCAGCATGGGACCGTAATCCAGGCTCATCCCCATTTGCTCAGCGGTTTCTTGTGCCGTCGCCCGAATGATTTCCTCCATCCGGGCCAAACGGTCTGCATCAGCATCGCGCCATTGCATCGAGAACCGAACCCGTCCCGGTACGATGGACGATGCGTTTGGATGCAGGTCGACCCGCCCGATGGTCCAGACCGTCTGCGGGGTGACAACATTGCGAAACCGCTCATTGAGCCGGGTGTTGAACAGGGACAGGGCCTGAAATGCGTCGCGGCGCATGTGCATGGGGGTGGTGCCGGCGTGGTTCTGCTGACCTTCGAAGGTGATCGGCATATCGCGGATGCCAACGATATCGGTGACGACTCCGATCTGGTCTCTGGACGCGTCCAGAGAGGGGCCCTGTTCGATATGCATCTCTATGAAGCCGTTGAAACGGGACGGGTCCACGAAGCCCCGGGACAAGTCTGCCATGGAGGATCGGGCCTGGCCAAAGCTGACACCGGCCCCATCCATCAACACATCGGCTTTTTCCAGAGACACCCCGCCCGACCAGACAGCAGAACCGGTTGTCACACCAAACCGCCCCTCTTCGTCCTGAAAGCTGACGACCGAAACGGGCCGTTCGCTGGAACGTGCGATTTCCAGCGCGGCAATGACGCCAAGGGCGCCGTCCAGCCAACCGCCTTCGGGCTGACTGTCGGAATGTGATCCCATCAGCAGCGAAGGACCGGACGCTAATCCGAACAGGTTTCCCACCGGGTCAAACTGCGGGGTCAGGCCTGCTTCGCGCATACGTCCGGCAAGCCACTGGCGCGCGGCGATATCCGCGTCGGAATAGGCGGGGCGGACAACCCCCTTGCCCACACCCGAGGCACCGAATTCACGCAATTTATGCAGGTCGGTCAGAAAACGCGTGTGATCGACGGTCATAAACCCCTCCGAAGGCTTGTACGGGGCGAACCATAGCCAGAAACAGAAAAGGGGCGAGGTTTTTTTCGACAGGCGTGAAACCCCTCTGGCACAGGAGGGGAACCTGCCCTAAGACTTCGGCGCAAGAGGGACCGACATGTCACATATCACATTGGTGCGTCACGGGCAGGCGAACACAACGGCGCGAGACGAGGCAAGTTACGACAGGCTCAGCGACTTGGGGCATCAGCAGGCGCGCTGGCTGGGGGCGCATCTGCGTAGTACCCGCACCCACTATACCCGGGTCTATTGCGGGACCCTGACCCGCCACGCCGAGACGGCGGCCAGTATGGACTTGCCCAATCCAATTCGTGACGTGCGACTGAACGAGATCGAGTATTTCACGCTGGCGCAACTGTTCGAGGACCAACACGGTGTTGCGATCCCCACGGACCGCGAAGGTTTCGTCGAACATCTGCCCAAAACCTTTGCGGCCTGGGCCAACGGCGAAATCGAGAACCCGCCGGAAACCTTCGAAGAATTCGAGACGCGCGTGCGTGACGCGCTGCACGAGATCGGAACCGAGGGCGGACCGGCCATTGTCGTGACCTCGGGCGGGTTGATTTCGATGGTGGTGCGTCAGGCGATGGGGTTGGATATACCGTCAATGGCACGGGTGGCCCTTGCGATCATGAACACGTCGATGCATCGTCTGCATCCGATTGGTGCTCAGCTGAGCCCGGTTCTTTTCAACGCCGTTCCGCATCTGGAAGCCCCTGATCGGCAGTTCGCGCAGACCCACCTGTAACCAGACCGGAGACGCCTGATGCAGCTTTACTATGCACCCCGAACCATCTCGGTCGCTGTTGCGATCGCACTGGAAGAGGCCGGGCTGGAATACGAAGCGGTCAAGCTCGACTTCGCCGGGGGTGAACAGACGAAACCAGCTTACAAGCAAATAAACCCCAAAGGCCGCGTTCCGGCGCTGGTGGTGGATGGCGGCATCCTGACCGAGACCGGGGCATTGCTGGAATTTATCGCTGCCAGGGCCCCCGAGGCCGGGCTGGTGCCGGCTGATCCGGTGATGGCGGCCCGGATGCGTGAAGTGATGTTCTACCTTGCGTCGACCATGCATGTGAACCACGCGCACAAATTGCGCGGGCACCGCTGGGCCGACAGGAAATCCAGCTGGAAAGACATGAAAGACAAGGTCGCGCAGACGATGACCGCATCATGCGATTATATCTCGTCGAACAGCCTGCGTGGACCATTCGTGCTGGGCGAGGCGTTCTCGCTGGCCGATGCTTACCTGTTCGTGGTGTGCAGCTGGCTGGAAGGCGATGGCGTGGACGTTTCGGCCTTTCCCAAAATCGTCGCCTTCCGTGAGGCGATGGAGGCACGCCCTTCGGTTCAGGCGGTGCGGGCCGCCGGAATGCTCTGACAAAAGGAAGTAAGATGACACATCTCTGGGTCCGGGCAGAACAGCGCCCGAACGAAGAACGGGTTGGTCTGACACCGGAAGGCGCCGCCGCACTGATCGCGGCCGGCATCCGCGTGACGGTCGAGGAAAGCCATGCCCGCGCCATTCCACTGGACGGCTACAAGGACGCAGGCTGCGAGATCGCGCCCGAGAATTCCTGGCCCGAGGCCCCGCTGGACGCGATCATCTTCGGCCTCAAGGAACTGCCCGAAGACGGCACGCCCCTGCCCCACCGCCACATCATGTTCGGCCATGCCTTCAAGGGCCAGCATTCGGGTCGGGCTCTGCTGGAACGGTTCAAGGCGGGCGGCGGCACGCTTTATGATCTGGAATACCTCGTGGATGAGGATGGTCGCCGGGTCGCGGCATTCGGCTATTGGGCAGGCTACGCGGGCGCGGCGGTGACGCTCAAGACCTGGGCGGCGCAGCAACGCGGCGAGATCTGCGGCCCCGTCGGCGTCTATCCCGGCAAGGACGCGCTGAACGCCGAACTTCTGGCAGAATTGGACGCCACCGGCGCGCCCCGCCCCCGCGCCATCGTCATCGGAGCTTTGGGCCGTGTGGGCACCGGTGCCGCAGACCTGTGTGAGGCAATGGGCGTCGCAGTCACCAAATGGGACATGGCCGAGACAGCCAGCGGCGGACCGTTCCCCGAAATCCTTGACCATGATCTGTTCCTGAACTGCATCTTCGCGCGGCCCGGCACTCCGGTCTTTGTCCCGCGCGAGGCGTTGACCGCCCCGCGCAAGCTGACCGCCATCGGCGATGTGGCCTGCGACCCTGACAGCGACTACAACCCGGTGCCCGTCTATGACCGCGCCACCACATGGGAAGAACCCGCCCTGCGCGTGGCCACCGACCCGGTGATGGACGTGATGGCGATCGACAACCTGCCGTCGATGCTGCCGGTCGAAAGCTCGGAAGACTACGCGGCGCAACTTCTGCCGTCCTTGCTGACCCTGACCGATCTGGACAGCGGTGTCTGGGGTCGGGCAGAAGCAACTTACAAAACGCATATTGAAGGACTCTGAACGATGACCATTCATTGGTGTGGCACCGGCCTCTCGGCCATTCCCGGCCTGCGTCGCCTGATCGAAGGTGGCCATAAGGTCACCGTCTGGAACCGGACAATCGAAAAGGCCAGGGCCGAGGTCGGAGACCTGACCGACGACATCCGCGCCTTCGACATCGACGCGCTTGGCGCCGTATTGGAGAAGGGCGATGTGATCGTCTCGATGCTGCCGGGCGACTGGCATGTGCCGCTGGCGGAACTGGCGATTTCGAAACAGGCCAATTTCGTCTCGTCCTCGTATATCGCGCCCGAGATGCGCGCGCTGGATGACAAGGCGCGCGAGGCCGGTGTCGCACTGGTCAATGAGGTCGGGCTGGACCCGGGCATCGATCACCTGATGGCACATGCCCTGATCGACGACTACCGCGGCTCGGATGCGTTCGACCCGGAAAACCACCTGAGCTTCATTTCCTATTGCGGCGGCATTCCCAAGAACCCCAACCCATTCCGCTATAAATTCAGCTGGTCGCCGCTGGGCGTTTTGAAAGCGCTGCGGTCGCCGTCGAAATCGATCCGCGATTACGCGCCACTGGACGTTGCCCGCCCCTGGGATGCGATCAGCAGCTACATCGCTCCGCTGCCGACACCGGAAAGCTTCGAGGTCTACCCGAACCGCGACTCGATTCCCTTCATGGCGCAGTACCATTTCGAGGATCACTGGCCGGTCAAGGAATTCGTCCGCGGCACCCTGCGCTTGAACGGCTGGGCCGACGCATGGTCGGATGTGTTCACCGAGATCGAAACCCTGTCCGGCCCGGAAGGGGATGCGCGCCTGAAAGAGATGTCGGACCAGTTCTGGGAGGAAAACGCCTATGACGAAGGCGAGCCTGATCGCGTTGTGTTGTGCGTGGGGTTGAAGGCCGAGAAAGACGGCATCCCCGTCTGGCACAAGACCTATGTCATGGATGCTTGGGGCGACGAGCGTGGCACGGCAATGGCGCGTCTGGTGTCGATTCCGGTCTCACTTGCCGTCGAGGCCGTATTGAACCGCGCCATCCCGGCCGGAGTTCACGCGGCCCCGAGCGATCCAAAGCTGGTGCAGGGATGGATGGCTGAAATCGACAAGCTGGCCCAGCATCTGCAAATCGTCGATCATACGGCCTGAATGCAAAAAGCCATTCCAGACTGTCTGGAATGGCTTTCATTGTTCTACATTACGCATGTTGTCCTCGTTCGGGTTTCCCTCACCCGGCCTTCAGATATACCGCTGGATGGTATCTTCGATATCACTGCGGTTGATACCCAGCTCGGACAACTGATGATCGGTCAAAGCATTCAGATGCTGGGCTGCGCGGACAATATCAGGGCTGATCGAACGGATTCGCATGGCACGGTCGAACAGCAAAAGCGCGCTGACAGCCGGAGCCGGTTCATTGGTGGGCGGTATGGCGTCGAACATTCTGGTAACCTCGCTGACAGGCTTTTGGGGATTGTCTCAGTTCACGCTGAATGCTTGATCACTGCCGGTATGGCTTGTTGTGATACACACTTTCATATGCGCGTCTTTTGATCTGATCCCGCTGGATGCCGATGTCGGCCAGTTGTACGTCATCAAGCTTTTCCAGATCCCGCACGGTTTTCGAAAAAATCCGGCGGCGGAAATGCTCGACCTTTGCTTCTGCATAGTTTGAAAACAGACCGTCAAGCAGGCCACCCCGGCCTTCGAATGTTTGTGTATGTGCCATGTCTTTCTCCTCCTGAACTCAATGTCTTTGTCTTCATGACATCAGATTTGGGAAGGCTGCCTTAACGTTGCCAAACCGGTTCATTAAGGTTTGTTAAGACTGTATTGGAGGGAAAGTTCGGGCTGGACCGGCGCGTTAATCGCAAACTTCGATCCAGGCCCGCGACATGTCTTTTCAGTGGCGGATCAAGATAACGCGAATATCGACCCGTCGCAGAAACCGCCCCTTTGCAGGCAGGTCACATCAGATCGTTTTCAACGTCCTCGGCTGATATCCCCAGCGCGTCCAGACCGTTCTCAAGGTGGTCTGACATGTGCGGAGTGCCGATCAGGTAGTCGGCACAGGGGGTCGAGGCCTCGGCCTTGGCAGTGGCAATCGCTTCGGCCAGATCCTCGGCGAAAAAGCTTTCGCGGCCGATCCACATGATGGCAACCAGTTCGGCTTGCTCGTCTTCGCTCATACGTTCAATGAAGGCGCGCATTTCACCTTCTGCCCGGTTCAGCTCGCGCCCCATCATGGCAATCTGAGCGACCTTTCTTGCCGATATTTCCAACATGGATCATGTTCCTCGTGTTCGCGGTTGTCATGCCATCACAATCACCGAACACCAGCCGAGTCTTTGATCTTACGCAAACAACGGCCCTCGTGCCGCGCCCGCGAAACAGGTTCGTCCGGTACCGGTTGCCTGCGAAACGGGCGAAAGGTTGCTTTTTTCAACCACAGCCTGAAAGCCTGCCAGACGATCAGTGCAAAGGTTCTCCGGGCGCCGAATGGTCGCCGCAGCAAGGACCACAGGATCACCCGGTTGGTCAGGGGTTGCCGCGGTCCGGTCAGCGTCGCGATCAGCCCACCATCAGCGCGGCCGTAATCAATCCAGACACCGACCCGATCCGGGCGATAGTCGAAGCGAAACGTATAGCTGCCTTCGATTTTCTGAAACGGTGAGACATGCATCAGCTTGTCCGCCACCACCCTGTCAGTCGGTTCGATGACCGAGAAATCAGGTTTGTGACACAGGTAACTGTGACGGGTGCCATAGGTATTGGTGACCTCGGCCACCACGGCATACAGGTGATCGCTGTCATTAAAACAGAACCAAAAACTGACTGGATTGAAAACGTGCCCCAAAACACGGGGTTGCGTCAACAACTTGAAACGCGCCGGTTGTTGCACCGACATTTCATCAAATCGCGCACGTAGCCAAAGCGCGCCTTCGCCCCGACCTGGCTCTCCCCCATGATCTCTGGTACGCCAGTTCGTGACGTTTGCGCGATCAACCGAAAACAGCAAAGGGGTGTTCAGCTCTGCTTCGGGATCCAGCAGGATGTAATCTACCGAGTATCGGAATGCATTTTCAATCGCACCCTTGCGCCCGTGATAGGTATGACCCGCGATATGGTCTATTTCCTGCGGCATCCGCTGCTTTCTAGCCTTCCCGTAAACGCCTTGAACTGCACTGATTTCCTTCAGATGCTAGTAATTCTGATACGGCAATTTGCACAATTTGGATCATAATGTCCCGATAAAGTGATCCGGCTTGGGGAACGCGCCGTAATGAGGTTATGTTTACCGAGATTGATACCGTGACCTTGGACGAACCTGCGGCTGAACCGGCCGTCCTTCAGCCTCGGCGCGAAAAGAAATGCATCAAGGGTAGACGGGTGAACGGAAGAAACGGCAGGCGCGAGACGAGAACCGAATGGGTGGATCACGTCAGGCGCATCCGCGACGCGCAGGATCAGGCGGCTTTTGCCGAACTGTTCCAGCATTTCGCGCCACGAATCAAGGCGTTCCTGATGAAGTCAGGATCAGACGCCACGATGGCTGAGGAGTGCGCCCAGGAGGTGATGGCGACCTTGTGGCACAAAGCCCATCTGTTCGACCCGACGCGGGCAACGGTGGCCACCTGGGTGTTCACCATCGCTCGGAACAAGCGCATTGACGTTCTGCGAAAGCAACGCCGCCCCGAACCCGAAGAACTGTGGTGGGGTCCCGAGGCCGAGCCTGAACAGGACGATGTCATCATGCTGCAACAGGAAACCGCGCAGCTGCGCACCGCTTTGACAGCGTTGCCGGACGCGCAGAGAGAGCTGATCGAAAAGGCGTATTTCGGTGATCTGAGTCATCGGGAAATTGCGTCTCAGACCGGGTTGCCCCTGGGAACGATCAAATCACGAATCAGGCTGGCGCTGGACCGCTTGCGCCATGCGATGAACTGAGATGAGTACGATGAGTAAATCGATCAAACATCACCTGACAGATGACCTGCTGATGGCATATGCCGCAGGCAATCTGCCCGAAGCCTTCGACCTGATGGTCGCGACGCACCTGTCGCTGTGCGACCATTGCCGTGCGCGGGCGGAAAGCTACGATGCCGTGGGCGGGCATGTTCTGGAGGAACAGACGGACTCCATCGCCATGAGTGATACATCTCTGGCCGCGACTATGGCGTTGATCTCCAAAGGCGCGCCAGCGGCCAAGCCGGCGCGTCCGAACTGCCCGGTATTGCCGGCCCCGTTGCAGGATTATGTCGGCGGTACGGTTTCAGATATCCGCTGGAAACCGATCGGCATGGGCGTAAAGCAAGCCATCCTGCCAACCACAAGCGAGGCCTCGGCCCGGTTGTTGTTCATTCCCGCCGGAACGGCTGTACCAGATCATGGCCACAACGGGATAGAATTGACGATGGTGCTTCAGGGCGCATTCTCGGACGAAGTGGATCGCTTCGCCCGTGGCGACGTCGAGATCGCGGATGAGGATCTGGAACACACGCCCGTGGCGGACATTTCGGAAGACTGCATTTGCCTGGCGGTTACCGATGCACCGTTGAAATTCACCAAGTTGATGCCGCGCCTGTTCCAACCCTTCCTGCGCATCTGAGTTTGCCTACGAGGCCCGCGTACGGCGTGTTTTGAAAGGAATGATCATGTTCGGAAGACTTCTTGTATCCGTCCTTCTCGTTGCAGTCGCGCCCGTCGTCTCGGCCCAAATGTCGGCCGAGGTTCAGTTTCAGCCCGGCAATTATGGAACGATGGTCAGTGGGACCATCTCAGGAGATGCGTACTTCGACTATACGCTTGGCGCCAAAGCCGGACAGGAGATGTTTGCCGATCTTCAGGTCAGCGACACCAATGGTAATGGCGTGATCTATTTCAACATCCTGCCGCCGGGCAGCGATGGTGTGGCGATCTACAACGGGTCGATTGACGGCAATACGGCCCGGATCACCCTGCCCGACGATGGTGACTATACAATCCGCGTCTATCTGATGGGCAATGACAGGGATACCGGTAAAACCGTGGGGTACAATCTGGACCTGTCCATCCAGTAGATTTCAACCTTCGTGTCGAGCAAGGGGCACAACGCCGGTTTCGGCCTTGGTCTCGATTTCTTCAAAGTCGAAATTGTCCAGACGCTGCGCACGTCGGCCAGCCTTTTCGGCGCTGATCTTGATTTCCGAGATATCCTTGGCCGCCTGCCCGAAATGACGATCCAGGTTCGAGACGCGATCACCCAGTCGGTCCACATCCTTGTGCAGCAGCCCCAACTCTTTGCGGATTGCACCGGCCTGTTCGCGCATACGCGCATCTTTCAGGATCGCCCGCATGGTATTCAACGTGGCCATGCATGTGGTGGGTGACACGATCCAGACTCGCGCGGCGAACCCTTCGCGCACAACATCGGGCAGGCGGGCGTGCAGCTCGGCATAGATCGCCTCGGACGGCACAAACATCAAAGCACCATCGGCGGTTTCCCCATCCAGAATATACTTCTCGGAAATCGCCTTGATATGCACTTTCACCGCAGCGCCGAATGCGCGCAGGCATCTTTCAACGTCCTCCTTGGTCTGCGCGGCAGCAAGTGCTTCGAAATCCTCGAGCGGGAATTTGGCGTCGATCACGATCGGTCCCGGCGGGTTCGGTAGATGGATCAGGCAATCCGCCCGCTTGCCATTCGACAAGGTGGCTTGCAGTGAATAGCTGTCAGCGGGCAGCGCCTTGGATACGATATCGTTCAGCTGAATCTCACCAAACATCCCGCGTCGCTGTTTGTTCGACAGGATATCCTGCAATGACAGCACGTCACCCGACAGTTTGGTGATATTGTCCTGTGCCTTGTCGATGGCGGCCAGACGTTCCTGCAACTGGGTCAGCGAGGTCGCCGTCTGTTTCGACGAGCCATGCAACGTCTCTTTCATCCGTTCCTGCATCTCGGCCAGTGCACGCGCCGATTTCATCGCATTGTCCGCCAGCCGGTCATTCATCTGTTGCTGGACCGAAGCCAACCGCGCCTCGACCGTCTGAATCACCTGCATCTGCGCGTTGGCCTGAGTGTCCGAGACATGCTGAAGGCCGCCGCGCAACTGTTCCTGGCCCTGGCCCAGTTGCTGGACGTGCTGACCCAGATGCGCCATCTGCCGCGCCAGAGGTTCCGCCATCCGGGCCGAGCGGTTGGCCGCCCGCAACGACAGGAACAGCAGCAGCAGAATCAACGCCACCACACCACCCACGGTCAGAATCACGGGATCATTCAACGCTATCTCAGTGCCTGCAATCTGGATCATGGGGTTCAGTTTGTTCTCGTTTTGTTTCTATCTTCTTAAGCCGTGTTTGAAACCAAATCAACTGCGTCCGAACAGGCGTTCGATATCGCTGAGCTTAAGTTCCACATAGGTTGGTCGCCCATGGTTGCACTGGCCGGAATGCGGCGTCGCCTCCATCTCGCGCAGCAGGGCATTCATCTCTTCGGCCCGCATCCGACGGCCGGATCGGATCGACCCATGACAGGCCACCCGGCTGAGGATCGCCTCGATCCTTGACTGCACCATCTGGCTTTCGCCCTGATCAGCAAGTTCATCCAGAATATCGAGGATCATCGCGCGCGCATCGACTTCGCCCAGAATGGCGGGGGTTTCGCGTACGGCAATGGCGCTTCCGCCGAAAGGTTCGATGGTCAGGCCAAGGCGCGTCAAGTCATCTGCGACGGCCATCAGGCGGGTGCAATCCCCTTCCGACAATTCCACGATTTCCGGAATCAGCAGGGCCTGCGCCGCGACGCCATTCTCGGCCATCTGCGTTTTCAGTTTTTCATAAACCAGCCGTTCATGTGCAGCATGCTGATCTACGATCACCATGCCATCGGCGGTCTGGGCTATGATGTAATTCTCGTGCACCTGCCCGCGAGCAGCACCAAGCGGCAGATCCTGCGCCTGAGGCTCGTGCAACTCGGCGACCTGTGCAACCGGGGTCGGCTCGACAAAGCTGCCGCTGTCGTCATTGGCCAGTTCCGCAAATCCCGGTGCCTGTGCGCGATACGCCGCCGTGCGCGCGGCAGAGGACGGGCGATCCATCTGATAAACCCGCGCCGGAGCAGGCTGTGCGGGTTCCGGTCGCATTGCGCCCAGTGTCGCATTGGCAACGGTCGAGGACGCCCTGTGCCCGGCCTCGGCCAAAGCATGGCGCAGGCTGGACACGATCAGCCCCCGCGCGACACCGGGATCCCGGAACCGAACCTCGGATTTCGCAGGGTGGACGTTCACGTCAACCAGCGTGGGGTCGCAGTCGATGAACAGAGCTGCCGCCGGGTGGCGATCCCGGCTCAGGAAGTCGAAATAGGCCGCCCGCAGCGCGCCAGTCAGCATCTTGTCGCGCACAGGACGTCCGTTGACGAAAAGGTACTGTGCCACCGCAGCGCCCCGGGAATAGGTCGGCAGGGCAGCATAGCCATAGAGCCGGATGCCCTCACGCGTGGCATCGATCCGCAGGGCGTTTTCGGCGAACTCGCGCCCGATCACGCGGGCCAGACGAGCGTGGAGCGCGTCGAAAAGGTCACCGTTCTCGCGATCCGCGCGGAATGTCACACGGCCTTCGCCGCCACCGGACACATCGCGCAGGGTGAAGGTCACAGAAGGTTCTGCCATGGCCAGCCGTTTCACTATGTCGGTGATCGCCTGCGCCTCGGCCCGGTCCGTGCGCATGAATTTCAGACGGGCTGGCGTGGCGTAAAACAGATCGCGCAACTCGACCACCGTGCCCGCGCGCAGGGCGGCAGGTTTGACCGCATCCATCTTACCGCCCGCAACGTGGATCTGCGCCGCATCCGCGCCCGGCACACGGCTGGTTATGGTCAGGCGTCCGACGGCGCCCAAGGACGGCAGCGCCTCGCCCCGAAAACCAAAAGTGTGGATGTTCAGCAGGTCCGAGCCGTCAATCTTTGACGTGGCATGGCGGGACAAGGCCAGCGGCAGATCTTCCGCCGCGATACCGCAGCCATCATCCGTGACGCGGATCAGGGTCTTGCCGCCATCAGCGATATCGATTGCAATCCGCGTAGCCCCCGCATCGATTGCATTCTCGACCAGTTCCTTGACCGCCGAGGCCGGTCGTTCCACCACCTCACCAGCCGCGATGCGGTTGATTGCGGCATCGTCGAGCTGCTTAATCACGGGGCGTTTTTCGCCGATATTGGGGTTTGCCTGCGCCATACCCCTATACCTAGCATAGCCGCGCACGATTCTGCCACCGGTTTGAACCGCACTTTTTGGAAGAGAGGGGGCGCCCGAGTGTCCGCGAACAAGAATTCATTCCGGATCACCCGGGCGTGCCAAGTGAGTGGTGTGTTTCAGCTAATCAATGGGGCAGGATGTATCATGCACGTGTCGGAAAATCTGCTTAAGATTCTCCCGCTCAGTTTCTTGGCAGAGATTGGCCGATGACGTGCGGGCAAGTGTGGCGGGAAAATGCCTGATCAGCCAGATGTGCGTACGCCGATCCTGGCCCGGCAGGGTCCGAACATCGCTGCCGCAGCGAGAATCAAGCCTGACATCGTGGCGATCATGCCCGCCGCGCTGACGGCATCCGCGCCGCCCAGCCACAGCGGGCCATAACCTGCCAGCACATAGCCCGAAACCGCCGAGGCAATGGCGAACACAACGCTCCAGGCAATCTGCGCTTCCAGCCGGTTGGTCAACATCCGCGCCGCGGCGGGCGGGCAGATGAACATGGCGATCACGATGATCGAGCCCACCGCGTCAAAAGCCGCCACCGCCGCAATTGCCGCGGTGATGACCAGTGCCATGCCCAGAACGCCGGTGCGAATGCCAACGGTCCGGGCAAAGCCCTCGTCGAAGGTAGAGATCTTCAGCGGCCGCCAGAACAGCCATGTAAACAAAGACACACCGACCAGTGTCAGCGCAATGCGAGGTAATTCCGGGGGCAATCCGGACAGCGCCTCTGTGTCCAGCAAGGACGACCATCCGGTGGCGTCCAGCCAGATCAGGCTTTCGAGATTGCCGTAAAGCGCATGTTCCACATCCAGATGCACCGTCGACGTATCCGTCTGCTCAAGCAGCAGGACGCCCACAGCGAACATGGTGGTAAAGACCACGCCCATGGCGGCCCCGGGTTCGATCTGACCCAATCGGCGAATGGCTTCGATCAGCACCACGGCCACAACGGCAGCGCCTGCCGCGCCCAGCATCATCGGCCAGGTCGATATCGTCCCTGTGATCAGAAACGCCACGACGATTCCCGGCAGCACCACATGGCTGATCGCGTCTCCGATCAATGCCTGTTTGCGCAACACCAGAAAATTGCCGGGCAACGCGCAGGCAATGGCCGCGAATGTACCGATCAACAACGGCGTCAGAGACAGCGGGACAAATTCTTCACCACTCATCCCGGCACCCCCATTGGCCCGCCGATGCGGCGGTCTATCTCGGCGATCTGATCGCGGGTCAGGACGGTTTCGATATCCCGCAACCCATCATATAGCGCGGCTGTTGCCTCATGCGCCTGATCTGCGCGCACGATTTCCCAGCGCTTTTCATCCCGCAGCGCCTTGGCCGCACGGGCTTTGCCAATGTCGGTCGCAACGCCGTCCGCGCGCACCAGCCCAGCGCGGCGCAGCAAGCGCAGGGTCAGGGGCTCGTAGATCTTCTGCCCCTGCGCCAAGGCCAAAAGACCCTGACGAATATGCACCCGACGCTGAAAGCGCAAATGGCGCAGCACCGCCGCCAAAACGCCACGTATCGGCGCCAGAAACAAAGACACGACAAAGAAGGCAAAGCTGACCAGAACGATAATCGGCCCCGTCGGAAGGTTTGGCGCCGAGGCCGAAATGGCCGCGCCAATGTACCCCGCCAACCCGCCGGCCAATCCCGCAAGCAGAACCACATGGTCCGAGCGTTCGGACCAGAACCGCGCGGTCACGGCGGGAATGATCAGCAAAGCCACGATCAGAATCAGACCCACGATTTTCAGGCCGACCACGGTCACGGCCATGACCAAACCCATCATGGCCAGATCGATCCTGTGCACCGGCAACCCGCGGGCTGCGGCATATTCAGGATCGAAGGCCACAAGAATCATCGGGCGACGAATGATCATGACCAGCAGCAGCGTCGCGGCGCCGCCGACCGCAATGATCATCGCATCAGCCCAGAGCATCCCGGCAGTGGACCCCAAAAGGAAGCCTTCCAGCCCGGCCTGACGGCCTACGCCCATCGTCTGTATGACCGTCAGCAACACGATGCCAAAGCCGAAGAAGACCGACAGGACCGCTCCGATCGCGGCGTCTTCGGCCAAACGCGTGTGACGCGTCAGCCAGTTCATGCAAAGAAGGCCGATCCAGGCCGAGATGGCCGATCCTGCCAACAGGCCCAGCAGGTTGCGCCCGTCTCCTCCGAGTGCGACCAATACCATGAAAGCCAGACAGACGCCCGGCAGGGTTGCGTGGCTGATTGCGTCACTGACCAAGGCGCGCTTGCGCAGAAACAGAAACGTCCCCGTCACACCGGCTGAAACACCCAGCAAGGTTGCACCGATGGCAACCAGCGTGGCGTTGTAGCCAAGTTGCAGGGTCAGAGCATCCCAAAGCATGCGTTACCCCAGCGCGCGCGATATCTGATCGATCTGCGCGGTTGCCAGTCGACCGCCATATGCTGATTGCAATGTTTCCGCCGTGAAGGCCTCGGCCACTGGCCCCTCGGCCACCTTGCGGGTGTTGATCAGGAAAACATGGTCGAAATAATCGGTCACGGTCGCAAGGTCGTGATGCACCACGACGACCGTCTTGCCCGCCTCTTTCAGGGATTTCAGCACCGAGATGATGGCTTTCTCGGTGGCGGCATCCACGCCTGCGAAAGGTTCATCCAGAAGGTACAGATCAGCGCCCTGAGCCAGCGCGCGCGCCAGAAAGACACGTTGCTGCTGCCCGCCGGACAGCTGCCCGATCTGGCGATTCGCGAAATCCCGCATTCCCACGCGGTGCAAACAATCCATCGCGCACGCCTTGTGGCGGGCACGCACACGGCCCAGCAAGCCAAGTTCGCGCGACAGGCCCATCAGAACCACGTCGATGACGCGTGTTGGAAAATCCCAATCCACGCTGGCGCGCTGAGGTACATAGGCAATGCGTGCGCGCTGCGTGTCCAATGGCTGGCCAAACACGGTCACCTGACCTGACAGGGGGGAAACGATACCAAGCGCCGCCTTGAGCAATGTGGATTTCCCGGCCCCGTTCGGTCCGATGATCGCGGTCATCGCCCCGGGCTGTACGGTCATGTCGACTGAAAACACCGCAGGTTTCTGCCCGTAAGAGACCGTCAGGCCGCGCAGGGCAAGGGGGCTGTCGACCAACCCCCCGTCACCAACGGTCATACCTTCATTGCTGACCAGACCCAGCATCGATCAAAACCCCGCCGACAGTTTTCCGTCCATTCCACGATCCGGCACATCACCACCCAAAGCACTGGCAATGACCGTAATGTTATGATCCAGCATACCAACATAAGTGCCTTCATAGGTTCCTTCTTCACCCATGGCATCCGAGAACAACTCGCCCCCCACGTGCACCTCATGTCCCTTGGCAGCCGCGCCCTCGATCAGCGCGCGGATTGACCGATCCGAGACCGAGCTTTCGACGAAAACAGCCGTGATCTTGCGGTCAACCAGCAGATCGACCAATTCGCCTATCCGGTTCAGGCCCGCCTCGGACTGGGTCGAGATGCCCTGAATTCCCAGAACCTCGAACCCGAAGCTTTCACCAAAATACCCAAAGGCATCATGGGCGGTGACAAGAACTTTGTTGTTGTCCGGAACGGACGCCAGAGCATTGTCTGCATAGTCTGTCAGACGATCAATATCCGCCAGGTGTGCCTGCGCATTCGCTGCAAAAACCTCGGCCGCTTCAGGACGTACCTCGGTGAGGGCTGCCTGCACTTCAAGCACCACGTCCCGCCACAACTCGGGCGTCATCCAAACATGAGGATCATATTTGTCGGCGTAATCGTCATGCGCGCGCAGCTTCGACTTGTCGATACCTTCGGCAACTGCAACCACGGTCCGCTTGCGTTCAAGGTCATGGAAGAAATCCTCCATCTGCGCTTCGAGGTACAGGCCATGCCACAGGATCAGATCCGCACGGGTCATCGCCACGATATCGCTGCGGGTCTGGCGATAGGCATGCGGGTCGACGCCCGGCCCCATCAGCCCCCTGACGTCAACATGATCTCCACCGACCTGACGTGCCGCGTCGGCAATCATGCCCGTCGTGGCCACCACCTTAAGGGGTGCATCGGCCCAGGCCGTGACTGGCAGGGATACCGCCAGCGCCAATACTGCAAGAAAATTTCGGCGAATCATCTTCGACCTCAGCTTTTGCTTCCTGTGTGAGCTGAATATGAGAACCATTCGCAAGTAAGTCAACGCTAATGCGAATTATTCGCAAGAAAGCCGTCGCATTTTGTCCATTTGGTCAAAAATTATCCAAACATTGCATGCCTGCATCTTCCATTCCCCGGTCTCCCGTGCGATTTTGTAGCAAACCTCCCAAAGGACGTGACAATGGATACGCAGAGCTCAGAAAGCCCCGTGCGCACCGCGCATCTGCCGCAAGTGACCGAAGCCCGGAATCCCGGCATGGATCTGGATCTGGACTGGGTGCGCGCCGTTCAGGCCAATACCTCGGCTATCGAGCGCCGCGCCGCGACCCTGCCGGGCCGCCGGTCGGTCAAAAAGGAATATCAGGCAGCCTGGCTGCTGAAGGCGATCACCATGATCGACCTGACCACCCTGTCGGGCGATGACACCGAAGGCCGCGTGCGCCGCCTGTGCGCCAAGGCCCGCCAGCCGGTGTCGTCCGCCCTGCTGAAGGCGCTGGACATGCCGCCGATCACCACCGGGGCGGTCTGTGTCTATCACGACATGATCGAAACGGCGGTGGAGGCGCTGAAAGGCACCGGAATTCCGGTCGCGGCCGTATCCACCGGCTTTCCGGCGGGCCTGTCGCCCTTTCACCTGCGCGTGGCCGAGATCGAGGAAAGCGTGAAGGCCGGGGCCGAGGAGATCGACATCGTGATCTCGCGCCGCCATGTGCTGACGGGCGACTGGCAGGCGCTCTATGACGAGATGAAGGCGTTCCGTGCGGCCTGCGGCGAGGCGCATGTGAAGGCGATCCTGGCCACCGGCGAGTTGGGCAGCCTGCGTAATGTCGCGCGCGCCTCGCTGGTCTGCATGATGGCGGGGGCGGATTTCATCAAGACCTCGACCGGTAAGGAAAGCGTCAACGCCACCCTGCCGGTGTCGCTGGTGATGATCCGCGCCATCCGCGACTATTACGAGCGCACCGGCCATCGCGTGGGCTACAAGCCCGCGGGCGGGATTTCCAAGGCCAAGGACGCGCTGGTCTACCTGTCGCTGATCAAGGACGAGCTTGGCGACCGCTGGCTGCAACCCGACCTGTTCCGCTTTGGCGCCTCGTCGCTGCTGGGCGATATTGAGCGGCAGTTGGAACATTTCGTCACCGGGGCATACTCGGCCGGATACCGGCACCCGATGGGCTGAGGACAGGAACAATGACAGTCAAAGAGATTTTCGAGACCATGGAATACGGACCCGCCCCGGAAAGTGCCGCCGAAGCCCTGGCATGGCTGGTCGATCAGGGCGACAAGTTCGGCCATTTCATCGACGGCGCCTTCACCAAACCCGGCAAGGGTTTTGAAAGCCGCAACCCGGCCACGGGCGAGGTTCTGGCCAAGCTGACCCAGGCCACCCAGGCCGATGTGGACGCCGCCGTGGCCGCCGCCCGCAAGTCGCAACCCAAATGGGAAAAGCTGGGCGGCCCGGCCCGCGCCCGCTACCTCTATGCCATCGCGCGGCTGATCCAGAAGCATGCCCGCCTGTTCGCGGTGCTCGAGACGCTGGACAACGGCAAGCCGATCCGGGAATCGCGCGACATCGACATTCCGCTGGTGCAGCGGCATTTCTACTATCACGCGGGCATGGCCCAGCTGATGGAAACCGAGCTGCCCGACGCTGAGGCGCTGGGGGTTTGCGGCCAGATCATCCCGTGGAACTTCCCGCTGCTGATGCTGGCGTGGAAGGTGGCCCCGGCGCTGGCCATGGGCAACACGGTGGTTCTGAAACCGGCCGAATACACCTCGCTGACGGCGCTGCTGTTTGCCGATATCTGCATGCAGGCCGGGCTGCCCAAGGGCGTGGTCAACATCGTCACCGGCGACGGCGCGGTGGGCGAGATGATCGTGAACGCCGACGTGGACAAGATCGCATTCACCGGTTCGACCGAAGTGGGCCGCCGCATCCGCGAGGCCACCGCCGGGTCTGGCAAGGCCCTGACGCTCGAGCTGGGCGGCAAGTCGCCCTATATCGTCTTTGACGACGCCGATATTGATTCAGCCATCGAAGGTCTGGTCGATGCGATCTGGTTCAACCAGGGCCAGGTCTGCTGCGCGGGCTCGCGCCTGCTGGTGCAGGAGGGCATTGCCGAGCGGTTCTATGCCAAGCTGCGCGCCCGCATGGACAAGCTGCGTGTCGGCAACCCGCTTGACAAATGCATCGACGTGGGCGCCGTGGTGGACCCGGTTCAGTTGCAGACGATCACCTCCATGGTCGACAGCAATACGGTGGGCCGTGTGCATCAGGCTGCCTGCGAATTGCCCGCAAACGGCTGCTACTACCCCCCGACGCTGATCACCGGGCTCGAAACCTCGGACCCGTTGATGCAAGAGGAGATATTCGGCCCGGTTCTGGTTTCGTCGACCTTCCGCACCCCGGCCGAGGCGGTCGAACTGGCCAACAATACCCGCTATGGGCTGGCGGCCACGGTCTGGACCGAAAACGTGAACCTTGCGCTGGACATCGCACCCAAGCTGGTTGCGGGCGTGGTCTGGGTCAATGCCACCAACCTGTTCGACGCGGCGGCGGGCTTTGGCGGCGTGCGCGAAAGCGGCTTTGGCCGCGAAGGCGGCTGGGAAGGGCTGAGCGCCTATACCAAGCCCAAGGGCAAGGCTAAGCCGCTGGCGAAAATCGACCCCGTCGTGCGCGAAGGCGCTCCGGTCGATCCGATCGACCGAACTGCCAAAATGTATGTCGGCGGCAAGCAGGCACGGCCCGATGGCGGCTATTCCCGCGCGGTCTGGGGCAAGGCGGGGCTGCTGGGCCATGTGGGTCTGGCCAACCGCAAGGATGTACGCAACGCGGTCGAGGCTGCGGCGGGGGCCAAGGGCTGGTCCAAGGCCACCGGCCATTTGCGGGCGCAGATCCTGTACTATATCGGCGAGAACCTCTCGGCCCGCGCCGACGAGTTCGCGCATCGCATCGACGCGATGACCGGCCGCAAGGACGGCGCGAAAGAGGTCGACGCCGCGATCCAGCGCCTGTTCACCGCCGCCGCCTGGGCCGACAAGTATGACGGCCAGGTGCATGGCGTTCCCATCCGGGGCGTGGCGATTGCGATGAAGGAACCGTTGGGCGTGATCGGCGCGCTCTGTGCGGACGAGGCACCTCTGCTGGGTCTGGTCTCGGCCATGGCCCCGGCGATCGCGATGGGCAACCGGGTGGTTCTGGTGGCCTCTGAACCCTATCCGCTGGCGGCCACCGATTTCTACCAGGTGCTGGACACCTCGGACGTACCCGCAGGCGTGGTCAACATCCTGACCGGCAGCCACGCTGAACTGGCGAAACCACTTGCCTCGCATCTGAACGTGGATGCGGTCTGGTCGTTCTCATCGACGGACCTGTCGAAGGAGGTCGAGGTCGTTTCTGCCGGGAACCTGAAACGGACCTGGGTGAATAACGCCACGGCACTCGATTGGGGCATGGACCATTCCCGCCGCTTCCTTCAGGCTTCGACCGAAGTGAAAAACATCTGGGTGCCCTACGGCGAGTAGGGCTCCCGCCAAGGGAGGCCTACATGGATTTTTCGGGAAAAACCGTCATCGTCATCGGTGGCACCAGTGGCATCAATCGCGGCATCGCCGAGGCCTTCGCGGCCTCGGGTGCGAAACTGGCCGTGGCCAGCCGCTCGCAGGAGAAGGTGGATGACACCGTCGCTGCGCTGAAGGCGGCAGGCGCGGCCGAGGCCATCGGCGCGGCCTTTGACGTGCGCGATGCCGAAGCGGTCGCGGCGGGGCTGAAACAGTTCCACGCGGCGCTCGGCGATTTCGACGTGCTGGTTTCGGGGGCGGCGGGCAACTTCCCGGCGCTGATGGCGGAGATGTCGGCCAACGCCTTCCGCACCGTGGTTGAGATCGACCTGATGGGCACCGTGCATGTTCTGAAAGGCGCCTATCCCTATCTGAAACGGCCCGGCGGCAACATCATCAACATCTCAGCCCCGCAATCCTATCTGCCCTACGAGGGCCAGGCCCATGTCTGTGCCGCCAAGGCGGGGGTCGATCAGATCACCCGTACCCTGTCGATGGAGTGGGGCGTGGAAGGCATCCGGGTGAACTCGGTGGTGCCGGGCTTCATCGAGGGCACCGAAGGCGCGAAACGGCTGGCCCCCACCCCAGACGCGGGCGAGCAGCTGCGCCGGGACGTGCCGCTGGGCCGCTGGGGCACCCCGCAAGACGTGGCCAATGCCTGCCTGTTTCTGGCCTCGGACATGGCCAGCTATATCAGCGGTACGGTTCTGGCAGTGGACGGGGCGTTGTATCAGCGCGGCTCGGGCCAGTTCGGCCAGATGATGGGAGACATGCTGCGCAGCATGAAAAAGGGGTAAGCCGCAGCTTACCCCAAAAGGTTCAGTTCGTTGTTTCCAGGCCCACCGGCTTGCCAACGACGACAAAGTGCAGACCGTCCGGGTCAAGCAGTTCGGCAGCAACGCGGTTCACATCTTCCAATGTCACCGCGTTCACCTTGTCATTGCGGGTGGCGATATAGTCAATCGGCAGGCCTTCCATCTGCATTCCGACCATGATCGAGGCAATCTGACCATTGCCATCGAACCGCAGCGGATAGGCGCCGGTCAGATAGGTCTTGGCGTCGTCAAGTTCCTCTTGCTTCACACCCTCGGTGGCCGCGCGCGCCCATTCATCGCGAATTACGTCGATGGCTTCGGCGATACGGTCATTGGCCGAGGACACGGACCCAAGATAGACCGAAGCCAGATCCTTGGGCACCAAATAGGTCCCGACCCCATAGGTCAGGCCGCGCTTTTCGCGCACCTCCTGCATCAGCCGGCTTTCAAATCCGCCGCCGCCAAGAATGTGGTTCAGAACGAAGGCCGCAAAGAAATCCGGGTCATCCCGATCAATCCCGGCCTGACCGAACAAGGCCACGGACTGAGGTGTGTCGAATTCGACAACGCTGACGCCGCCGGGAATGTTCACCTCTGCCTTGCCCGGGATGGGCTTGCCGGTGTCCGGCAAGTCGCCAAGCAGGGTATCAAGCAGGGTACCCAGTTCCTCTGCCGTGATATCGCCGACGGCCCCCACGTACAGACGATCCTTGGCGAACACGCCATTGTAAGCCGCGACCACGTCATCGCGGGTCAGGGCCGAGACACTTTCGATGGTGCCTTTCCCTTCGGATCCATAGGGGTGATCGCCGTAGGCCATTTGCGCAAAGGTGAGGCCTGCGATTTCGTTCGGGTCAGTCTGATCCGAGCGCAGGCCCGACAGAACCTGCGCGCGCACCCGGTCAACCGCATCCTGATCAAAACGCGGTTCGTGGATCGTCGTGCGCAGCAAATCGACCACTTCATCCCGGTTTTCGGACAGAAAACGCGCGGAAATCGAAACTGAATCGTCGCCAGCATTGTATCGGAACGAAGCCGCCAGAGCTTCCAGCTCGCGGGCATAGGTCCGCGCATCCAGGTCGCCCGCGCCTTCTTCGATCAGCCCGCTCATCAAGTTGACCGCGCCGCGTTTGTCGGGGTCGTCCAGTGACGTACCACCACGAAACCGCAACTCCAGCGCGGTGAATGGGATGGAATGGTCCTCGACCAACCAGGCTTTGATGCCGCCGGGCGAGGTCACTTCTTCGATCTGGATCTCGGCCAAAGCCGGCAGGGCGACCAGGCAGGCAATCAGCGTTGCAACAAACCGTTTCATTGCGTCACCTCGTCATCGCGCATCAGCCAGCCGGTGACCGACGCCTCGGGTTGCAGAACTTCGCGGGCCGCGGCGATGATCTCATCCCCGGTCACGGCCTGAAGGATCTCGGGCCAGGCCTGAACATCTTCGACCGTCAGGCCGCTGGTCAGGGCCCGGCCATAGCGGTTGCCGATGCCGTCCACATTGTCGCGCGCATAGGTCTGGGCGGCGCGTAGCTGCATCTTGATGCGCTCAAGGTCGTCTTCGTTCACACCTTCGGCGATGAAGTCGGCCACGGCCTGGTCCATGGCGTCTTCGGCTTCTTGCAGGGAAACACCCTCGGCCGGAACGACGATCAGATCGAAGGTCGTGTCATCCAGCGAAACACCACGATAGAACGCCCCGGCATAGACGACCTTCTGCTGATCAAACTGCAACTTTTCGTTCAGATAAGAGGTGGTGCTTCCACCCAGCAATTCGGCCAGCAGAAACAGAGCCGCCGCTTTTTCCTGTTCGCCCGGATCGCGTTCCGGGGCCAGATAGCTGCGCTGAACGTAAGGCTGGGCGACGCGCGGGTCCTTGAAGGTCAGGCGACGCTCGGCTGTTTGCGGCGGCTCTTGTGACCGCACCCGCTCGGGCAGGTCCGGATTGGCGGGAATCACACCGTAATACTGATCGGCAAGCGCGCGGACTTCGTCGGGATCAACGTCACCCGTGACCACCAGAATGGCGTTGTTGGGTGAATAATGGGTCTGGTAGAACGACAGCGCGTCCTCCATGTCCAGATCTTCCATCTCGTGCATCCAACCGATGATCGGAACGCCGTAGCGGTGGTTCAGATACTGAGCCGCACTCATCTGTTCGCCGAACAGGGCGCGCGGGTTGTTTTCGGTACGTTGGTTGCGTTCCTCAAGAATCACGTCCCGTTCGGTCAGAATATCCTCTTCGCTCAGCCGAAGGTTTCGCATCCGGTCGGATTCCATCCGCATCATCAACTCTAGCCTGTCGGCCGCGACACGCTGAAAATATGCGGTGTAGTCATACGAGGTAAAGGCGTTGTCGTTGCCGCCATTGGCTGCGACGGTGGCCGAAAACTCACCCGGGGCCAGCGTGTCGGTGCCTTTGAACAGAAGGTGTTCCAGAAAATGCGCCACACCCGAGGATCCGATCGGCTCATCTGCGGATCCGGCACGGTACCAGACCATGTGTTGTACAACCGGTGCGCGGTGGTCTTCGACCACGACGACATCCATTCCGTTGTCCAATGTGAATGTGGTGACCGCTTCTTTCCCGTCCTCGGCAAAAACCGGGGTGGCAGCGATCAGGGCAGCCGACAAGGCCAGGGCCCGAACCATGGGGCATCCTCCGTTTCGTTTCTGGTATTCAAACTACGGTGACGCGGCCCGGGTTCAAGCCCGATGACGGAAAGTTAAGAATTATTCACCCGGCGGCGAAGAAGGGGTTTCGATCCCGGCCCGACGGGCAGCTTCTGTTTCCGCGAACGGATCGATCGATTGTTTTTCGTAAACCTGACCATAGCGGTCGACCGGGAACAGGCGCAGACCTGTCCAACGCCCCCGCCGTTTGCGGAACGCGGCGTCATCAGCCTCGACCACCTGCCGCGCATCGGGGGAAACACCATAGCGGCTGGAGGCCGTGACAAGCGCTGCATCCGAGGATGGCACAGCCGTATTCGGGTTCAGCGCAGAAGCATTTCCGCCCAGCGCAGCCACCGCATCGGCATTTGGGTTCGGATCCGTCAGATTCGCGCCACCCGGCGTGGGTGCCGGCAAGAACGCATAGTCCTGAGGTTGGGTAAGCGGCTTGACCGGCAGCACGGAAAACTCATCCGGCCCCGGACCCGGAGGCTCCAGATCCCGAAGACCCGGATTCGAACACGCCGCAACCGCAGCGGCAACAGTCAAAACAAATAGGGCGCGCGGCATCCGCATTGGTGTCTCCAGCCTGTTTCAGGCGCTTTTATCGCATATCATTCCGCGCGTCACGAGGCCTTTTTGCCGTCAAACAGCACCAGCCCGATGGCTCCTGCAAATATGAAGACATCTGCGAGGTTGAAAACAAACGGATTGTTGATGCCGCAACAGGACATGTTCAGGAAATCCAGAACAAAGCCGTAAAGAACCCGATCCACCACATTCGCCAGCGCACCGCCAATCAGCAGGCCGCCACAAAACAGCATCAGCCTTGAATGGGCTGCACGGCTGAGCCAGACAAGCACGCCAACACAGATCGCCACGGAAACGCCGATCAGAATCCAGCGCGCGGCCTCCGAGTTTCCTTGGAAAAGGCCGAAATTGATGCCCCGGTTCTCGCCGTATTTGAACACCAGCAGCGGCGGCACAACATCGATGCCGCCGGGCTGATCGGCCACGCGCATGACGTGAACGACCAGGTATTTGCTGATCTGGTCGATCGCAAAGGCGGCCAGCGCCGCCCAGAGAAGCAGGCGTGACCGCATCAGTGGCGGAAATGGCGCATGCCGGTAAAGACCATGGCAAGGCCCGCCTCATCCGCCGCGGCGATGACTTCATCGTCACGCATGGACCCACCCGGTTGGATCACGCAGGTTGCGCCCGCCTCAGCCGCTTCCATCAGGCCGTCAGGGAAGGGGAAAAACGCGTCCGACGCAACGGCCGAGCCGATGGTCAGCGGTTGGGCCAAGCCCAGCACGTCAGCCATACGTTCGGCTTTCTTGGCGGCAATCAGGGCCGAGTCCACACGGCTCATCTGGCCCGCGCCGACGCCCACGGTGGCGCCGTCTTTGACATAGACGATGGCGTTGGACTTGACGTGCTTTGCCACTTTCCAGGCAAACAAAAGGTCACGCATCTGTTCGTCGGTCGGGGCCTTCTTGGTCACAACTTTCAGATCATCCATGCCGACAAAGCCGTTATCCTTGTCCTGCACCAGCAACCCGCCGGCCACCTGACGCACGGTTTTCCCACCGGCGGTCACATCCGGCAGCGCTTCGGTCGTCAGCAGGCGCAGGTTTTTCTTGGCGGCAAAGATTGCCTTGGCCTCATCCGATGCGCCCGGAGCGATCACGACTTCGGTGAAAATCCCGGTGATCTCCTGCGCGGTCTCGGCGTCCAGAGGCTGATTCAACGCCACGATCCCGCCAAAGGCCGAGGTGCGGTCGCAGTCGAAGGCAGCCTTGTAGGCCTCAAGCAGGGTTGCACCCCTGGCCACGCCACAGGGGTTGGCATGTTTGATGATGGCGCAGGCGGCGCCCTGCTGGGGGTCAAACTCGGCCACCAGCTCAAAGGCCGCATCGGTGTCGTTGATGTTGTTGTAACTCAGTTCCTTGCCCTGATGCTGCACGGCGGTCGCAACGCCCGGACGGTTTGTGCCGTCGGTGTAGAACGCCGCCTGCTGATGGCTGTTCTCGCCATAGCGCAGGGTCTGTTTCAATTCACCGGCAAAGGCGCGACGTTTCGGGGCTTCAAGCTCCAGCGCGTCGGCCATCCAGTTGGACACAGCCGTGTCATAGGCCGCGGTACGCGCATACGCCTTTTGCGCAAGCCACTGACGGAAACCATAGGAAGTCTTGCCGTAGTTTTCTTCCAGTTGATCCAGCAGCGAGGAATAGTCCTCGACATCCACAACCACATTCACGAAGGCATGGTTTTTGGAGGCCGCGCGGATCATTGCCGGACCGCCGATATCAATGTTCTCGATGCATTCGTCATAACCCGCGCCTTTGGCCACGGTTGCCTCGAACGGATAGAGGTTCACAACCAGCAGATCGATCGCACCGATGCCGTGTTCTTCCATCGCAGCAACATGGGTGTCGTTGTCCCGCAGCGCCAGCAGGCCACCATGCACCATCGGGTGCAGGGTCTTGACCCGACCATCCATCATCTCGGGGAAACCGGTGATCTCGCTGACATCCTTCACCGCAAGCCCTGCATCACGCAACGCCCTGGCCGTGCCGCCGGTCGACAGCAGTTCGATCCCGCGCTCGGCCAGCGCCTTGCCCAGCTCGATCAGCCCGGTTTTGTCGGATACGGAAAGCAACGCGCGGCGCACGGGGTGAAGATCGGTCATGGGTCCAAAGGTCCTTTTGGCGTCAGTCTAACTCGGGCTCGTCCCGGTGCGTATCGCGCACGGCATAGGCTGTGTCCTGTGCCTTGCTCAGAGTCCACCGGGTGCGCGTCGCATACTCCATTGCGCGCCCGGATAGAACGATCTGTTTTGTCGCGCGTGGCTTTAAACGCCCTTTTTCAAGGTAAACGCTTGGCTCGACGGACAATTTTCCAACGCCATCATGGCGGAAAACCCAGATTTCACCGCTTTTGAGCGCCATCGACACCGCCGCACCGCCCAAATCCAGCGCCGCATCGACATCCGGATGCAGGTGAAACCGGATGTCATAGCCGATGCCTCTGAGGCCCGAAGCATCCATCGCCTTGTCAAACTGTCGCTTCGCCTTGTCGGTCGCGGTCAGCAGAATATCCTCAACGGTCAGTTCCCGACCGTCAAATCGCAATTCGAATGTACGCGCATGGGTCAGGCCAAAGACCTTTGCGTATCCATCATGCCCGGCCATAAAGCGGATGCCCTCGAACGCATCCTCGAAATCAACGGGCACCTCTTGCGGTGCGTCAACCAGCGCCTGAGCTTCACGCCCCGGCACCGGGCTGGCCAGCCGGGCGCTTGAGAACCCATCCAGGCAAAGCGTCGAGTGCGACGGCGTCGCCCGTCCGGCGCGGCGCCATTCCAGCCCGAAACTGGCCCCCGACCCGCAGTTCACGATCAGCGGCCGCCGCCCCGAGGTCAACTCGAACGCCAGAGTAGAGGCATGCGCATTGTACGAGGCCGCTCCGGAAGGCGGCACACTGGCATCCACGATCACCGTGGTGCGTGCGGCTGCCAGCCGGGCATAGCCCATCGGCAATTCGGTTGCCGCCTTATGTTTGACGCCGCTTTGCGCAAGAGCCTGTTCCAGACGTCCCTCGACACCGCGCCCGCCACCATGGAACCGTGCCAAGGCCCCGTCCGCGTGGCGCAGGCTGCGCAGGGTCGGCGCGATCCGTTTGATCGCATTGGCCTGAGCGGCAGGCGTGCCGCGCCCAAGATCGCTCAGCGCCGCCGATGTCCAGCTGAGCAATGTGAAGACCTCGAGCAGTTCTTCCGGATTACGTGTTGGAATGCCGCCTTGCGCGTCGACCTGACGGTCACATTCTCCGGCCAGGGCGCGCAGGGCCGGGTCGGCCATGTGCTCCAGCCCCTCCAGCGCCAGCCCGGCCTGTACCAGCCCAGCCAGCGCCTCGAACCGGGGCAGACCCGGGGTCGCGGCATGCCAGCGTTTGGACAGAAACCATGTCTGTTGGGCAAGCGAGCGGAAAAACAGCTTGCTTTGTTTTTCATCCGCCCCTCGCAGCAGAAAAAGCGCGTGGTTGATCCAGCGCATCACCCGTCGTCCGGTCAGATCAGGCACCCAGCCAGGCCCTTGCCCGCGCCCGTGCGCCTCGATCCATCCCCAGACCCAGCGCTGCGCCTTTTCCCGCGCACGCATGTCTCCGACCGCAGCCAGATCATCCAGCCAGGCAAAACCGTGACGTTCTTCGTCAAATCCGGCACTGGGGGCGGTGACGTCCCAAAGCCCTGTATCTTCGGCCTCGACCAGATAGCCTGCGAACAACAGGTTTCCGGCAACCAGTTGCCGCCCACGTGCAAACGAACCCACCGAGCGCGGATCCGGTTGCGCAACAAACCCTGTGACCGCCTTCTGCCGCTGGCTCAGGCGCGCATAGAAACGGTTCTGAAACCGCATCCACCGGCTGGTCATGGTGTCTGATTTCGACATGACGCGTGTTACTCTGCCCCTTGCGCTCTGCTGGCGCTTGAGACCCAACGATAGACCGCGCCGATCGTCAAGTCATCGAAAAGCGTGTGTTCAGACGGATTTGGTCAGGCACGCGATATAGAACCCGTCCATACCGCCCCGATCCGGCCAATAATCGGGGCGCAATCGCATGCCGCCTTCTTCAGTGATCCAATCCGTTTCAACACCGGGTACTTTCAGCGCGTCGCGATCCGCGCTCATGCCAGGATACATGTCCAGCGCCTCTTCCACCTGAACTTCGCCCTCGTCCGGCAGCAGGGAACACGTGCAATAGACCAGACGCCCACCGGGTTTGAGCAAGCCCCACGCGTGGGCCAACATGCGCGACTGGAGCTCGATCAGGCCGCCGAATTCCGAACCGTCCTTGGCAAACGGCAAGTCAGGATGCCTGCGAATCGTACCCGTGGCCGAGCACGGCGCGTCCAGCAGGATCGCGTCGTACCGGTCTTCGTGTTCCAGCGCATCGCCCACGATGACCTTCGCCCTAAGGCCGGTCCTTGCAAGGTTCTCGCGCACCCGTTCCATCCGTGAGTCCGACACGTCTAGTGCCGTGACATCAGCCCCTGCGGCCACAAGCTGCATCGTTTTCCCACCCGGCGCCGCACACAGATCCAGAACTTTCTGGCCCGCCTTCGGGGCCAGAATGCGAACCGGCAATGCGGCTGCCGCATCCTGCACCCACCAGTCTCCGGCCTTGTACCCCGGCAGGGTCGAGACCTGACCCGCATCGTGCAACCGCACCGACCCGGTCGGAAGGATCTCGCCTGAAGGGCCTTCCGCCCCGGGTTTCAAGGTAAGGTCCAATGCCGCGCCCGCGAAATGTGCCTGCTCGATTCCGGTAACGGCATCCGTGCCCCACGCTGCGATCAGCGGTTCACGCAACCAGTCCGGCAAACGCGGAACGCGCATCTTCGGCCACGCCTCGGGGCCTTCTGCCGCAACCTTGCGCAGAACGGCATTCACCAACCCCTTGAGGCGACCATGCTTGCGCGAACGGCTGACGATCTCGACCATGGAATTGACGACGCCATGGGCGGCTTCGCCGTTGCAAAGCTCGACCGCACCCATTCTCAGCGCGTTGTGAACCGTCAGAGCGGGTGTTCGGTTCAGGTGGTTGGCCAGCAGGCGGTCGGCCCGTTCCAGCCCACGCAGTGTTTCCAACGCCAGTCGCTGGGCACGCGCGCGATCCTCGGGTTCCAAGCGATCCACTGCGCCCGCCGCCAGACACTCGGCCAGCAGGCGACCTTCGCCCAGAACCTGATCCAGAAGATAGATTGCGCTGCGCCGTGCTGCTGTCGCGCTGTTAGACATGGTACCGCCTTCATGTGACCTGCGTCCGCATTGCCAATGGCGGACGCGGGCGTATATCAAGACTGCGCAAGGAAAGGAACCCGATGTCATGAGTGACGACCGCAAAGACTTGCCCCCCGCCGCCCAGCGCGCCCTGGCAGAAGCGGAAGAACGCCGCCGCAAAGCCAAAGCCGAGGCCCGGGAATTGCCGAAAGAGCTGGGTGGCCGGGACGGACCGGACCCGGCCCGTTACGGTGACTGGGAAAAGAAGGGCATCGCCATCGATTTCTGAACGGTCAACCACGCAGCGCATTCAGGAAATCCTCGATCAGGGCACGCTGTTTTCTGGACTTCGCCCGGTCTTCAGGCCAGGTCAGCCAGTACCCGTCTTTGGTGTGCAATTCGGGTAAGTCCAGCCGCCGCAACCGCCCCTCTTGCAGGTCGGCAAGGGCCAAGGGAACAGATCCCAAAACCACACCCATGCCGCGCCGCGCAGCCGAAATCGCATGTTCCATCGAATCAAAGCTGATTTTTGATTGCGGCAGGTCCAGCTGGCCGTTTTTCTGGCTCCATTCTCTCCAGCCGGGGCGTTCTCCGCGCAGGTCAATCAATGGAGCGCCCCAGTCGACACCCGGCGGTGCCATGGGGGCAAGGACCTCAGGCGCGATCAGGGCGGCATCACGCCCGGCCCAGATGCCCCGACCATATCGGATTTGCAGCCAGGTTCGTTCTTCGTCCAAAGACGACCGGCGCGCGACCGAGTCGGTCATCACCCGAACCTCTGGCTGCATCTCGTGAAACCGGGTCAGCGCAGGCAGAACCAGTGCGTGGATGTTCGACGACAAGCCGGCCACGCGCAGCTCGCGCGGGGATTTGCCAAACAGGTCCTCGGTATTGCGCTCCAGCGCGCGAAGGCTGTCCTGCACCAAGGGCAGATAGCTTTCACCTTCGACCGTCAGTGACACGCCCCGCGCCTCGCGCACGAACAAGGATCGGCCCAGCCAGGCTTCGAGGTTGCCGATCCGCTGGCTGACAGCGGCCTGCGTCAGCCCGAACTCCTTGGCTGCTGCCGAGAACCCACCAAGACGCCCGGCGGCCTCGAACACGCGCAGCCAGTCCAGTGGCGGTAGCCCGATCCTTTTCTTAGCCATTAGATTTTCCAAGCCTCAGCCGAAATAAGGATTAATTGTCGTAATGCCATGAAAAGCGTATCTGCTCAACCAAAGCTCGCGCCGAACAGGAGACCCCAAATGCTGCGCACCGCCACCCATGACACTTCGGTCGTCACCGTCGCGTTCGACACAGGAACGCAAGCCCGCTTTCACGCCGTCTGGTTGCGCGACAACGCGCTGGACCCGGAAACCCGGGCCCCGGGCAACGGCCAGCGGCTGATCACCATCGGCGATATCCCTGCTGACATCTCGGTCAGTTCAGCCGAGGTTGTCGCGGGCGGCCTTCAGGTCACGTTCCAGCCCGAAGACAAAACCGTTACTTTCCCGGCCGAATGGCTGGCCGAACACAACTATGATTGCGAACGGGACGACACGCTGGGCCGCACCGGCCCCGGCATCATCACCTGGGAAGGCGGGATCGCCGCACCCTCTGGCGACTGGAACGAGGTTCATGCCAGCCCTGCGGCCAAACGCAGCTGGCTGGCGTCTGTGGCGAGTTACGGCTTTGCCAAGCTGACGGGCGGGCCAACCGAACCAGAGTCGCTTTTGAAAGTGGCCGACCTGTTCGGCTATGTCCGCGAAACCAACTATGGCCCTTATTTCGAGGTTCGGACGGAAGTGAACCCGACCAACCTCGCCTATACCGGGCTTGGCTTGCAGGCCCACACCGACAACCCCTATCGCGACCCTGTGCCGACGCTGCAAATCCTCTATTGTCTGGAAAACAGCGCCGAAGGGGGCGACTCGATCGTGGTCGACGGCTTTCGCGCTGCCGAAAAGCTGCGTGCGCAGAACCCCGAAGGTTTTGCGCTGCTGGCAGGCTACCCGGCACGGTTTGAATACAAGGGGTCTGACGGTGTCTGCCTGCGGTCCCGCCGTCCGATGATCGAATTGTCGCCGGATGGCGAACTGGTTGGCATCCGCTTCAACAACCGTTCCTCAGCGCCTTTCGTGGACGTGCCTTTCGACAGGATGGAAGCCTATTACGCGGCTTACCGCCAATTGGGCGAGATCATCGACGACCCGGCCATGGGCGTGTCGTTCAAACTGGAGCCGGGTGAAAGCTTCATCGTCGACAACACCCGTGTCCTGCATGCACGGCTGGGCTATTCCGGTGCCGGTTCGCGCTGGTTGCAGGGATGCTATGCCGACAAGGACGGGCTGCTGTCCACACTGGCGGCGATGGAGATGACGCAGCCGGAGGCGGCGGAATGAAGCCCGATTTCTCGACCCTGAACCGGGACAATATCGTCGCCTTCATCGGGGATATCTTCGAACGCCGCGGCGGTGAGGAATATCTGGGCGAACCCGTCACCATGGCCCAGCACATGCTGCAAGGCGCCACCATCGCCGAACAGAACGGCCAGCCTGAAGAGATCATCGTCGGCGCATTGTTGCATGATATCGGCCATTTCACGTCCGAATTCGGGACCTACCACCCCGATGATACCGAAGACCGCCACCACGAGGATGCGGGTGCTGAGGTTCTGGAGCAGTTCTTCCCTTCGGTCATCACCGATTGCTGTCGATATCACGTGGCCGCCAAACGGTATCTCTGCGCCACCAAGCCCGAATATTTCATCCGCCTTTCTGCCGCCTCGGTCCATACCTTGGAACTGCAAGGCGGCCCGATGAGCGCCGAAGAAGTCGCCGCCTTCGAATCCAATCCGAACCTGAAAGAGATCATTCAGGTCCGGTATCTGGATGAGGCCGGCAAACGGGCGGATATGGAGACACCGGATTTCGCCCATTTCGCACCGATGGTGCAGCGCATGGTCGACAAACACCTGGGGGCATCATGACGGCGCCCGAGTACATCTTCGAGGCCAGTTCCAAGCCATCCCTGCCGTGGCACGAGGTTCCCCTGATCCGGGCGACGGACAGCACGGTTAGGGGGTACGGCTGTTTGGTCGACGACCCCGAAACCTTTGAAATCGAGATCGTACGCTGGCCGCAGCAGGGCTGGCGACCGATTGACGACGGCACGGGTGACGAAGGCGGCTGGGTTGAAGGCACGTTCAAATGCGATTGGCAGGGTGACGTGCTTTACGGTGAGAACGAGGCGGTCAAAGGCCATTACGTGCTGGGTTGGTCCGCCGACCCCCAACAGGCACAAACCGACCGGAAAACAGCACCGCGGGATCAAGTGTTGCTGTGGCATATGAACTATCACCCCGACGGCGGGCAGATGTTCTGGCCGCTGGACAACAAGCCCTTCATCGTGCCTGTGGCCCTGCCCGGCGACAATCTGACGCCGGAAAAGATGGTCGCATTCTGGTGTGACGGATCAAGGGGGCTCTATATCCATCCCGGCATATGGCACGAAGGGATTTTCCCGGTTGAGGACAACCAGCGCTTCCTTGACCGACAAGGAGCCGTTCACGCGCGGGTCAGCGCGGATATCGGCACAGAATTCGGCGTCTACCTCGCGTGTCCCCTGCGGGCCGACAAGATCAGGAACCTGTGACCAGGGCATTTTGATGAGTGGCACGGTTGCGGGCGATCCAGATTTGTACGACCAGCAGATACGGTACAAAGAACGCGAAATTCTGAATCAGATCGAACAGGCCCGAGAAATCGGGCTCTGACCCCCACCCGCCGGTCAGCAGATACCACAATGTGTAATGCACGCGGTAAAGCCAGGATCCAAGCGCCAGCCAGAACAGCCGCAATCCCCATGCCCAATGTCCTGCGCGATCCCCTTCCAAAGCCCTGCGCGCCACCATCAGCGCGGCCGTGAAAAGACACAGCCCGTACAGAAAGAAGGCGGCAGACATCAGCGGCCCGCCGATGGTTCCGCGCAGGGGAATATAACTCATGCCTGCCAGCCCGGTGATCAATGCCAGCGCCACCAGACAGGCTCCCATCACGCGGTGAAACCGATTGTACTTGAGCCGCAGCCCCTTCAGCAGTTGAAGCGGGACGAGTACGACCAGAAAACTACCTGCCAGAATGTGCACCAACATCGCGGCATTGCCGACATTCTCGCCATCAGCGAACAGATAGCTGCGCCGGGCGGCGTCCTGCGACAGGCCATCGCCGATCATTCCAACGCCATGCGCAACGAAAGGCAGCAGTGTCAGGTAGAACACCGCAAGCAAAATGCCGGTTGCCAGTCCAGAGCGCCGAATCCTCATGAATCAAAGCTTAGCGTCGGCGACCGCTTCGTCTATGGCTCACAGCCCCAGCACATCCACCATGTCATATTGGCCCGGCGCCTTCCCCTGCCCCCACAGCGCCGCCTTCAGCGCACCACGGGCAAAAATCGCGCGGTCGCTGGCCAGATGACGCAGGACGATGCGCTCTCCGGGTGCGGCAAACAGGACGTCATGTTCACCAACGATGTCGCCGCCACGTATGGCATGAAAACCGATATCTCCGCGTTTGCGGGGACCGGTGATGCCGTCGCGACCCCGGTCGGACACCTCCGACAGTTTGACGCCGCGTCCCTCGGCAGCGGCCTCGCCCAACATCAGAGCAGTGCCGGATGGTGCGTCCACCTTGTGATGGTGATGCCCTTCGATGATTTCGATATCAAAATCCTCATCCAGTGCAGCCGCGACTTTCTTGGTCAGTTGCACCAGCAGATTGACGCCAAGGCTCATGTTCCCTGCCCGCACGATCACCGCGTGGCGCGAGGCCGGTTCCAGCGCGGCGATCTGCTCATCCGTCATGCCGGTTGTCCCGATTACATGCACGCAACGCGCCTGCGCGGCCAAAGCGGCAAAGCCCAGCGTCGCCTCGGGTGCGGTGAAATCGATCACCGCCTGTGCCTGCGCGAAGGCTTCCAGCGGGTCATCGGTAACTTTGACGCCCAGCGCCTGGCCACCCATGGCTTCGCCCACATCCTGACCGACCCAGTCATGCCCCGTGCGCTCGACCACGCCGACCAGACGCGCCTGATCACTGTCGTTTACGGTGTTGATCAGCATCTGCCCCATACGGCCCGAAGCCCCTGTGATGACGATCCCCGGAATATGGGTCATGGCGGTATTCCCTTGCTGCAAACTGCTCAAAGCCTCCTACCCCGTTCGCGCCCGCTTGGCAAAGCCCCGGTTTGCGCTTAGATCGGGGATTATGGCAAAGAACAAATTCCACGATGGCCCCGGCCCGTCCCAACGACAGCTGCGCGTCGGCGAACTGATCCGCCGCACCCTGTCCGAGGTTCTGGCGCGCGGAGATGTCCACGACCCCGACCTGAACCGCATGTCGATCACAGTGGGTGAGGTACGCACCTCGCCCGATCTGAAGATCGCCACCGCCTATGTGCTGCCCTTGGGCGGCAAGGGGCAGGAGGACGTGATCGATCTGCTCGCCCGCAACAAAAGTGAACTTCGGCGCATGGTTGGCAAGAAGGTCGGCCTGAAATTCTCGCCCGATCTGCGGTTCCGCCTTGATGACACGTTCGACCGTCTGGACGACACCCGCCGCATGTTCGAACAGGACGCGGTGCGCCGCGATCTGGACGAGTGATCCGGGCACTTGTCACATTGGGAGCGGTTGTCTGGGCCGCGCAAGCCTCTGCGGTCACTTGCGAAAAGCTGACCTATGATGACAAGCGCTATACCGTCTGCGAAGTCGACGCGGCAAACGAAGACCTGCGCCTGTTTCTCAACGACGAAAACGGGGATCTGCTGGGGCATTTCTCGTCGGTGAACGAGGCGCTGGCCCCCGGCGGCAAGCGTCTGGCCTTTGCCATGAACGCGGGCATGTATCACGATGACCGGTCGCCCGTCGGCCATTATGTCGAGAACGGCAAAGAGGTCATGCGGGTGATCTCCAACCCCGGCCCCGGCAATTTCGGCCTGCTGCCCAACGGCGTGTTCTGCATCCGCGAGGGCCGGGCTGATGTGTTCGAGACGCTGGATTTCCTCGATCAGGCCCCCGACTGCCGGTTCGCCAGCCAATCCGGCCCGATGCTGGTGATCGATGGCGAGTTGCATCCCCGGTTCCTGCCCGATTCGACCTCGCACTATGTGCGCAACGGGGTGGGCACCAGCGCCGATGGCACCCGGGCGGTGTTTGCGATTTCCGAAGATTACGTCACATTCCACGAATTCGGCCGCCTGTTCGGGGACGTGCTGGAAACTCCGAATGCGCTGTTCTTCGACGGCAATATCTCTCGCATGTATGACCGCGCGAACAATCGGTCCGATGTCGGGTTTTCGCTGGGACCGATCGTGGGTGTGGTCGAAGACGCACCTTGAAATTGACAGGGCGATGGCGATCCGCTAGGTCGCGCGCCTCAGCAAGATTGAAGGTGCTTTATGGGACGCAAACGCAAGGGTCGCGACATTTCCGGCTGGCTGGTGGTGGACAAGCCCGCGGGCATGACGTCGACCGCCGTGGTCAACAAGGTGCGCTGGGCGATGGATGCCAAGAAGGCAGGCCATGCGGGCACGCTGGACCCCGAGGCCACCGGCGTTCTGGCCGTGGCCCTTGGTGAGGCGACCAAGACCGTTCCCTACATCACGGATGCTTTGAAGGCTTACACCTTCACTGTCCGTCTGGGTCAGGCCACCAACACTGACGATGCCGAGGGCGAAGTGATTGCCGAAAGCGATGCGCGTCCGTCAGATGAAGACATCAAGCAGGCGTTGACCCCGTTTCTGGGCGACATCATGCAGGTCCCGCCCAAGTTTTCCGCCGTGAAAATCGACGGCCAGCGCGCCTATAAACTGGCCCGCGATGGCGAAGACGTTGAACTGACAGCACGGCCCCTTTGGGTCGAGGAACTGATCCTTGTCGACCGCCCCGACGCAGATCACGTGGTGCTGGAGATGACCTGCGGCAAGGGCGGATATGTCCGCTCGATCGCCCGCGATCTGGGTGAAGCGATGGGATGCCACGGCCACGTCCGGGAACTGCGCCGGATCTGGTCCGGACCGTTCGAGGCCGAAGACGGGTTGAGCATCGAACAGATCGACGAAATGGCAAAGACCACGGCGCTGGACGACTATCTGCACCCGCTGGAAGCCGGCCTGTCGGACCTGCCCGAGCTCAAATGCACCCCCGAAGGTGCAACCCGCCTGCGCAATGGCAACCCGGGTATGGTGTTGGCCTCGGATGTTGAATACGGCGACGAGGCATGGGCCTCGCTGGATGGCAAGGCCGTGGCCGTGGGGGTTTACAAATCGGGCGAATTGCATCCCAGCCGGGTGTTCGCCGCCTGAACCACGTGTTAGGCGAAAAGCATGATCACCCGAACGCACACCAAGGGCGATGCGCCCTCGACCGCCATCTATTCCGACTGCGAGAAATACCGCTATAGCCTGACCCGTGTGTGGGACCCTGCAGGGCGCAAGGCGCTGTTTGTCATGTTGAACCCGTCTACCGCGACCGAAGTGCAGAACGACCCGACGGTGGAACGCTGCGAACGCCGTGCCCGGGCGCTGGGGTTCGGCGCGTTTCAGGTGACCAACATCTTTGCCTGGCGCGACACCGATCCGCGCAAGATGCGTGCCGCTGCCGATCCGGTAGGCCCGGAAAATGACGCCGCCATTCTGGAAGGTGTTCGGTGGGCCGATCAGGTCATCGCCGCCTGGGGCACCCATGGTGCGCATCTGGACCGGGGCCCGGCGGTGGAAACCCTGCTGCGCCGGACCGGCCAGCCGCTGTTCCATCTGGGCTTGACCAAAGACGGCCACCCCAAGCACCCGCTTTATATCGCCTACAGCCAACAGCCCGAGCAATGGTGATTAAGTATTAACCATTTCAATAACTTGACTTTGACCCGACCGCCGATTGCGTGGGATGTTCACCCTCGGAGCATTCTGCGATCGGAGAGGTGTCATGTTTCTGGCCGGATTGATCGGACTCGCCGCCATCGGCGGTGCCGCGTACGCGATGAGCGACATGCTAATCGAAGACGAGGACGTATCAGAGGACGACCCCAATGATGACGCAGAAACTGAACCCGACACCGGAGAGTTTCTTGAGATTGGCGAAAACGTCGAAGACCCGGTAAACCCCGACATCGAAACCCCATCCACTGGAACCGTAATCTCTGAATTCGAAGGAGATCTCGTGATTGCCGGCAGCGATGGCCCGGACCAGATCACCGGTCAGGACGGTGTTGACCAGATCAACGGGTTTGGCGGCGATGACACCATCGACGGCGGCCAGGGCGACGACGTTCTGCACGGGGGCGACGGTACGGACACGATTGCGGGCGGTCAGGGTGATGATGTTCTGCACGGAGAGGCGGATGACGACTTTCTGTTCGGCAATCAGGGGGACGACGCCCTGTTCGGCCATTTCGGGGACGACACCCTGGATGGCGGCGAAGGCGAAGACGAGCTTTACGGCGGTCAGGGTGACGATACTCTGATGGGCGGGGCCGATGATGACGCGTTGCAGGGCGGGTTCGGAGACGATGCGCTGAACGGTGGCGCAGGTGAAGATACGGTCTTTGGCGGCGACGGCGACGACTTTGTCTTTGGCATCGAAGAGGGCGCAGCCGAAAAGGATTTCCTGAACGGCGGCGACGGTGACGACACCATTGTGGCAGGCGGCGGGGATGTGGTGACCGGTGGGCAGGGCGCCGATGACATCGTGCTGAGCCCGGGTGACGAAGACGTCACCGTCATGGGCTTCCAACCCGGCGAGGACAAGCTGCTTGTCACCTGGGAGGATGAGGCCGACCCGGAGATTGAGGTGGAACCCGACGCGGAAAACGCCAACCTGACGCGGGTCATGATCAACGGTCAGGAAGTGGCGCAGGTATACGGGGCCGAAGGTATGTCGGTGGCCGACATTCAATTGATCACCGAAGCGCAACTGGCCCAGTACGGGCAGATGGTCTGATCCCGCAAATTCCCTTTGCCATTTGGTGAAAATGCGCCTATACGCGCCCATCCGCATCGGAATCGGTGCGGTTTTCTCCATGGGCCTGTGCTGGACGACATCCCGGCCTGCGCCATCAACTCTAACCTTTGAAGGAGACCCCGATGTCGATTACTGCTGAAGAAAAAGCACGCGTCATGAAAGAATTCGCAACCAAAGAGGGCGACACCGGTTCGCCTGAAGTACAGGTTGCCATCCTGACCTCGCGCATCACCACTTTGACCGAGCACTTCAAGACCCACAAGAAAGACAACCACGGTCGTCGCGGTCTGCTGAAGATGGTTGCCCAGCGCCGTAAGCTGCTGGACTATCTGAAAGGCAAAGAAGAAGCACGTTACCAGGACCTGATCAAAAAGCTGGGCATCCGCCGCTAAACGCTTTTTTGCAGATGACCTGAAACCGGGTATTCCGGTTCAACGCCCGCCAACCGGCGGGCGTTTTCCGTTGGATCCACCGCAAGCGATACCCCCCTTAACTTGCCAGAGCAGCTGGACATTCCCCGACGGTCAGGGAATGTCCGTTGCGGCACTTGGTTTTAGGCTTTCTGCGTGTTTTCCCAACGCGTGGCATAGTCACTTTGCGACACACTTGCACTTGTCTTGGTGCCGGCAACAGGTTTTCGAACCACATAATCCAGAAGAACAGGCAATCCCGGACCAAAAGTTCCCAGCGGTCGCGGACGTTTCTTTGTCTTGTTGGGGTCCGTCATTTTCACCACGTCACGAGCAGCGTATGGCCTCAATGGCTGCCACACGCATTTCAGAGCCTCATAGTTCATGGCGTTTACCCAAAAGCCGTACACGATCTCTGGGCAAATCTGATAGAAGCCGTGATTGATCCAGTTGTTCGATGGCGAATGTGCGATAAACACACCCCCGGGCTTCAGCATCTTGTCAATGTTCCGGTAGGCGGTCGGCAAATCGAACACGTGCTCGCAGGTTCCACCGTCATAGATAACGTCAAACCGACCAACCAGATTTTCAGGCAAATCCCCCGCGAGATCCTGAACGATGCTCGCACCTTCGAAGTCCGAAAAATCCAGCGAATCCACTTCCGAGAATCCAAGTTTTCGAAAGAATGTTTCCGAGTATCCATCATCCGGGTTGCGAAGGTCAGCTTCGGCCACTCCGGGCAGGTATTTCTGCAAGGTTTCCCTGAACAATGCGGCGGACGTAGACCGGCGCGCACCGATCCAATCCTGCCGCCCCAGCATCAGAAAGCTTCCTGACAGGTCATTGGATTTGACATCTTCGATCAGGCGCGCAGCCAGGACATCAACAATTGACACTTGTTCCTCCGAAGGGTGGCTGAAAGCGGTTTTCTTCGCGTGAACGTCCTATTCTGAGTATTCAATGTCAACGCGATAGCAACTCCAGAGGTCACTCGACAAGGGTGGCTAGTTCCCTGTTCAGGGTATAGTTGGGGGTTTCCCTGCTTCAGTGGCATTCTGACGCCCGAGTATTCGGGATTTCGCAACAATCGCAGCGCCAGCCACAAGCATTGGCACGTCATCAAAACCAGCAGCGTAATCGGTATACCTTCTGACACCGCAGCGCCATGCAAGACGACTAGATTTTCGAGTATGAACCGGGACATATATATCCGACACCACCCAACGCCCAGCTTGATTGTTAGACGCAAATGAGCTTTGTGCTGACGCAGGCTTTTGCAAAAATTAGAAACTTAGATGACCAGCTTCAGCATATCAAACGGTAACAGCACCACATATACAGATACTTCTCCCGGTGGCGGTGTCGTTATCGATTTCGATACGCTCGACAACAGCTTCAGTGCTCAAATCAATGGGGTTGACCTGTTTGTTGGTGGGCCGGGATCGGCGCCCAATGAACTTCAGTTCCAGATTTCTGGCACCTCGGGGCAAACAGTTCGCTTTGCTGACGGTCAGAGATATGAAGTCAACACACCAGCTGTTTGGCAGTTGGGAAATACAAACGGTGAACCCGTGGTCCGCTTGGTGATCAATCCGGATGGGACGGTCGAGCTCTATGGCGTAAAGTCAAGCAATGGCTCGCTTGAACCTCTGGAACTGTTCAACGGAATGACAGTCAATTCCAGTGCTATTGCAGCGGCCTGGAACGACAGCGGTACCAATGATATCGAAATCAACCAGATTTTAACTGGCCCGACCAATGCAAGCGGTGAGTTTGTGGACGTTCTGTGCTTTGCATCTGGGACAATGATTGACACACGCCACGGATCAGTGCCAGTCGAAGACTTGCAGATTTCAGATCAGGTTTTGACCTATGACAATGGCTACAAACCCATTCGATGGATCGGCTCGCGCCACCTAAGCTCTGCCGAGCTTCATGCGCGGCAAAAGCTGAAACCGATTTTGATCCGCACCGGGGCTCTGGGCGACGGATACCCGAAACAGGACCTTGTCGTCTCGCCGCAGCATCGCATTCTTGTGTCTTCAGCAGTTGCGCTGCGGATGTTCGATTTCAAGGACGTGTTGATCCCCGCAAACAAGTTGTTGTCGCTGGAAGGCGTTGACATTATGCAAGACACACGAGACGGTGTTGAATACTATCACTTGCTGTTTGATACCCATGAAATCATCTGGTCCAATGGGACACCGACAGAAAGCCTGTTTACCGGCCCCGAAGCACTCAAATCAGTCTCGGCTGACGCGCGAAAAGAAATCATGGACTTGTTTCCAGAATGCTGCGCCCCACAGTTTCAAGCACGCTCTGCGCGTTTTATTCCGCAACAGGGCAAGCTGATGCGAAAGCTTGTCCAACGACATCAGGCAAATTGCAAACCCCTTTTGGAGAGTGTGCGGCGGCAGACACCCGTGCCCATCTTTGCTCGGGGTTGCGAGTAGATTAGATCCAGGGTTGCTCAGGTCGGCCACAAAAAAACGCCCACCGTTTGGCGGGCGTTCATTTTTGGGTTTCAGTGTATGCTCTACATCTTCGCCCGCTCAGATTTCAGTGCCAGCCACAGGCAGTAACACATCATCAGAACCACCAACGTAAAGGGAATGCCGGTTGAAACCGCCGCGCCTTGCAGCGCGGAAAGACCACCTCCCAACAGCAATGCGATGGCAACCAGGCCTTCCAATGTGCACCAGAACACACGCTGAACCACGGGCGCGTCCATCTTGCCGCCTGCGGTGATCGTGTCGATCACCAACGACCCTGAATCGGACGAAGTGACGAAGAAGATGACGATCAGGACAAGCGCGATCGGGGCTACGATGCTATACAGCGGCAGTTCCTTCAGGAAGCCGAACAACGCTCCCTCGGGGGCGTAGCTGTCAATCACGGTCGCGCGGACGCCTTCCGCTCCTCCTGCGTTCAACATGTCGATGGCGGCGCCGCCGAAGGTTGACATCCACAGGGCGCAGACGGCTGTCGGCGCCAGCAACGCGCAGATTATGAACTCGCGCACCGTTCGACCCTTTGAAATGCGGGCAATGAACATGCCAACAAACGGTGACCATGCGATCCACCACGCCCAATAGAAGGTCGTCCAACCGTGGAAATAGCTGGTGTCTTCTCGTCCGAACGGGTTCGACAGCGCGGGCAGGTGCAGCACGTAGTCGGTCATCACGCTGAAATACCGCGCGATGGCCGTGCCGATGCCCGTTACAGCGATGACGAAGAGGAACAGCCCCACGGCCATGACCATATTGATCTCACTCAGCCGTTTGACGCCCGCATCCATGCCCAGCAGAACCGAGCCCAGCGCGATCAATGTGATCCCGATGATCAGCAAGACAACCACAGTGGGGCTGGGTTCGATGCCGAAGACCTCGTAAAGGCCAGCCGCAACTTGCTGCGCCCCCAGGCCGAGCGACGTGGTCAGACCGAACAACGTGGCAAAAACCGCCAACGTGTCGATGATATGGCCCCACCAGCCCCAGACCCGTTCTCCAAGGATCGGATAGAAGGCCGAACGCAAGGTCAGGGGCAGGTTCAGGTTGTAGCTGAAGATTGCCAGGCTCAGGCCGACTGCGGCGTAAACCGCCCAGCCTTCCAGCCCCCAATGGTGAATGGTTCCGACGACACCGGCATATTCATTTCCAGGCACCGCGATATCAATGCCCAGCGGTGCCGCGTTTCCGCCCTCGGCAAAATTGTAATAGACCGGCTCCATCACTCCGAAAAACAAAAGACCGATACCAATGCCGGCGGCGAACATCATCGCGATCCATCCGGCGTAGGAATAATCAGGCTTGGCGTCCTTGCCGCCGATCCGCACACTGCCGACGGGCAGGATGATCAAAACCAGGCAAAACAGGGTGATTGCATCAACCGAAAGGACCAGAAACCAATCGAACGTGCTGGTCAGCCAGGGCCGGAGCCATCCGAAGAACGAGGCCGCCGCCTCTTGGTTGGCCAATGCGATCAGAACGAACGCAAAGATCATGATACTCGAGATCAGAAAGACCGGGTTGTGGATGTCCAAGCCAAACGGCCGGACATTGTCCTGCCCCAGTTCATATTCCGTTTCGAAGTCGTAAATCCGGGGATCCGGATCCAGCATCTTCTTTGTCTGTGCCATTCGATTGCCCTTCTGTTCGCTAACTGCAAACGCCAAGGTACTCGGTCGGCGGACGGGAATGAGTTTGTTAACCCCCTTGGCGCGTTTCCGTCATTTCGACCGCGGGCTTCATGATAAAAGCTTATACTGCCTTCATATTTTTACAAAATGCATTCGATTGCGGATATGTTAGCGCTACAGTCAATTCCGGATTTCCGTGGCCCCGTATCCGAAAAATAACAGCGACTTTACAGGTTGATCGTTGTTCAGGCTTGAATCTTTTGCATCGGACACAGCAGAAGCCAGCCCCGGCATGAACCAGCCATCCGATGCAGTTTCGCTTTCCTTCCAACGCATTCTCATGTATGCGCGCGGTATCTGAGACGTTGTGCCCTGACCCCGGCACTCGAATGGAAGATAAATTGGGGTCGGCGGCAATGGGGCCGCCACGCAAAACGGGAGACCCGCAGGGGCGGGAGTGCTCCCATCTAGGATACGCATATGTTTGATGTAACGAAAAAATCAATTCAGTGGGGCGAAGAGACGCTGACACTGGAAACCGGCAAGGTTGCCCGTCAGGCCGACGGCAGCGTGATTGCCACCCTGGGCGAAACCAGCGTCATGGCCAACGTGACCTTCGCCAGGGAACAGAAGCCCGGTCAGGACTTTTTCCCGCTGACCGTGCATTACCAAGAGAAATACTATGCCGCCGGCAAGGTGCCGGGTGGCTTCTTCAAGCGCGAAGCACGCCCGACCGAGAAAGAGACGCTGACCGCGCGTCTGATCGACCGTCCGATCCGCCCGTTGTTCGTTGACGGCTTCAAAAACGAAGTTCTGGTGATGTGTACCGTGCTGAGCCACGATCTGGTCAACGATCCCGACATCGTTGCGATGATTGCTGCTTCGGCTGCTCTGACCATTTCCGGCGCGCCGTTCATGGGCCCGATTGCCGGTGCCCGTGTTGGTTTCGTGGATGGCGAATACGTCCTGAACCCGACCGTGGACGACATGCAGGACCTGCGCCTGAACCCCGAACAGCGTCTGGACCTGGTTGTGGCCGGCACCAAAGACGCCGTGATGATGGTGGAATCGGAAGCGTACGAACTGTCCGAAGCGGAAATGCTGGGTGCGGTGAACTTTGCGCATGAGCAGATCCAACCGGTCATCGACCTGATCATCTCGCTGGCGGAAGAAGCCGCGAAAGAACCGTTTGACTTCCAGGCGCCGGATTATTCCGAGCTTTATGCCGCCGTCAAGGCTGCCGGTGAAGAGCAGATGCGCGCCGCCTTCGCGATCACCGACAAGCAAGAACGCACCGCCGCTGTTGCCGCTGCCCGCGAAGCGATCAAAGAAGCGCTGACCGAAGAGCAACTGGAAGACGGCAATCTCGGTTCCGCGATGAAAAAGCTGGAAGCCGGCATTCTGCGCGGCGACGTCGTCAGGGGCGGCAAGCGGATCGACGGTCGCTCGACCACCGATATCCGTCCGATCGTTGCAGAAACCTCGATTCTGCCCCGGACCCACGGTTCTGCCCTGTTCACCCGCGGTGAAACACAGGCGCTGGCCGTGACCACGCTGGGCACCGGCGACGACGAGCAGTTCGTCGACGCGCTGCACGGCAACTTCAAATCGAACTTCCTGCTGCACTACAACTTCCCCCCGTATTCGGTGGGTGAAGTTGGCCGTGTTGGCCCTCCGGGCCGTCGCGAAGTGGGCCACGGCAAACTGGCCTGGCGCGCGCTTCAGGCGGTTCTGCCTGCGCCGACCGATTTCCCCTACACCATTCGCGTGGTGTCGGAGATCACTGAATCCAACGGATCAAGCTCGATGGCCTCTGTCTGCGGCGGTTCGCTGTCGATGATGGATGCGGGGGTTCCGCTGAAAGCGCCGGTTGCCGGTGTGGCCATGGGTCTGATCCTGGAAGATGACGGTGAGTACGCTGTTCTGACCGACATCTTGGGTGACGAAGACCACCTGGGCGACATGGACTTCAAGGTTGCGGGCACCGAGTACGGCATCACCTCGCTCCAGATGGACATCAAGGTTGCCGGCATCACGCCGCAGATCATGGAAACCGCCCTGGCACAGGCCAAGGAAGGCCGGATGCACATTCTGGGCGAGATGGGCAAAGCCCTGTCCGAGACCAACGATTTCTCGGTCCACGCCCCGCGCATCGAAACCATGAACATTCCGACCGACAAGATCCGCGAAGTGATCGGTTCGGGCGGCAAGGTCATCCGCGAGATCGTCGAGGTTTCGGGCGCCAAGGTCGACATCAACGACGATGGCGTCATCAAGATCGCCTCGCCCGATGGTGAGTCGATCCAGAAGGCCTATGACATGATCCATTCGATCGTGGCAGAACCTGAAGAAGGTCAGATCTATACCGGCAAAGTGGTCAAGATCGTCGATTTCGGCGCCTTCGTGAACTTCTTCGGCAAGCGTGACGGTCTGGTCCACGTGTCGCAGATCGAAAACCGCCGCCTGAACCATCCGTCGGATGTTCTGAAAGAAGGTCAGGAAGTCAAAGTCAAACTGCTGGGCTTTGACGATCGCGGCAAGGTGCGCCTGTCGATGAAATGCGTCGATCAGGAAACCGGCGAAGAGATCGTGCCTGAGAAAAAAGAAAAGAAAGAGGAAAACGCAGAGTAATCTGCCCCTCTGACAGACAGCGGAAGGCCCCGGTTTCAACCGGGGCCTTTTTTTGTTTGCGCGGCACCGGGATGGTTAACTGCGGCGCAATTTTGGTAAATCAATTATTAACACTTATTGCGTGTATTAGCTCAACCTTAAGGGGGATATTGCCGTTTTCAAGGAAGCTGTTCGACCGTGGCATCGATTACTGTTTACGAAATCAGCGCAGACCCGTTCAGCAACCGCAGTGTTGATGTTACTGCTGCGTATTCTGTCGAAGTCACGGATAATGACGCCCTGCTGCAAGATCCCGACCCGGATGGCAGCTCGCAACTCGACCTTGGGTCTCTGCCCGGCTTTTCCGGCTCGACCCAGAATTTCAGTACTTTCGAAAACTATACGGGCACGGTCGATGGCGCGCCGGTCACGTTTATCCTGATCCAGTTTTCAAACCCGCGTTACATCATAGTCACTTCGGGTCAGGCTGAACTGAATGACACGATTTCAGACACCAGTTTTTCCGGCATCGCGCCGCCCTCTACCTATAGCACTTTGCCTTCTTTCGTGTGTTTCACCACAGGATCTCTGATCCAGACACCGACTGGACTGCGCCGGGTCGAGGCACTGGAGCCCGGCGACCCGGTCATCACCGCCGGCGGCCATGCCCGCCCGGTCCGCTGGATCGGCAAGCGCCGGTTGTCCGCGTCCGAGTTGCGGCGAAACACGCACCTGTCCCCTGTACGGATCAAGGCGGGCTGTTTCGGGCCGAACGGCCCTTCCCGCGATCTTGTCATTTCCCCACAGCACCGGATTGCCGTGACCTCGGCCATGATGGAGCTGATGCATTGCGAAGCGGCCATGCTGGCCCCCGCAAAAGGGCTGATCAATGGGCACACCATCGTTCAGGAAACGCCTGCACATGGGGTGGAGTACATTCATATCCTCTTTGATCAGCATGAGTTGGTGAATGTCGAAGGACTCTGGTCCGAGTCCTTTTACCCCGGTGACACAAGTCTTGAGGCAATGGCACCCGCCACCCGAAGCGAACTGTTCGAACTGTTCCCGGAACTGGCCAATGGTGAAGGCGGTTATGGTTCAACCGTATTGCCGGTCCTCAAACCCTTCGAAGTCCGGGTGCTGTCGGCGGATCTGGCGGTTCCGGGCTGGAAGGTCCGCCCCAATGAATCCGCGAAAGCCGCCTGACAGCAGGTCAGTGCGCGACACCACCGGGGCCGTGTTTCAAAACATGCCACTGGCCGTAGCTGTCTTTCAGATCCAGTTTGATCGCCGCATCGGCTCGGGTCGAGGCGCTGCCGATCTCGGCAATGGTGAATTCGATCCCGCCGGGAATATCGATGCGTACGCGATGTTCCCCGCCGCCATGCGGGGCCTGAATCGGGCGCCCGGTCGACTTTAGAACGTCACCAACGGCGACGCTGGCCGTTCGCCCTTCGATATCCATCGCAAGCTCAATCGGCAGGTACAGCGTGTCATGTACCGTCTCACACATGGCCCGGAACACGTACCAATGCGTTGCCATCTCTTCGGTTTCTTCGCCGTGAAAGACTTTTTCCAGCGCATCGCGCTGCGCCGCTGTGGCCCCGGGGTCGACGATCACCTGCATTTCGCCGCCACCCTCGAATATTGGCCCGGGCCATGCATAGATCAGGGCGGCCCTGGTTCCACTCAGATCCGTTTCGCCAAAATATCCGTTGGATATTTCAAGCACCTCGAAGCCGCGGCAATCGCCATGCGTCGGCAATTCCTCGAACTGGCAGGGGCAGGCATAACCGCAATTGCAGTTTCCGAAGCTTTCCCCTTCGACGTACCAATCTGTAAAAGCCATGGTCTTCTCCTGTTCAAGACAGTCAGAAAGCCCGACATCGTTGGTCACATGCCCGTATGTATCCGCAACACAAACTATCACAATTTGATTGCAACCTGAACCTGACGGGCGGAAACGGCCGCAAATGGCATAAACCTTGGTTCAATTCGCCCCGTTTCAACCAAAAGCCAATCGCAGGTCTCCTCTGCCATCCCCAGTTCGACCGCATCGCCACAACGCAAAAAGGAGATGCGATATGGAAACCTTGAAACTGCTGACACTGACGGGATTGATCGCAACCGCACCGGTTCTTGCTTTGGCCAATGTCGGACTGGGTGACAAACTGGGCACAAGCGAAGCCGATATCCGCGCGGCGCTGGAAGCCCAAGGGTACCAGATCGAAGAGATCGAGTTCGAAGGTGGGAAGATCGAGGTTGAACTCACCAAGGATGGCGTGGAAACTGAACTGGTTCTGTCTGACACGGACGGGGTGGTGACAGCCATCGAACTCGAAGAAGACGACGACTGAACCTGCAACGTCCAAGGGGCCGCATGAAAGTACCTCAAACGTCTTTGCTCTGGCTCCTTCTGGTGGTGCAGGCCCTCTGCGCCGCCTTTTTCATGACGGATGCGCTGCTGGATTGGACGGGCGGCGACGGCGCGGGCTTTCGTCACCTTCATTCGTTCGAGCTGTTTCTGTCTCTGGCGCTTGTCGGCGGCCTGAGCGCCACGATCGCCCTGATCCGCTCCCAGTCCAGACGGGTGCGCGGCATGCAGCGGCAACTGCAAGTGGCGCAAGGGGCCTTTGCCCAGGTCATCGAAACCCAGTTCAGCGAGTGGCAGCTCAGTGATGCTGAGCGTGACGTTGCCATGCTGACGATCAAGGGTCTTTCCATCGCGGAAATCGCCGGAATGCGACAGACGAAAGAAGGGACGATCAAGGCCCAAAGCGCTGCGGTCTATCGAAAGGCGGGCGTTTCCAGCAGGGTTCAGTTGCTTAGTTTTTTTGTCGACGAACTCCTGTCAGAACCGTTGGTCAGAGAAGTGCCAAACCCACCAGCCAGTCTGCCCTGAAACAGTGGCATAACCTCGTGCCTATTCACTCACACATTCCTAAAGACACGTGAAGTGAAGCCCCGGCGCCTTTCACTTTTGGCCAGCCGCGCCCACACCCGTGATATGCAGATTTCGGAACACTGGAGATGGTTATGTTCACGCGCCTCATTCTCGCGTCTACGGCTCCGGTGATCAGCGCAACGGCGCTTGCCGCGCCGAGCCTGGGCGACGGCACTTATGTTCACGGCTTCATCGGCCACAGCCTGCTACAGGACAGCGATTTCACCGGAACGATCGGTGGCGCGACGCAATCGGTCGATACCGATTTCGACGCAGGTTTCGGACCGGGCCACGCGACAGGCAAGGAAATCCCGCAATGGTCCAATGACATCATCGGAACGCGGATCGAGTTGGAAGGGTCTTATCGCGACAGTGACGTGGATGGTGTGAACTTTACCGGCAATGGCCCGGGGCCCGGGGGCAATAGCTCGGGCGACGTCACGCAGACCTCGTTATTTGCCAATCTGCTGTTCGATTTCAAACAGGCCGGCGTGCTGACACCGTTTGCCGGGTTCAGTCTGGGTGCCACCTAGTCGGATCTGGGTTTTTCTTATGGGCCGGGTGTGGCGCTGGACGATACCGACACCACTTTGGCCGCCCAGCCGATCGCCGGTGTGGCATATGACATCAACGCGTCGACAACGCTCACCGTTGACGCCCGTTACGCCCGTGCCTTTGATGTACTGTCGCAGCGCCTGGCCCCCAACGGAGCTTTGACCGGCAACGTAGAGGACGATCTGGATTCATTCAGCGTCAGTTTCGGACTTCGCCATAATTTCTGATTGCTTCGGGTGTCAGGTTTCTCTCCGGTTTCCTGCCCCTTTTTGCCCTCGCGCCTCAGGTGCGGGGGCACCCGGAAAACCCGAAAAACGCAGCACGCGCTGGACATACCGGCAGTCGCCCGGCCTGCAACAACCGCCCGCTTCATCTGGCTAAAAATATCCTCGGGGGGAATCGTGCCGGCAGGCACGATGGGGGGCAGACAGCCCCCCTGACCCGGCAACCGGCTTACGACGGCGCTTTGGTCTTGCGCAGATAGGGGAAGATCGTTTCGAACTCACCAAACTTGGCCTTGGCGTCTTCGTTCGACACGGTTGGCGGGATGATCACGTCTTCGCCCGGCACCCAATTGGCAGGTGTCGCGACCCCCTTGGCCGACATCTGCAACCCATCAAGCGCGCGCAAGATTTCGGCAAAGTTCCGGCCCACGGTCATCGGGTACGTCATCGACAGCTTCAGCTGCTTGTCCGGGCCGATGATGAAGACCGAACGCACCGTGGCACTGTCGGCCGGTGTGCGGCCATCGGGCAGATATGCTTCGGCGGGCAGCATGTCGAAAGCCTTGGACACGGCCAGACCTTCATCGGCGATGATCGGAAAACCGGGGTTGGCCTTGCCGTATTCCTCGATGTCCTTCTTCCACTTCTTGTGGTCTTCGACACCATCGACTGAAACGCCGATCACCTTGGTGTTGCGCGCGGCCCATTCGTCATTCAACTGCGCAACGGCCGAAAACTCGGTGGTGCAAACAGGTGTGAAATCCTTTGGGTGCGAGAACAGAATGGCCCAGCTGTCGCCAATCCAGTCGTGGAACTGAATGGTGCCCTGATCCGTTTCTGCCGTGAAATTCGGAACGGTGTCGTTGATACGCAAACCCATGGGGCATCTCCTTTTCTGTGAAAAACCTGAGTCGGTCGTCTGGAACCTAATCACTTTGCGCGCAGGTTAAACCAGCCATCGTATCCAGAGATACGGATTTCGTGAGCCTGACCGAAAAAAAATTTGATCAAATTCACTATTGCTCAGCCTGTGCATGGGTGACAGAGTGGCCCCGAACAGCCGGCTTCAGGCGAACCTTCAGGAGGGCTCAGGATGATCGAAAAGCGGGATTTCTACATTAACGGTCAGTGGGTCGCCCCGTCGCAGCCCAATGACTTCGAGGTCATAAACCCCTCGACCGAAGAGCCCTGCGCAGTAATCTCGCTTGGGGCCGAAGCCGACACGAATGCAGCCGTTGCCGCAGCCAAATCCGCCTTGCCAGGCTGGATGGCCACGCCGGTGGAAACCCGCATCGCGCTGGTGGAAAAACTGGCCGAACTCTATGCAAGCCGGTCAGAGGATCTGGCGCAGGCGATGTCACTTGAAATGGGCGCCCCGATCGATCTGGCGCGCGCGGCGCAGGCTGGTGCCGGCATCTATCATCTGAAGAACTTCATCCGCGCCGCCAGAGGGTTTCAATTTGAACGCCCGCTGGGGGATCATGCACCGAATGATCGCATCATTTACGAGGCGGTTGGCGTTGCCGCTCTGATCACGCCGTGGAACTGGCCGATGAACCAGATCACGCTCAAGGTGGGTGCTGCCTCGATTGCGGGTTGCACGATGATTCTGAAACCGTCGGAACAAAGCCCGCTGAACGCGATGATCTTTGCTGAGATGATGGACGAGGCAGGCTTCCCGCCCGGTGTGTTCAATCTGGTCAACGGCGACGGGGCGGGTGTTGGTTCGCAGCTTTCGGGTCATCCGGATGTGGACATGGTCAGCTTCACCGGTTCGACCCGCGCAGGCACCGCGATTTCCAAAAACGCGGCTGATACCCTCAAGAAAGTACATCTTGAGCTTGGAGGAAAAGGGGCCAACGTCATCTTTGAGGATGCGGATGAAAAAGCGGTCAAGCGCGGGGTGTTGCACATGATGCAAAACACCGGCCAGAGTTGTAACGCCCCCAGCCGGATGCTGGTGCAGCGCCCGATCTATGACAAGGCTGTGGAAACCGCGGCCGAAGTTGCAAACATGGTCAAGGTTGGCCCTGCCCCAGAGGAAGGCCGCCACATCGGTCCGGTTGTGAATGACGTTCAGTGGAGCAAAATTCAGGACCTGATCCAGAAGGGCATCGATGAAGGGGCGCGGCTGGTTGCAGGCGGCACCGGACGACCTGAGGGGCTGAACAAGGGTTACTATGTCCGCCCCACGGTCTTTGCCGATGCAAACAACCAGATGACCATCGCCCGCGAAGAAATCTTTGGCCCGGTTCTGACCATGATCCCCTTCGACACCGAAGAGGAAGCTGTCGAAATCGCCAACGATACGCCCTATGGCCTGACGAATTATGTTCAGACACAGGATGGTGCGCGAGCCAATCGCATGGCGCGGGCTCTGCGGTCGGGCATGGTCGAAATGAACGGACAATCGCGCAGCGCGGGCTCACCGTTCGGCGGCATGAAGCAATCCGGCAACGGGCGGGAAGGCGGCGTCTTCGGGCTTGAGGACTTCCTTGAAGTCAAAGCCGTCAGCGGCTGGGCCGCAGAGTAACTTCACCTGCGAAGCAGACAGATTGGGCGGGGCAACGCGGTTGCCTCGCCCATAACGCTTTATACAGGCCGCACCACAAGCTGGGGTTCGCCATCGGACGTGTGGCGTCGGGACCGACCGTCCCACCCGATCTCTCCGGTGACGCGTTGCCGAAATGCAGAGAAACTGTCAAAGCGCACCACATCTACCGGCGTGTCGAAATGCAGGGTCACTCGGCGACGCGCGCCATCGCCCAGCATGGTCATACCGCGAATTTCGGCCGTGAACGCCTGACCCAGATAGCGCCCTTCAACCCGATCACCCACGCGCAGATGCATCCGGTTTCCGGCCATTGCATGCAAGGTGTTCCAGTCTCGAACACCATGCTGATGGGCCAGCAGTTCCAATGCCGCGCTGTGCGACAGCAAAACGCCCTTCGTCTTCAATTCTTCCCGCAGGCGTTTCGCCTGCGCTTTCAGCTCTTCAACCGGAGCAACGGTTCGGGATCGTGTCATCATGTGCCTCGTTTCCTTGAACGGGCGCGAAATCAGGACGGGGCTCGCATTTCCATCCGCGCGCCGGGAAAGGGCAACAGATGCTTTTCAAACCGGGTTTCACCAAAGCCTATGGCCGCGAACGGCAGGGGACCCGAACCTGAGGTGCCTTTTGGCAGCGGTCAGGCCGTCTGTCAATCAGGCGTCTGCCTGCGCCGCCTCGTAGGCCAGCATGGCACGCTTGACCGGCAAGCCCCAGTGATAGCCTCCCAGGCCACCTGATTTGCGCAAGGCACGGTGACAGGGGATCAGCCAACTGACCGGGTTGCGGCCAACTGCCGTTCCCACGGCGCGAACGGCTTGCGGCGAGCCGACCCGCTGGGCGATCTCGGAATAGGTCGTGACCTGCCCGGACGGGATATGCATCAGCGCTTCCCACACCTTGATTTGCAAAGGTGATCCGATCAGGAAAACCGGTGTTGGCTCCAACCGGTCGCTGGCAGCGCCAAAAGCACTCAGCGCCCAAGGACGCAGGCGCATCGGATCTTCGACGAACGTCGCCTTGGGCCAGCGCGAGATCATATCTTCCATCGCGGCCTCTTCGCCGGTCTCGGCCCCGAAGGCCATGCCGCAGATGCCCTTGTCGGTACCCATGACCAGCGCGGGGCCAAAGGGGCATTCGAACCACCCCCAATAGATCGTCAGACCTTCGCCCTTGCGGGCATATTCGCCGGGGCTCATGGATTCCCACTTCAGGAACAGATCATGCAGACGTCCGCTACCGGACAGGCCCACATTGTGTGCAGTTTCCAGTGTTGTGAACCGTTCGCGCAGCAATGCCTTCGCATGGCCCAGTGTCAGGTATTGTTGGTACCGTTTTGGCGACACTCCGGTCCAACGCGAGAACAGGCGCTGGAAATGGGCCGGGCTCATATCCATCTGGCGTGCCAGCTCATCAAGGCTCAGGCCCTCGCCGCCCTGATCAATCAACTCGATTGCGCGGCGCATGACGTTGTAATGGTATCCGCTTTCCGGGGTCTGGACGTTCATGGTTCCACCTCATCTTCTGACAAAACCATAGCGCGCAGGCCACGCTGCCGCGACCCGGAACTTGCGCATTGGCTTTGGGCTTGTGTCAGAGCCCGGTGGACGGCATTAAGACCCGGATGGCAAAGCAACTCGACTATCATACGATCCGCGAGATTTTCACGCGCTTTCAGGAGGCCGACCCGGAACCCAAGGGCGAGCTGGAGCATGTGAACGTCTATACTCTGGTCGTCGCCGTGGCCCTTTCGGCGCAAGCCACGGATGCGGGCGTCAACAAGGCGACGCGCGACCTGTTCAAGATCGCCGACACGCCGCAAAAGATGCTGGATCTGGGCGAGGAAGGCCTGATCGAGCACATAAAAACCATTGGCTTGTTCCGCCAGAAGGCCAAGAACGTCATCAAGCTCAGCCGTATCCTGGTTGACGAATATGGCGGCGAGGTTCCCAATTCCCGGGCTGCCCTGCAATCCCTTCCGGGTGTGGGCCGCAAGACGGCCAACGTGGTTCTGAACATGTGGTGGCGACAACCGGCGCAGGCGGTGGACACCCATATCTTTCGCGTCGGCAACCGCACCGGCATTTGCCCGGGCAAGGATGTGGACACGGTCGAACGCGCCATCGAAGACAATATTCCTGCTGACTTTCAACTCCATGCGCATCACTGGCTGATCCTGCATGGCCGGTACCACTGCAAGGCGCGCAAGCCGCAATGCCCGACCTGCATCATCCGTGATCTCTGCCAATTCGAGGACAAAACCCAATGAAGACTTATCAACTGACCGGCATCGGAAATGCCGTTGTGGACGTGATTTCCCAGGCCGATGACAGCTTTCTGGAGCTGATGGGCATCGAAAAAGGCATCATGCAGTTGATCGAACAGGAACGCGGCGAGGTGCTGTACGCCTCGATGGAAAGCCGCGTTCAAACGCCGGGCGGCTCGGTGGCCAATACCATTGCGGGCGCAGGCGCGCTTGGGCTGGATGCGGCCTTCATCGGCCGGGTTCACGATGACGCACTGGGCCGGTTCTATGCAGATGCGATGAACGAGGATGGCGTCGATTTCGTGAACCCACCAGTTCCGGGTGGTGAATTGCCCACGTCACGCTCGATGATCTTTGTCTCGCCCGATGGTGAGCGGTCGATGAACACCTATCTGGGCATTTCCTCGGAACTGTCGTCTCAGGACGTCTCGCAAGAGGTCGCTGGAAACAGCCAGATCATGTTCCTCGAGGGGTATCTGTTCGACAAGGAAAAAGGCAAGGCGGCATTCCTTGAGGCCGCGCGCGCCTGCCACAAGGGTGGCGGCAAGGCCGGCATCGCCATTTCCGACCCGTTCTGCGTGGAACGTCACCGGGTCGATTTCCTGCTGCTGATCGAAAATGAGCTGGATTTCGTGATCGGCAATGAGGCCGAGATCAAATCCCTGTTCGAAACTGACGATCTGGAAGACGCATTGGCCAAGACGGCCGCGATCTGTCCGCTGGTGGTCTGCACCCGCTCGGGCGACGGTGTGACCGTTCTGAACGGCGACACCCGCATTGACGTACCGGTTGAAAAGGTTGTCCCCGTTGATGCAACAGGTGCGGGCGACCAGTTTGCGGCGGGCTTCCTGTTCGGCATGGCGACGGGCCGCGATTACGAGACCTGCGCCAAGATTGGCAATGCCTGCGCTCGCGAAGTGATCAGCCATATCGGCCCCCGCCCTGAAGCGAACATGCTGGAATTGCTGCGGGAAGAGGGGTTGGTTTGAGCCATGATCGGCCCTAGCACGCCAACCTGAGGCTGCCGTAATCATGCATCGTGCCATGCCGAGCAGAGCAAACACTCCGCCCTGTCCGTCTGATGGCCCGTTCCGGATGGGGCCGGGTTCAGGGTGATCTCGGCCAACCGGTCGGCCCCGACCTGTTCAGAGTGACGTAGGGTAAAACACGAATAAGGATGGTCAAGGCGTCTGCGATCGGTCAGAAGGGGCGGGCTACGTTACTGCTTTCGATCCCCTGCTTTCCCTACCGGACTTCAGCGAACTCGATATAGGCCGACTGCGCCACGCTGTTGCAATTCCGCGAACAGGTTGAAAAATACAGGAGATCTCACGATGGCCAATGGCACCGTGAAATGGTTCAACACCACCAAAGGCTTCGGCTTCATTGCACCCGAAACAGGCGGCAAGGACGTTTTCGTCCATATTTCCGCCGTCGAGCGTTCCGGCCTGACCGGTCTGGCCGACAACCAGAAGGTTACCTACGACGTTCAATCCGGCCGCGATGGCCGCGAGTCGGCGGAAAACCTGCAGCTCGTCTGAGTGGACGATCCAAGATGGGAACGGGGCGTCTTTGGGCGCCCTATTTCGTTGTGGCACGATGTTTTCGGTCGCGCGCCTGTCGTTCCTGACGGGGTAGGTTCAAGCGCACTGTCGGCATTCCTCACCCCTGCGTTGCGCTGGCCGCGATGATCGGCAGCTCGGCTTGGTTGCTGGCCCATGATCTGGCGGCCCGCATCCGCGAGGTGACCGGCCATATCGGCCCGCGGCCGGAGGTGACCATACCGGAATTGTTGCGGGAGGAAGGGTTGGTTTGAGGGGTGGGTGCGAGCGACTAGACTTCCCTATTCCCCTGCGCTACGCATGATCAAATAGGATACGAACGATGCGCAAGCGCCTAGCATGAAGAGCGCATCGGCTTCGTCTACTTGGGCTTCGTCTTTAAAAACAAGCGCATGTCGCACGCCTTCTTCGTCACTGGCGTATCCATAGAGCGTGCTGAAGGCGGATTTCAGACTGCCGTGAAGGTAACCCTCCTTTTCTAGTTTGGATAGCGCGGGACCAAGCGTGGTGGCTTTAGGGACCAGCATTAGTGCCATCGCCTCCACGGCATGGATGCTTTCCCTCACTGAACTAGACCAGTTGCCAGCTCGGATTTCCACACCTGCATCAATCAAGTGCTTTCGAGCCGCAACTGCTCCAGAAGCTTCTGTCGCCGCAATAGCCACTTCGAAAGCTTCAGCCTGCTGTTCGGTTCCGATGGCGACAATTTGGTTTTCGATAATCCGGTAGGCCGCCTTGGCTGAAACAAAGGCAGTGGACAGATCTTGTTTCAATTCGCTGCTGGACTTCGGATGCCGAACAAAGAATTCTACCAAGTCAAAAAGTCTGCCGATTTCAGCAGCCTTAATGTATTGGTCGAGAACCTGCCTAAGTTCATAAGGACTGTTAGTGAAAGTGTTTGAGGATTTCCGAAAGAATAGCACATGCAAGTCTTTTGCTACGCGCTTCCAATCTCCGTCAAAGTAGGAGCTGTCTACTCCAAAGCATTCTTCGCGCTCAATCTCTAAGTCTAGATAATAGTAGAACAACCGGCGCAATTCGCTGGAAACCTCTCCGAGTCCCAACTGTGGTGGTCGCTGGGCCAAACCGGTGCGTTGAGAAAACGGAATGTACGTATCTTCAGTACTCATAGAAGCTCCATTTTGACTAACGTCCAAGGCGTTTCGTCCTTATGCATATCCAGATCAAAACAGTCCAACAGTCAACGGCTCAAAAAGGACTGAGTCGCCTATTCTAAATACCTCCCAAACGCCTCCATCACCCGCTCGTACACGTCCCGCTTGAAGGGCACGATCTCGGCGATCAGGCGGTCGGGGTCCTGCCATTTCCAGCGGGTGAACTCGGGGTGATCCGTCTGGATGTCGATCTGGTCGTCGGTTCCCAGAAACCGCATCAGGAACCATTTCTGCTCCTGCCCGCGAAAGCGGCCCTTCCAGATGTGGGGCACGATGTCATGCGGCAGGTCATAGGGCAGCCAGCCCTCGGTCTCGGCCACGATTTCCACAAGATCACCGGTTACGCCGGTTTCCTCCCACAGCTCACGCAAGGCCGCATCACGAGGGTCTTCGCCCTTGTCCACACCGCCCTGGGGCATCTGCCAGGCGTCCTCGAACCGGTCGTTGCGCTGGCCGACGAAGATCTGGCCCTGATCGTTCATCAGCATCAGCCCAACGCAGGGGCGATAGGGCAGTTTGGCGATTTCTTCGGGGGTCATGCGCGGCCTCATCGTGTTGTTTCGCCCACCTCTAGCAATCACCGGCGCAACAGCAAAGAGGGTGACGTGGGGTTTCGCGTGACAAAGTTTACGCGAACGTCAATCTATCACGCAAATTCAGGAGGGAGAGTTTTGCCATGACTGTGTACCCAAACATGCTGGCACCACTGGATCTGGGCTTTACCACGTTGAAGAACCGGGTCCTGATGGGCTCGATGCATACCGGGCTGGAAGAAACCGGCGACTGGAACCGGGTGGCCGAGTTCTATGCCGCCCGCGCCCGCGGCGGCGTGGCGCTGATGGTCACGGGCGGCATCGGGCCGAACCTGGAAGGCTCGGTCCTGCCCGGCGCTGCGATGATGACCAGCGACAAGGATGTGGTCAACCATTCCATCGTCACCGACCGGGTGCATCAGGCGGGCGGTAAGATCGCCATGCAGATCCTGCATGCGGGCCGCTATGCCTATGGGCCGAAATGCGTGGCGCCCAGCCCGATCAAGTCTCCGATCTCGCCCTTTCCGCCGACCGAGCTGGATGAAGAAGGGATCGAGAAGCAGATAGGCGACATCGTCAACGCCGCCGTGCTGGCGCAGAAGGCGGGCTATGACGGGGTCGAGATCATGGGGAGCGAGGGGTATTTCCTGAACCAGTTCTTGGTGACCCATACCAACAAGCGCACCGACCGCTGGGGCGGGTCCTATGAGAACCGGATGCACCTGCCTCTGGAAGTGGTGCGCCGCACCCGCGAGGCGGTGGGGACCGATTTCATCATCATCTACCGGCTGTCGATGATCGACCTGGTGCCAAATGGCTCGACCTTTGACGAGGTGGTGCAGCTGGCGCAGCGGATCGAACAGGCCGGGGCGACGATCATCAACACCGGTATCGGCTGGCACGAGGCGCGGATTCCGACCATCGCCACATCGGTGCCGCGCGCGGCCTTTGCCTGGGTGACGAAGAAACTGATGGGCAAGGTGGGGATTCCGGTCATCACCTCGAACCGGATCAATACGCCGGACGTGGCCGAGCAGGTGCTGGCCGAGGGCTGCGCCGACATGGTGTCGCTGGCGCGGCCGATGCTGGCGGATGCGGATTTCGTGGCCAAGGCCATGGCCGGTGAATCGGCCAGGATCGCGCCCTGCATCGCCTGCAACCAGGCCTGTCTGGATCACACGTTCAGCGGCAAGCTGACATCCTGCCTGGTGAACCCGCGCGCCTGCCACGAGACCGAGCTGGTGATCGAAAAGGCCGCAACGCCCAAGCGCGTGGCCATCGTGGGCGCGGGCCCGGCGGGCCTGTCCACGGCGATGACAGCCGCCCAGCGCGGCCATGACGTGACCGTGTTCGACAAGGCCGACGAGATCGGCGGCCAGCTGAACATGGCCAAGCAGGTGCCGGGCAAGGAAGAGTTCTGGGGGCTGGTGGACTGGTACCGCACCATGCTCGACACGCTGGGCGTCAAGGTGGAACTGGGCCGCGCGGTCGGCGCCGATGATCTGACCGGGTTCGACGAGGTGGTGATCGCCACCGGCGTCAATCCGCGCGACCCGCAGATCCCCGGCGAGGACCGTGACAATGTCGTGAACTACATCGACGTGCTGCGCAACAAGGCCCCGGTGGGCAAATCGGTAGCCGTGATTGGCGCGGGCGGCATCGGGTTCGACGTGTCGGAATACCTGCTCGAGGAAGGCCACTCGCCCACCACCGACCTGCCCCTGTGGATGAAGGAATGGGGCGTCGCCGACCCCGAGCAGCACCGCGCGGGACTGGCGCCCGAAGGCCCGCAGCCCGAGGCGCCCAAGCGTCAGGTCACCCTGTTGCAGCGCAAGAAACAGGCGCATGGCAAGGGGCTGGGCAAGACCACCGGCTGGATTCACCGCGCGACGCTGAAGATGAAGAACGTGAACTTCGTCGGCGGCGTGAACTATGAACGCATCGACGACGAAGGGCTGCATGTCTCGTTCGGAGAAGAGCGCGCCGACCCGACCGTGATCAAGGCCGATACGATCGTGCTGTGTGCCGGTCAGGTGCCCGAGCGGTCGCTGGCCGACGCGCTGATCGAACGCGGCATCACCCCGCATGTGATCGGCGGCGCGGATGTGGCGGCGGAACTGGACGCCAAACGCGCGATCAATCAGGGCACACGCCTTGCCGCAGAGTTCTGAAGCCACTCGTTCAGAGTGTCTTCACTCCGACAGCGCGAGTTTTGCACCCAAGGCACCAAAAGCGGTTGCGAAACACCGCTTTATCCACGCCATCACAGCAGGGCGCCGGATTACATAGTCCCGCGCCAGTGCGGCGCATGCGCCATACCCGACAAAAACAACAAGTGTCATGGCCATGAAGGCCAGCGCCAGTTTGGTCAGTTCCATTCCTGCATTTGCTGAATTCGCTGGCAGGAATTGAGGCAGAAAGGCCAGGAAGAATAACGACAACTTTGGGTTCAAAACGTTGATCAGCGTTCCTCTAACGGCAACTCCAAAGTTGCTTTTTGCGGATTTCTCCGCCGCGACGTCCATGGCACCGCCGTCCTTCAGGATACCCCATGCCATGTAGAACAAGTACAAGACGCCAAGATATTTGATGAGTTGAAACGCGACGGCACTGGTGTGCAGCAATGCTGCAAGTCCGATGATGCTGGCCAAGGCCGCCGGAACGATCCCAAGTGTGCATCCGAAGGCTGCGGCGAGACTTGCGCGAAACCCGCGCCCAAGACCGACAGCCAAAGTATAGATGACGCCGGTACCCGGCAGCAAAACAACAATCAATGATGTGATGAAGAATTCCAGCGACATTATTACCCCCTGCAAATGCATGCAGATTCACTAAGTGCGCCGAAAATGTAAACGCCTTTCCATCACATGAACCGAACGGACGGTTTCAACGACCTGCGGCTATTCCACGGTGATCGTAATCACCTCGGATACAATCGGCGGGGAATGCGGCACATGCCCGGCGTCGCCCAGAACCAATTGCAGAGTGTGTTGGCCCGGCGACAGATCCAGTGTTACTTCGGTCTGACCGCCCCCGAAGTGCATGTGATGTTCGTCGGCGGGCAGACCATTGGCCAACTCATCCGCGCCATCCTCGCCCTCACCCAGCGGGGGACGGTCAAGCAACAGGTGGTGGTGCCCGGTGTTTTCTTTCTCGGTTCCGGCGGGTGCGATGCCCATGCCGCTGAGACCAAAGACAACCGTAACCGGTGATTGAACGGTATCGCCATCCGACAGGTTGACGAAATAGACCTTTGCATCGGGATTCGATGGGGTCTCTCCTCCGGCGTGTGCAATGCCCACCGAAAGGCAAAGCGCAGCAATGGCGAAAAAGGGTTTCATGATCTCCTCCCTGGTCACAAAAATGCCATTCTCAATGTGAGATCTTAGCGCGATTGCCTGAAAAACACAGCGTCACAATGCCTGCGGCGCGTTTGGAAACCACTGTTTCTACGTTTCCCATACGCAAACGATCCGATTCAAATCCCTGATATTATCCCATGTCTGCCCCGTTTCCGCCCAGATTCAGCGCCATATTCAGGACGGAAATCAAGATCTGGGGAACGAGTATGGACCGACTGACCGAAATGGAAGCCTTCGCCAATGTGGTGGACCAGGGTGGCTTCACCGATGCGGCCAAAAAGATGGGCATCTCCAAATCAGCTGTGTCCAAACACGTATCAAGCCTTGAGGCGCGCCTGGGAGCGCGGCTGTTGAACCGCACCACGCGCCGGGTTTCACCAACGGAAATCGGGCTGGCCTATTATGACCGCGCGCGGCGCGTGTTGAATGATGCCGGAGAAGCGGATTCACTGGTCACGTCAATGCAATCGGCCCCGTCTGGTCTTTTGCGCATCAGCGTCGCCACGGATTTCGGCGTCAATCACCTGTCGCCTGTTCTGTCCGAGTTCCTTGCAGCCTACCCCGACATCACCGTGAACATGGTTTTGAACAACCGCTATGTCGAGCTGATTTCCGAAGGATTTGACGTGGCCGTCCGCATTGGTGAGCTGGAAGACAGCACGCTGCGCGCCCGCAAACTGACCGAAACCGTCAAACGCATGGTCGCCGCGCCCAGCTATGTCGAAAGATTCGGCCGGCCACAGAAGATCGACGATCTGAACGAACACAAGCTGCTGCATTATTCCAGCCAGTCGTCGGGCAATGTCTGGAAACTGACCGCGCCATCCGGCGAAAAGCGTCAGGTTCGAACGGCCGGATGGTTGAGCGTGAACGATGGCCAATCCCTGTTGAACGCGGCGGTTTCCGGCCTGGGTATCGCGTATCTGCCCAGCTATCTTTATGCAGAAGCCCTGAAGGCTGGGCTGGTCGTCGATGCCATGCCGTCCCTGCCCGACGAAGTTCAAGGCGTTTACGCGGTCTACCCGCCGGGCCGCTTTACGCAACCCAAAGTACGGGCCTTCATCGATTTCCTCGTCGACTCTTTTCACGAGAAGGGTCCGATGGACTGGTAATTTCTCCCTGAAGACCAACTTTTGGCCCGCATGTGAAAGTGCGGGCCATTTTTTATGGGTCGATCACCGACAGCCCCATGGACCGGGCGGAAGAGCGCAGGCTGTCCGTCAGCACATTCTGACCCGGCGGCGGGGTCTCGGAACGGCGTGCCAACAGGGCGATATCGCGATTTGCATTGGCGATGGACAGCGGTCGCAAGCGCACTTCGTCGCGGTAGATCCCCTGTCTGCGAGCATAAAGATCAGGCAGTACCGCAACACCAACACCCGAAGCCGCCATCAGGACAATGGAATCAAGTGTCGTGCCTTCATACTCATCCGAAACCACCCCACCGCATTCTGCCGCCAATGCATAAACGATGCGCGACAGGCGGTGGCTTTGATCGAGGGTCAGGAAAATCCGGTTCTGAAGGTCTGCGGCACTGACACCCTGCAAATCCCGCGCCAGAACGTCATCAACGGCAACCGCGACCCAGAGAGGTTCGTTGAACAACCGGTGTTGCACGGTATTCGGATGGTCCTCGGGCGTGGACAGAATCAGATCGAATCGACCGGATTTCAGACCCTGTTCCAGATCCAATGTGTTTTCCTCGCGCACCACGATGCGCAATCCGGGGCGCAGCCGGTGCACCTGTTTGATGGCTTGCGGCAACAGATAAGGCCCGATCGAAGGCAAAACCCCCAGTCGCAACCTTCCTCCGACGGGCATATCGTTCGACATGGCGTGGCGCAGGTCCTTGACCTCTGCCAGGATCTTCTGCGCGCGCAAGATGAACTCTTCCCCCTTCGTCGTCACCTGGATTCCACCGCGGTTACGGTCAAAGATTCGAACGCCAAGCTCTTGTTCTACGGTCGCAATCTGCGTCGACAGGCTGGGCTGGCTGACATTCAAAACCTCGGCAGCCAAACTGAATCGCCCAAGGCGACTGACCGTAACGATGTATTCCAACTGTCGCAGTGTCGGGCGCATTTCATAGCCTGAAACTATTTATAACTTAGAAAGATAGTATTTGGCGAATTCCATTTTGCAAGGCACCCAACCCGAAAACGAGGGATCAGGAGTCAATTATGCCCGGAGTGATCGAAACACTGTCCAGCAATCTGCTGGTGCCGACCATATTGTTTTTTGCTCTTGGGCTTCTGGCGGCCTTTGTACGCAGTGACCTGTCCATTCCGGCGGGCGCGGCCAAGTTCATGTCGCTCTATCTGTTGCTGGCCATCGGGTTCAAGGGCGGTGCCAGTCTGGCCGCGCATGGCATTCACCTGCAACTGTTCCTGACTCTGCTGGGCGGTGTTGCCTTGTCCTTTGCCATCCCCTTCGTGGCCTTTGGCCTGCTCAGGGTGATGACAAAGCTGGATGCGCTGAACGCGGCGGCGGTTGCAGGGCACTATGGTTCGATCTCGATCGTCACCTTTGTCACCGCCACCAGCCTGCTGGATCTGGTGGGGCTGTCCCATGACGGGTTCATGGTGGCCGTTGCGGCTGCGATGGAGGTTCCTGCAATCCTGTCGGCACTTTGGCTGGCACACAAGACCGGAAGCAATGGCGTCAAGGATGACAAGCTGTGGCGTGATCTGCTGGCCAACGGCTCGATCGTGCTGCTTACCGGTGCTTTCCTGATCGGAGCCATCACCGGCGGCGAAGGCATGCAGATGATCGCGCCCTTCATCGTGACGCCGTTCACCGGTATTCTGTGCCTGTTTCTGCTGGATATGGGCCTGTCGGCAGGGCGCAGCCTGATCGGCAATCGAGACAAGCTGTCGGTTGGCCTGTTCGCCTTTGGTGTCTTGATGCCCCTGATTGGCGCACTGATGGCCTGGGCGGTAGGAGCCGTGATCGGATTGCCGCAAGGCAGCTTGTTCCTGTTCATGGTGCTGTCAGCATCGGCTTCGTATATCGCGGTTCCCGCCGCGATGAAGATCGCCCTTCCGAAGGCCGAGGCCGGGATCTATCTGACCTTGTCGCTGGGGGTGTCGTTTCCGTTCAACATCACCGTCGGGTTGCCGCTGTACCTGTGGTGGATCAGTTGACGAGCAATACGGCTTCGACCCGACGGTTCAGATCGCGCCCTTCCGGGGTTGCATTCGATGTAAGCGGAGACAGATAGCCGACACCCTGCGCTTCGATCCGGTCGGGTTCCACGCCATGTGCATCAATCAGGCGGGTTCGCACCGCTTCGGCCCGGCTTTTGCTGACCGCAATATTCGCCTGCAAGGCACCGGTATCGTCAGTGTGCCCCACCAGTGCCAGACGCGTTTCCGGGTTGTCGGTCAAATATCCGGCCAACAAGGTCAGTGAGTCAAACGGACCCTCGCCCAGGGCAACCTCGCCCGTAGGGAAATGCAGATCATCCAGGATCACGTGGCCCGTTGCCGCCAAGGCCTCCAGCACCCCGACCGAACCTTCTGCGGCTTGCTCGACCACCACAGGGTCCGGGTCCGGTGCATCTTGAGGCGTCACCCGGATCATCTGAACATAGCCATCCGGGGGGTTGCGGCTGACCAGCAGACTAAGGGCAACCGGCCCCTTGGTGGCCGACAGAAAACGGTAATCCTGAATGGCGACATACATATCCGGGGTTGGCACGACCTCGGTGCCAAAGCGAAAGTCGAAACCACCACAAACCCGCGCGTCGCATTCGAACAGGATCTTGTAGCCCTGCGCCTCGATCTGTTCCCGCAGCGGGGCGAGAAGCTGCAATGTCGTGCTCGACCCCGCCTGAAGCCGCCACGTAAAGCGTTCCACACGCCCTTCTAACGTTTCTGCGGGAACAGAGCCATTTGCATAAGGCCCCGTCGGCAGGTCATAGCTGTCCAGTGGCGACGTCCGGTCGCTGATCTGTCGGGCACTGGCCGGCAGGGTCAGGTCCTGCGCGGCAACAGATCCTGTCATCAGCAGGGCAACAAGGGCGGCGGTGCGGATCATCGAAACTGTGCGTGATATTCTTCGTTGGGCACCATCGCCGTTGCGCTGGCCACCCGGTTTGACATGTTGAAAAAACCGGCGACATTGGCGATGTCCCAGATGTCCCGGTCAGTGAATCCGGCGTCTCGCAATTTCTGTCGGTCGGGCTCTTCGATCTCGGCGCTGGCGGTGGTCATCTTTGCTGCGAAGTCCAGCATCGCCCGTTGACGCGGCTCAAGCGGCGCGACGCGGTAGTTCATCACCAGCATTTCGCCCAGTTGCGGATTGCCCGAAAGCTGACGCACTGCCGCCCCATGCGCGACCAGACAGTAGAAGCATTTGTTGATCGACGAGACGACGACCGCGATCATCTCGCGTTCCAGCTTGGTCAACCCGCTGTCAGCCAGCATCAGATCGTTATACATCGCGGTGAATGTGTTCAGCTTGTCGATGTCAAATGCGTTGGCTTTCAGCACATTCGGCACCATGCCCAGTTTTTCGACACAGATATCAAAATATTTCTGCGTTTCCGGCGGCAGCGGATCGACCATGGGCAGGTTCAGCGCGGTAGGCATGTCTTTTTGTGTCACGGCGACCTCTTCAGTTCAGACAAGATGACGGTAATGGTATTCGCCTGCGATCTCCATCCCGAGGGCGCGATAAAGACCGTTGGCGCCCTCATTGGCCTTGGTGCAGATCACGCTGAGGTTCTGCGCACCATGATCCCGCGCCCAGAATGCCGCTGCGCGCATGGTCCAGTGGCCCAGCCCCTGACGGCGATGTTCAGGAAGGATTTCAAGCGCGTGGACCATTGCAGTATCTGCATGCATCGCCACAAAAGCCACGCCGCTGGGTTTATCGTTGTGACGCAGCAAAAATCCTGTCTTGGGGCCCTTGGCGCGTTCCATCACCGCAATCCGCTTGGGTCCGATCCCGCCCGAGGCCCAGATGTCGCGCATGATCTCAAGCGGTTCCCAGATCGAAAACACCATGACCGGGGGGATTGGCTGAACGGTCAGACTGGAGACGGGGCAGACGTAGATGTTCACCGGGTCAAGAATATCATAGCCCCTCCGGGCCAGCATTGCATCCAGGGCCTCATCTCCGGGCCGCAGACAGAAGATGCGCTTTTGCCCCATGGCCAGCATCGCGGCCTCGGCGGCGTTGATATCGTCTTCATTGGCCGGGCCCAATGCACTGGCCGCAGACACCCGCGACCCTCCGCCCTGCCCCTCACGCAGCAGAAACGGGCCAAGCCGCTGATAGCGTGCGGCGGGCCATGTGCCATCAACTATGTCCGCCCAGGTGCCGCTCAAAGCTCAAGCTCTTTCGCCAAACGGGTGGTGGCCGCGTCGATCCGGCCCCCGTCGGTGCCGCGCACAACCACGTTGGCCCCGAAGGCACCGTTGATCTGAAACGGGTAGCACCCGATGGACAGGTCGCTGAAATCTTCGGCCAGGGCCGCCAGGGTTGCGGCGATATCACCTTCTCCGCGGTCCACACGCAGAGTTTGCGACAACAAAGGGCTGCCTCCGGTCAATGTTGGCAAAACGCTTGCCACCATCGCCTGAAAAACCGACGGCACACCTGCCATGACATGCACGTTCGCAAGCGTGAACCCGGGCGCCGTGGAAACCGGGTTTTCGATCAGCGTCGCACCGTCCGGAATACGCGCCATGCGCAAGCGGGCGGCATTCAGTTCCAGCCCGGATTTGTCGTAATGGGCCTGCAAGAGCGCACGCGCGTCATCGCGCACATCAATGGGTGTATCGAAAGCGCGGGCAATGCAATCGGCCGTGATATCGTCATGGGTCGGGCCGATGCCGCCGCTGGTGAAGACAGTGTCATAGGCGTCGGACAGCGCTTTGACGGCCGCTTCGATGGCAGGGGCGTCGTCGCTGACAATGCGGACCTCTTTCAGGTCGATGCCGTGTTTTGTCAGCTCCTGCGCCAGAAAGTGCATATTCGCATCGCGGGTGCGACCCGACAGGATTTCATCCCCGATCACCAGCATCGCTGCGGTTGGATTGGCCATGGCGCTGTCCCCCTCTTGATCGTCCTTGGGGGCAGGTATAGGCCCTGAACCATGCGATTTGAAACCCCTCTTGTCCCCGCCCGGCTGATCCGCCGCTACAAACGCTTTCTGGCCGATTGCAGGCTTGAGGATGGAAGTGAGGTAACGGCCCATTGCGCCAATCCGGGGTCGATGATGGGGCTGGCCGAGCCCGGCGAGAAGATTTGGCTGGAACCCAACGACGATCCGAAGAAAAAGCTGAAATTCGGTTGGCGGCTGGTGGACCACGAGAACGGGCATTTTACCGGGGTCGATACCTCGGTTCCGAACCGGGCGCTGCGCACTGCTTTGGAAGCCGGTGAGATTCCCGAACTGGCCGCCTATGACACCGTCCGGCCCGAGGTGAAATACGGCGACAACAGCCGCATCGACTTCCTGCTGACCGGGCCGGGCCTGCCGGATGCCTATGTCGAGGTGAAAAGCGTGACACTGTCACGCCAGCCCGGACTGGCCGAGTTTCCCGACAGCGTCACAGCCCGTGGCACCAAGCATCTGGGCGAGTTGGCCGCGATGGCCGCGCAAGGGCACCGAGCGATCATGCTGTATCTGGTTCAGCGAACCGATTGCGACCGGTTTGCTTTGGCGGCCGATATTGATCCAGCCTACGCGGCGGCATTTGAGGCGGCGCAGGCACAGGGGGTCGAGCGGTTGGTTTATGGGACGTGTATCACACCCGAAGGTGTTATCTTGGACATGTCCCGAAGCGTATTACCAGAGTGATCAGCATGTCTGTTGCGGATTTTGAGATCATAAATTTGAAATCGGGTATCATCCCGCAGGCATCCGAACTCTGGCATTCGGGGTGGCACGATGCGCACGCGGCTATCTTGCCCGACGATTTGACCAGCCAGCGCACATTGGACAGCTTCGCAGAGCGGCTGCACAAATACGCCGACATGACACGCGTCGCAGTTCAGGACGGTGTAGTTTTGGGCCTATGCATCATATTGCGGGATGAGATCAACCAGATGTATGTCTCGCCGCAAGGGCGCGGGACAGGGCTGGCAGCTGCCCTCCTACGAGACGGCGAACAGAAAATTCTGGCCAACGGACACGCGACCGGCTGGCTCGCTTGCGCCATAGGAAACAGGCGCGCGGCCCGCTTCTATGAAAAATGCGATTGGGTAAATACGCGAACCAAGGTTCTGAGGTTTGAAACACAAACCGGAGATTACCCGCTTGAAATCTGGCGGTTTGAAAAACATCTGAATTGAAGACCCGCGATCCCGCACCCTCTGGTACTTTCTGCACAAGCAGCGTAAAAGGAATGCTGCGCGCAACATTTGGAGCTTAGCGTCGATGAAAGAGCATCGTGGCCGCCTGACCAAGGACGGCATCCGCATCTATGAACAAGGTGACTTTGCCGGGATGCATGCGGCAGGGGCTTTGGCTGCGCGAATTCTGGATGACATTGCCGAACATGTGTTTCCCGGTCAAACCACCGGCGCCATTGACGGGCTGATCACGCAGATGGTCGAAGACGCCGGCGCGACCTCGGCCACCATAGGTTACAAAGGCTATCAGCACGCCAGCTGCATCAGCGTGAACCACGTGGTCTGCCACGGGATTCCCGGTGAGAAGAAACTGAAGGATGGCGACGTTCTGAATATCGACGTGACCGTCATCGTCGATGGCTGGTTCGGCGACACCTCGCGCATGTATGTGGCGGGCAAGCTGCCGCGCAAGGCGGAACGGCTGATCCAGGTGACCCATGACGCGCTGTTCAAGGGCATCGAGATGGTCAAGCCCGGCAATACCTTTGGTGACATCGGCCACGCTATTCAGTCCTATGTCGAAGCGCATCGGATGAGCGTTGTACGCGATTTCTGTGGTCATGGTCTGGGCCGGGTGTTCCACGCACCACCGAACGTGTTGCACTATGGCCGCCCGGGTACCGGTGCGGTTCTGGAAGAGGGTATGTTCTTTACCATCGAACCCATGGTCAATCTGGGTCGCCCCGAAACCAAGACTCTGGCCGACGACTGGACAGCCGTGACCCGCGACAAATCGCTGTCGGCACAGTTCGAACATTCGGTGGGCGTCACCTCGGATGGGGTCGATATCTTTACCCTGTCACCCGCTGGCAAATTTCACCCGACCTATTCCTCTTGATCCGCGGCCTGTGCGCGGAGAAGTTTCAACAGCATCGTTTCATCCCTCCACGGCGTGACCGCGTCGTGGATGAAGACCGGCGCGCGCAAGGGTTTGCGCTCTGGGCTGGTGGAATCTTCTGCATAGCTGGAAAAGGTCCAGGCAAAAGGTGTCAGGGTGCGGTCCATGCGTGCACATTAGCACGACCGCGGGTCAAAGTCCCAACACCCCATGCGCCTGTGACATGTCCGTGATCACTTCGGCCCCCAGATCCGCCAGCTTTTCACCGCCTCCCTGAGGCGCATAAGCAAGGCAACGCATACCGGCGCGGATTGCCGCCGTGACACCGCTATGACTGTCTTCGATCACCACCGGAGCCGTCGCGCCAAAGTGCTCGGCGGCCAGTTGGAACATCTTTGGGTCCGGCTTTCCGGTGCCCAGCACATGGGCCGAGAACATCACGTCTTTGAACCGGTCCCAAAGCCCGTTCTGACCCAGAGTGATCTTCATCTTGTCCGGGCTGCCATTCGACGCGACGCAACAGGGGATACCTTTTTGATCCAGCCCCTCAAGCAGGTCTGCGATACCGGGCACCAATGGCACACCTGCACGCAGGCGGTCATAGGTTTCGGCATAGACCTGATCTATCCAGTCTTCGGGCAGAACGGCACCCATCGCGCGGGCCTTGTCCCGCACACCCACCATGGTTCCGCCCACAAACAGGGACATACATTCATGCAGCGCCAGATGCAGGCCATGTTGCGCCAGATTGTCCACCAGCACCTGGTTCGAGACCACCTCGCTGTCCACCAGAACGCCGTCGCAATCGAAAATGACAAGATCGTGCATATGGGATTCCTGCTTTGCCTCACGCTCGGCCTATCAAGGTTTTCCCGTCATCGTCCACCCATGTTCCGCACCAAACCGCGCAGCGCGTTTCAATCTGGAACGCCTTTCCACATCAAGGAAATATGCGTGTCGCCATATTTGCGGCTGTCATGCAATTTAAATCCGGCCGGCGCCTGCATCGGGGCGTTTTCTTCCCAAACCAACAAGGCATCATCCGCGATCCAGCCATTGGCCAAGGCGGCGACGGCCTTCTGCCCCATGGATTTCCCGTAGGGCGGGTCCAGAAAAACCAGATCATAAGGCACACCGGGATTGTCGCCCAACCGGGTCGCGTCGCGGCGGATCAAATCCGTACGGTCGGCGCTGCGGGTCAGGTCGATGTTCTTGCGTATCAACCCCTGGGCCACTCGCCCGTCATCGACGAAGGTGACATGCGACGCCCCCCGCGACAGCGCCTCGAGCCCCAGCGCCCCGGTTCCCGCGAACAGATCCAGCACCCGCAAACCGTCAAATTCGATCTGGTGGCTGAGCACATTGAACAGGCTTTCACGCACACGGTCGGTGGTGGGGCGCAGATGCGCGCCCGCATCACCCTTGCCGACCGAGGCCAGCGCCCGGCCCCGGAATTCTCCGGCAATGATCCTCACGCCTTGAGCAGCGGTTTCAGGTCCGCGCTCGGGTCGGCCACGACTTCGGGATCAGCGGTCTTGCCCATTTCGATCAGTCTTTTGCCGACCATGTATGCCCGCGGATCATTCATCGCATCCACAGCAATCAGCCTGTCGCCCTTGTAATACCAGAAGGACACGGTCTGACCCTCTCCCTTGCGGGTCACCACGCGGTCATATCCGGTGTTCAGGCCCGCGATCTGAAGCTTGACGTCGTACTGGTCCGACCAGAACCAGGGGGTCGCCACATATTCCTTGGCCGCACCCAGCATGTTCTGCGCCACGATTTCGGCCTGGTCGATGGCGTTGGGGACGCTTTCCAGACGGATACGCCCTTCGCCATGGGGGAAAGAGGCGCAATCGCCCGCCGCCCAGATCGACGGATCAGAGGTCCGGCCATGGGCGTCGGTTTTGATGCCGTTGTCCAGTTCGAGCCCTGCCATCTCGGCCAGTTGAGTAGAGGGGGTGATGCCCACTCCGACCACGACGAAATCCACGTCCAGCTTCGTGCCGTCCGTCAATACGGCCCCCACAACCCTGCCATTTTCGCCGATCAGACGATCCAGCCCGACGCCTTCGCGAATGTCGGCACCATATTCGCTGTGCAACGCGCGGAAATAGTCGCTGGTTTCGGGCGCAGCGACCCGTTGCAGGATGCGGTCGGCCATCTCGACCAAGGTGACCTTGACGCCGCGTTTCGCGCAGACGGCGGCGGCCTCGAGCCCGATGTAACCGCCGCCCACAATCAACGCGCGGGCGCCTTCGGTCACTTTGGGTTCCATCTCGCCAATATGGGCCAGGTCGCGCACCACGTGCACACCGTCCAGATCACCTCCGATGGCGGCAGGCAGGCGGCGCGGATCTGACCCGGTGGTCAGCGCCAGTTCGTCATACGGGATGACTTCGTCCCCAACAGTGACCGTTTTGGCCTTGGGGTCGATGCCGGTCACGCGCTGGCCAAGCCGCAGAGTGATGTTGTTTTCCGCATAGAAGCTTTCGGGTCGCAGGAACAGGCGCTCCAGCTCCATCTCTCCAAGAAGGTAGGCCTTGGACAAAGGCGGGCGCTGATATGGCAGATGCGGCTCGGCCCCGATCAGAGTAATCTCTCCGTCGAACCCGTCCTTGCGCAGCCGCGCCACCAAGGACGCTCCTGCCTGACCCGCGCCAATCACAACAATATGGCTCATGTTTTGCCCACCCCGCAGTTTCCCCGTGGTCTCTCTGGTTGGACAACCTATATTGCGGCTTAACCCAATTCTGCAAATCCAAACGACAGGAGCTGAAAAATGATTTCAAAAGGAGACACCTTGCCCGAGGCCACACTGATCCAGATGGGGGCCGACGGGCCGGAGGAAGTTCGGATTTCAGACAAGACCAAAGGGCGCAAGGTTGTCATTTTCGCCGTGCCCGGCGCCTATACCGGCACATGCACCACCGCACATGTGCCAAGCTTCATTCGTACAAAAAAACAGTTTGACGACAAAGGCGTGGACGAGATCATGTGCCTGTCGGTCAATGACCCGTTCGTCATGCACGCCTGGGGTGAATCCACCGGCGCGACCGCGGCCGGATTGACGATGGTTTCAGACGCGGCTTCAGAATTCACCAAGGCCATCGGCATGGATTTCGACGCCCCGCCTGTGGGTTTGTTCGCACGCTCCAAACGCTATGCGATGCTGGTCGAGGACGGCAAGGTCACAGCCCTGAACCTGGAAGATAACCCCGGTGCCTGCGGGATCTCGGCGGGTGAAGGCCTGTTGGAGGCGATCTGAATTTGGCCGGCCCCGGTTTGTCCGGGGCCGCGTGAGCCCAATTTAACTTGAAGCAGCGCCCCAATGCGCGAATACTCGTCGCATAATTTGGGGAGATTTTTATGAAACTTAAGTTGATTTTTTCCTTCCTGACCGGCGCGGCCCTTCTGGCAGCCTGCGGTCCGGCCCCAACCCCGCAACAGCAAGCCGCACGACAGCACGAGATTGCCTGCCTTGGCGGCACACTGGGCGGCGCCTTGATCGGCGGTGCAATCGGCAACCAGTTCGGCGGCGGATCGGGCAAGACGATCCTGACCGCAGCCGGCGCTGCCGCCGGTGGCATTGAAGGCCAAAGATTTGCATGCTGAGGAGATTGGACATGAAACGGGCGATTTTTGTATTCACGGCTGCCTTCCTGGCCTCGGCGACCAATGCCGAAACCGTGGCTGAATTGCATGAAAAAGAATTGAACGCCATCGACGCGAACAATGACGGATTCCTGTCCAAAGACGAATTCGACGCTTTTTCGGACTATGCGTTTCAGGCCATGGACGAAGACAAGAACGGCACACTGGGTCAGGCCGAGGCCAAGCCGTTTCTGGACATAAAGCAGTTCCAGAATGTTGACCGCAACAAGGACAGCTTTATCTCAAGATCGGAATATGATGCACAGATGAATGAAGATTTCGGCGCGGCAGATCAGAATGGCAATGGTCAACTGGACTAAGCCCGTTTGAAGGAGCTTGCTATGAAAAAATGGATCGGAATGGGTGCTTTGGCACTGGCCGCGGCCTGTGACGTTCCGCAAGCTCCGGTGGTGACGGGGCCGAACGGACAGGCCCGCATCCAGATCAATCTGTCTGGCCTGACCTGCTATGAAAACCGGTGTCTGGATATCAACCCAGCGGCGCGCAGCGTGCGCCAGATCGGGAACAAGACCACGGGTATCCCAAGATCCATCGATGTCAGCGACGGCACCGTCACACCTGCTGAATTCAAGCAGATGGGCACGGCTGCGTCGCTGGCCGGTGGCCAGGGGTCAGGCAACGACCGTTAACACAGACTGTCCATCTTTCGGGCCAGCTTGGCGTCCAGTGACGACAGGCCACCTACGTCATGGGTGGACAGAACCACCTCGACCGTGCGGTAGACGTTGGACCATTCTGGGTGGTGGTTCCATTTCTCGGCCCAGATCGCCACTTGCGTCATCCAGCCAAAAGCGTGCACGAAGTTGTCGAATATGAAGGTCTTGGTGATCGCATCGCGGCCTTCGACCATGGTCCAGCCGTTTTTGAACAGCGGATCCAGCAGCGGGCCACGGGTCTCGGCGGACAAAAGTTCAGTCATTGCTGTTCCTCCGGGTTCGATTTCCTGAACGGGCCGTAATCCGTCAGAATCTCGATCTCTTCTCCCACTGCGCGGCCTTCGGCGTCCAGATATTTTTTGACGGCATCGGCAAAACCCGGATCACCGACCCAGTGCAAGCTATGCGTGCGCGTCGGCAAATAGCCACGCGCCAGCTTGTGCTCGCCCTGAGCGCCCGCTTCCACCCGGGCCAGACCGTGGGCAATGGCAAAATCTATCGCCCTATAGTAGCACAGTTCGAAATGCAGGCAGGCATGATGTTCAATGCAGCCCCAGTACCGCCCAAAAAGCGTTTCGCGGCCTATGAAGTTCAGCGCACCCGCGATGGCGTGACCATCCCGTTCCGCCAAAACCAGGGCCATGTCATTCGCCATCGTCTCTTGTACGATGTCAAAAAACTGGCGTGTCAGATAGGGTGACCCCCATTTTCGTGCACCGGTATCCTGATAGAACCGCCAAAACGCATCCCAGTGTTCCGGGCGCAGGTCATCGCCTGTCAATGTATGGATTTCGCCGCCAAAACCGTTGGCCTGCGCCCGTTCCTTGCGGATGTTCTTGCGCTTGCGTGACGACAACGCGGTGAGGAATTCGTCGAAATCAGCATAGCCATCATTCAGCCAGTGAAACTGTTGCGAGCTGCGTGGCATAAGCCCCATCTGCTCACCGGCCAATGCCTCGGCTTCCGTACAGAAGGTCACGTGAACCGAAGAAACCTGATTGTCGACCGCCAGTTGAACGGCACCCTGCACCAAAGCCGACATTCCGATCCTGTCATAGCCCGGACGCACCAGAAACCGCCGCCCGGTGGCGGGTGTGAACGGCACCGCAATTTGCAGTTTGGGATAATACCGCCCGCCTGCGCTTTCATAGGCATGGGCCCAGCTGTGGTCAAAGATGTACTCGCCCTGGCTGTGCGATTTGGCATACATCGGGGCCGCTGCGATCAGGATCCCGTCAAGAAAGGCTGTCAGGTATTGCGGTTGCCAACCCGTACCGTGCCCGACCGAGCCGCTTTCTTCAAGCGCCAGCAAAAAGCGATGCGTGGTGAAGGGATCAAGGGGCCGCCCACCATCGGCGGCCTCGGGGCAGGCGCAGGCATCCCACTCTGCCGCTGAAATCTGCGACAGAGACCCAAGTGCCTGAACTTCGATTTGAGCCTGATCCATGTATCCTCCGCGCCAGCCCTTTATCTGTGACCGAGGCGCCAAGGTTCAAGCTGAATGCGCAGCCAGATACCCTTCGAAGGTCACATTGTCGGCAACCATGCGGGCCTCTGCCTCTTGTTCGGGCGTCCGAACGGTCCAGCACAGGATCGGCACGCCCTGCGCCTTCAGTTCGGCCACACGCGGGCGGGAAAGGTCTTCCGCCTCATGGCTGATGAAACCGGCCCCGACACGGTCAAAATCAGGAACATCGCGCAGGGTGTCGCAGACGGCTTGCGGAAGAAGCTCGACACTGGGCTCATAGGCGCAGGTCGTGATGCCCCGCGGCAGATGCGGAGCCAGCCGCGCCAGTTCCGCGACCGAGTTGGGATTGAAGGACATCAGGGCCACCGGACCTTCGTACCCCTGCAATGCGCGCACGGTGTCGTGCTCGAGGGCACCGATATTCATACCCATAACGCCGTCCTGATCCTTCAGCTCGATCAGCAGCGGCACCTGGCCTGCCACCATATCCAGCACCTCATCCAGCGTCGGAATGCCGTCATCACCATACAGAAGGGTCAACTCTGACGCCGCCGCCGCCGACACCTGCCGGATCGGCCCGGGCTGGCCGGTCAGACGCCCCATATCGTAGTCATGGAACACGACGGCACGATCGTCAGCTGTCAGTTGAAGGTCGATCTCGATCCCGTAACCGGCATCAATGGCGGCACGAATGGCCGCCCGACTGTTTTCCGGGCGGTTGTTCGAGACGTCATGCAGCGCCCGATGAGCAATCGGGGCCTGCAAAAACGCAGCTGGCAGGGGCGGTATCATTCGATCTCGAAAATGCCTTCTATCTCGACCGCCACGCCCAAAGGCAGCGACGCGGCACTTACGGCAGAGCGCGAGTGGCGACCGGCGTCGCCCAGCGCTTCGACCAGAAAGTCGGATGCGCCGTTGATCACTTGCGGCTGCGCAGTGAAATCTGCGGTCGAGTTCACGAAACCGGTCAGCTTGATGACACGCACCAGTTTGTCGATATCTCCGCCACAGGCCGCCTTGACCTGTGCCAACAGATTGATCGCGCAGACCCGCGCCGCTGCCGCTCCGGCTTCGACATCCATATCATCGCCCAGCTTGCCGGTGATCAGTTCATCCGTTTTCGATATCTGGCCGGACACGTACACGATATTGCCCACACGTACATACGGCACATAGTTTGCCGCTGGAGCGGGTGCGTCGCCCAGCGTGACACCGAGGCTTTCCAGTTTTGCAGCGATGCTCATTGAAAGGGTCCTTCCCTGATTGACTCTGCCGGACGCTAACCGGGAAGCACAGCCGTGGAAAGACGGAATGCGGCAAATTCCGGCTTGCATGCGATCTGAGCATATCTTTACTTATTATGACTTTTAGATACTCAATTGCTTTACCCGGACCTGACGGACAGGTTACACGCTAGGTGTTTCATTTGAGACCTGAAACGACTATGTGACAAGAACTTGTGCCATACCGGCGAGTAAGTATTGGTAAATTGTGATTGTTTGCCCGACAGAACGTATGCCGGGCATTTGGGAGAAGCAAAGATCGTGTCGAGCAGATTTCGCCTGAAACACCTGGTTGTCCTGTCGCTCATGGCCATTCTGTCCGCCTGTGCAACGACACCTCCCGAGGGTGCCTCACGCAGCGACGTGTTTGACCCTTACGAAAACACGAACCGGGGAATTCACAAGTTCAATCTGGGCGTTGACCGGTTTCTGTTTCGCCCTGCGTCCAAAGGGTACGTGAAGATCGTTCCCGATCCCATGGTCACCAGTTTCAGCACATTCGCCGAAAACATTTCGCTGCCCGGGCAGGCGGTCGACTACCTGCTTCAGGGCAACCCGAAACAGATGGGCAATGCGCTGCTGCGCTTCGTGATCAACATGACCGTGGGCGGCTTTGGCCTGTCCGCGCCCGCAGATGAGCTGAACCTGCCGCCCGTCGATACTGATTTCGGCGAGACCCTGCACGTCTGGGGGGTCGGTGAAGGGGCTTATGTTGAACTGCCTTTCTATGGCCCGTCGACGCAAAGGGATGCCATCGGCGTCGTGATCAACCTGTTCTCGAATCCGATCAATTTTACCCCGGTCCGGCCCGCCGACAATCTGGGCGTCTATGCCGAAGTCGTTCGCCGCATGGGTGATCGTGGACGGTTCTCGGATACCGTGGACTCGATTCTGTATGAAAGCGCCGACAGTTATGCACAGGCCCGCCTGATCTATCTGCAAAACCGCCGCTTCGAACTGACAAGAGATGACGAAGACGCCTATCTGGATTTGTATTCTGACCCCTATGCCGAAACCGGGACAGACCCGGTTAGGGACCCCTATCTAGACCCCTACGAGGACCCCTATGCTGAATAACGAGTTGAACCGCCGTAACTTTGTCGCAGCTGGTCTGGCCTTGGCGGTCCTGCCCAAATCCGCGTTTGCCCAGACCGAAGCAACAGCCAAGGCACTGGTCAGCAGCGTGGTCAACGACATCAACAGGGTTATCGAATCCGGCAAGTCCGAGACTGCGATGCTGCGTGATTTCGAGAAGATTTTCGTGCAATATGCCGACGTCCCGATCATGGCGCGTTACGCCCTCGGTGCCGATGCCCGCACGGCCACCCCATCCCAGCTGAAGCAATTCACCAAGGCGTTTCAGGGCTATATCTCGCGCAAATATGGTCGCCGCTTCCGCGAGTTCATCGGCGGTGAGGTCAGCGTGCGCAATGCCCGCAAGATCAAGGCCGGATATGAAGTTCGCACATTGGTCAAACTGCGCGGCTCGGCTCCGTTTGATGTGACGTTCCTTGTTTCGGACAAGTCGGGGCGTGAAAAATTCTACAACATGTTCATCGAAGGCGTGAATCTGTTGCTGACCGAACGCACCGAAATCGGCGCGATGCTGGATGCCCGAAAAGGCAACCTGAACCAGTTGATCAAAGACCTGAAAAAGACGGGCTGATCCGGTTCACTTGCGGTTGGGTGTTGAAATACGCCTTTGACAACAGTGGACCAGAGGCATCTGACCACCTTTTTTTCTGCGCACCGGGGCTAAATGTCGAGGTCACGGCATGTAACTGCGCACCAACGCGCCCGCAATCAAAGCCCACCCGTCGGCAATCACGAAAAAGGCCAGCTTGAATGGCAAGGATACGATTGCCGGAGGCACCATCATCATGCCCATCGACATCAATACCGCAGCCACGACAAGATCGATGATCAGAAACGGCAGGAAAATCAGAAACCCGATCTGAAACGCCCGCGCGATTTCCGACAGCATGAAGGACGGCATCAAGACCGACAACGGCGCTTGTGCGGACAACTCCATAGCCTCACCACCGGGGCGCAAAGCCGCCATGGCATAGAACGTGTCCGCATCCAGTCGGGCCGCCATGAAGGCGCGGAACGGCTGCAACGCGCGCTCCAACGCAGGTTCCACTTCCATCGTCTCTTCCATCATCGGTCGTATCCCTGTCGCCCATGCTTCTGAAAACACCGGGTCCATGATGAAATAGGTCAGGAACAACGCCAGGCTGACCAACAGCATATTGGGCGGAGACTGTTGCAGGCCGATGCCTTGCCGCAGGATCGACAGAACGGTGATCAGGAAGGGAAAGCAGGTGATCATGATCGCCAACCCCGGAGCGATGCTCAGCACTGTGATTAGCAGAATCAGCTGGATCGTCCGGGCGGAAATCGACCCGCCCTCGCCCAGGGACAAGGTCAAATCCTGGGCAGCGGCCAGTGAGGGCGTCAACATGGCCACCAAAGCCAGGCAGATTACATAGCGCATCAACCGATTCCGTTGTGCAAATCCGCAATCTCGGTCAAGCGCACTGCAAGTTGCCCTGCCTGATCGCCGTCCATTTCTTCCAACAGCCCGCGCGCCACCAACTGATCCCCAACATAGAGGTCAACCGGATCTTCGATCCGTTTGTCCAGGGTCAGCACGGCATTCTCTCCCATGTTCAACAGGTCCTTGATCAATGGGCGCGCACGACCAACGGAAACGGTCACTTCAATCGGGACCGAGTCGAATGGGTTGGGTTTTTCAGATTTCGGGATCTGGGTGTCATTCATTGGACAAAGCCTCTCTTGTCTCAAAGACATAAGCGTCAAAGGTCTGTTCGATGGCGGCGAGCAAAGCGGTGCAATCAACCTCACGTCGGCTCGTGCCGACCTGAAGGCGGGCCTGGCCCGGCTCCAGGTCCGAGTGTTCGATCACCTGAGGAGTGGAATGCAGATCTTGCGGCAACAGCGCTGCGACATTCTCGGCACATCCCGGCGGCACCAAAATCTGCATCGGCTGCTCTATCCGCGAACGCGCCATTTCACAGAGTTGCTCCACAATGCGGGCTGCCAGGCCGCGCTCGGCCATCTCAGGCAGTACGGTCTGAACCAGGCTGGTGAACATGGGCTCCAAAGACAGGGTCATGCGCGCGATAGCTTCGTGATAGGTGAAAGACATATCCTCAAGCGACCTTGCCAATTCAGCCGAAATCTGGCCGCGGCTTTGCTCCTGCGCCCGCGAGGCATCTTCCCAACCGGCCCCATACCCGTCTTCGAAGGCAGCGAGCCGTTGTTCTTCCAGCGTGTCCTCATTCAAGATCAGAACAGGCCCCGTACCGGTCTGGGTGGTGAAATCCTCAAGAAGATGAGCAATCGACATCATACCCGCTCCTCACCTTCTTCAAGCCAACTGCGCAGGATCTCGACAGTTTCTTCCTGCTTGTCACCGATCATGGCGCGCAGCCGGTCGACAGGATCCTCCGTGGCGTTCGAGCCGAGGGCCGGAACACCACGCTCTGCCGGCAGGGTCGAGAACTCTGCCGGATCCTCCGGTGCGATCTCACCAGTCAGCGCCAGGGAATCCGAATCCGCCCCTCCTGCCGCCGTCAGCAGCGCCGGTGTCGGTGTTGCTTTCGTCAGGATCGGGCGGATCACGAACAGGGCCAGCACGACCGAAACCAAAGCCAGCACAGCCATCTGTATCAAGGACATGACATCCAGATGGATGTTCTGCCAGAGCGACGACGAAACCAGAGTGCCCTGCGGTTCGACCGACGGCAAATCCATGGATTTCAGTGTTATAACGTCCCCGCGCGCCGCATCGTACCCGACTGCCGACGCCACGAGCTCTTCCAGAGCGGCCAGCTCTTCCTGAGGCAAGGGCGTGAAGACTTCGGTACCGGAGGCGTCCACCGATCTTTTCCCGTTGACCAGAACTGCAACCGTCAGACGCTTGATCGCGCCGGGGGCCTTGTGAACTTCCAGTTCCGTCTCGGAGACTTCGTAGTTCACCCGCTCACGAGTCTGGGTAGCCGTCGAGTTCGATTCGTCCCCACCCGCCGCATCACCATCCGGCAGGTTCGACGCCACGGTGACATCCGATGACTGATTTCGGGCGCTGTCCGAACGTTCTTCGACATCCGTGCTGATCGCCACGCGGCCCTTGGGATCAAAGCGCCGCTCGCGAATGGATTCCGTCTTGGTCTCGGTATCGACACTGACCTCGACCACGGCGTTGCCGGTACCGACACGCGCCTCGACCAGTCGCAGAACGCGTTCCCGCAACTGACGCGACTTGTCGTCCGCAGTGTTCGCAGGCGCTGCGGTATCCTGACCGCCAATCACGGCCCCGTGCGAATCAACCACCGTAACGTTCTCCGGCGTCAAACCGCTGACGGCCGAGGCAACAAGGAACCGGATGGCCTTGGCCTGATCCCCGGTAATTTCGGTCCCGGATGGCACGAGGTAAACAGACGCTGTTGGCGACACGCTGCGCTGAAACGGGTTTGCTGTCCCGTTGGCAATATGGACGCGCGCCTGACTTATATGCGGACTACCGACAATCGTCCGTGCCAGTTCACCCTCTTTCGCGCGCCAATAGGCAGCATCGAACATCTGAGAGGTGGTGCCAAACCCGCTTAGCGAATCAAGCAGTTCGTACCCTTTATTGCCGTTTGCGGGCAGGCCTTCGCTGGCCAGGGTCATTCGAAGCTCGTCGCGCTGCGCGCCGGATACATAGATCGATCCACCCCGAATTTCATATGTGACGCCGCGCTGGTCCAGCGCGCGTACTATTTCCCCGGCGGCACCGCTTTCCAGGCCCGCATAAAGCAACGTCATGGACGGAGCCGTCACAAGGCGCGACATGCCAAGGATTCCCAGAAACACCAGCGCAACCGCACCGGCGACGATGATTTGTTTACGCCTGTCCAAATTAGCCCAGACAGTTCCGATCTGCTGCACGCTCACCTCCGACTCGCCGGCATTCTGCCCGACGCACCCTCTGTTTGGACGATTGCTCTTAACAATCGGTTAGTCCCTGCGCGGTTATGACGGAGTCGGAACGGATGAATGAGGACGTCATGACCGACGCAACCGATGAACTGGCGGAACCCACCGGAAAAAAAGGGAAAAAGGGAATCCTGATCGGGATGCTTCTTGCCATCGCCGGAGCTGCGGGCGGGTATTTCCTGACGTCATCCGGATTGATTCCGCTGGGTGGCAAGGCCGCGGTTGAAGCCGGCAAGGACAAGGCGAAAGAGGAACCTGCCAAAGCGCTGGCGGATGTCGGGTTCATTGATCTGCCGCCGGTTGTTGTATCGGTGAATTCCGGCAAGTCGCGACATTTGAAGTTCCACGCTCAGCTCGAAGTTAACGCGCCGTACATGGATGATGTGAAAAAAATGCAGCCACGAATCATGGATGTCCTGAACGGATACCTGCGAGCCGTTGAATTGAAGGACCTGGAGGATTCGCTGGCATTGACGCGCATCCGAGGTCACCTGCTGCGACGCATTGGAATTGTCGTTGGCGAAGGGCGCGTTCGCGATGTGCTGGTGATGGAATTTGTGCTGAATTAGGAGGCGGAATTGGAGCTGATTGCGGATATTTTGCTGGTCGCCGGTGCGTTGGGCGCGGGACTTTATTGCTTTGTGCTGTCGCGCCGCCTCAGGCGGTTCACCGATCTTGAAAAAGGCGTCGGTGGCGCGGTGGCCGTGTTGTCGACCCAGGCAGAAGAGCTGAAGAAATCTCTCGACAGCGCGCGAAATGCCTCTGATCAATCGGGGGATCAGCTTAAGGCGCTGACGCAAAGGGCTGAAACCGTGGCTCAGCGCCTCGAGCTGATGATGGCATCTCTGCATGATGTCATCCCCGAAGAAGAAACTGCCGCTCCGGAAAAAGCAAAGCCTGTCCAAGACGAGCCTCAGCCTGAAGAGCAACAGGGCACCAAGCACGAGAAAACAGCGGAACCGGTCGAAACTGGTACGAGTGAAGAGCAACCCAAAGCGCCAGAGGGCCTGATGTTCTTCCGGCATGACCGCAAGCAGAGCGGGGCGCAGGTATGAGCCTTGCGCGCAACGCCAAACACGATACGCGCCCGCGCGGCGGTGTGCTTGCTGTCATCTCATTGCTGATGATCGGCTCGGCTGCGATTCGCGTTGGCTTGGAGGCGGGACCTGCGCTTGCCAAACCGGCGATGCCCGAAGCCGTGGAAAACAAGCCCGCCGCATCCGAAACACGCGATGTTCAGGTTGTGTTGGCAGAGCTTTTGCGCCGGGAGGAACGCGTCAAGCAGCGAGAGGATGAATTGCGCGATCAGGAAAAAGCACTGGAGATCGCAACCCAAGCCGTTGAAACGCGTCTGACGGCCCTGAAGGAAGCAGAAGATGCCCTGCGTGCCACGTTGGCGGTTGCGGACAAGGCGGCAGAGAACGATCTGGCGCGCCTGACGGATGTTTACCAGAACATGAAACCAAAGGACGCAGCCGCATTGTTTGAAACCATGGACCCGACCTTTGCCGCAGGGTTCTTGTCCCGCATGCCGGCGGACGCAGCGGCTGGCGTACTGGCGGGCCTGAGCCCCGAAGCGGCCTATACGATCAGCGTCGTCATGGCCGGACGCAACGCCTCGGCCCCGCAGGAATAGTCGCCGGTGTTGCCCGGTATCGCACAGAACTCATCTGGAGATCTCAAATGATTGGAATTGTTGGAATTGTTGTCATCTTCGTAATGGTCTTCGGCGGCTATCTCGCGGCAGGTGGCAAGATGACCATCATCATGAAATCTCTTCCCTTCGAAATGATGATGATCGGCGGTGCCGCCGTAGGCGCCTTTCTGATCAGCAATGACATGGGCGGCGTGAAACATACGATCAAAGACATGGGCAAGGTGTTCAAAGGCCCGAAATGGAAGCCCGAAGACTATCGTGACCTTCTGTGTCTTCTGTTTTCGTTGATCCGCATTGCCCGCGCCAATCCGGTTGAGGTCGAGCAGCATATTGAAGACCCCGAAAACTCCAGCTTGTTTTCCGCATATCCCAAGATCCAATCAGACAAGGAGGTCGTCGACCTGATTTGTGACACCATGCGGTCGGCGGCGATGAATTATGACGATCCGCATCAGGTTGAAGAGGTTCTGGAGAAGCGCATGGAAGCGAATTTTCATCATGCCATGCACTCAAGCCATGCACTTCAAACAGTAGCAGACGGCCTGCCCGCGCTGGGGATCGTTGCCGCGGTTCTGGGCGTGATCAAGACGATGGGATCAATCGATCAGCCGCCCGAAGTGCTGGGGAAGTTGATTGGGGGCGCCCTCGTAGGCACGTTCCTGGGCGTTTTTCTGGCCTATGGTCTGGTCGGCCCCTTCGCAGGCAAACTGAAAGCCGTGGTTGAAGAAGACAACCACTTTTATCAGCTGATCAAAGAAGTACTGGTGGCCAATCTGCACAATCACAATGCCGCCATGTGCATTGAGGTCGGACGCCAGAACACCCCAACCCATAACCGCCCGGGCTTTTCCGAGCTGGAAGACGCATTAAAAGAGCTCAAGCAGGCGGCGGCATGAAGCGCATCGGGTTTCTGATTGCGGTTTTGGTCACGGCTGCGTCTGCCGTGACCGCAAAGGACGTGGTGGTGCGATCCGGAGAGCATGACGGATTCACACGTCTGGTTTTCGACGTGCCACCGGACACCCGCTGGGTGCTGGCGCAACGGAAGAACGGCGCAAGCCTTACCATTGCCCTGGACGACGTGACATTCAAAACCAGCTCGGTTTTTGGGCGTTTGACCACGAACCGCCTGGCTTCTTTGTCGCAGAAGAACCCCGGCAGCGCGTTGGAGCTGGAGTTCGGATGCAACTGCGTGGCGTCGGCGTTTCTGTACAGAAACTCGATGATCGTACTGGACATCGCGCCAGGGGAATTGTTACCGCCGCTTCTTGAGGATATACCGCCACCCTTGATCGGAAAAACAGCCCAAGACAAACCGCCATCGGTTGAGACAGGGTTGCATCTGCCGCTTCTCACCATGACTGAGCAGGGGATAAAAGACCAGCTGTCGACTCGTCTTCTGCAAGGGGCCGATCGCAAGTTGCTGGACTTGAAGCTTGCTCCTGTCGGGCCACGCAATACCGCCCCGTCCGGTACAAGCGTTGTGGCGCCCCAATTGAGTTCGAACTTACGTCTGACCACGGTTTTGGACGATTTACAGAATGTTTTGAACGCAGAACTGCAACCAATTGACCAAAGACCGGCCTGCATCTCGACTGCTGAGCTGAGTTTTGCGTCTTGGTCTGGGGACTCGCCTTTTCCAGATCAAGTGTCAGCTCTCCGTTCAGGGCTGTACAAAGAGTTTGACAAACTTGACGGCGAAAAGGCCATGAAACTGGCCAAGCTCTACGCCTCTTTCGGTTTCGGAGCCGAAGCGTTGAGTGTCTTGAGGCTGTTGGAGACGCCGCCAGAGGGCTTCGAACCAGTTGCAGCAATTGCCCGGGTTGTAGATAACCGGCCGCCGCTGCCCAGGAATCCATTCAACGACCTGCAACGATGTGACGGTGATGCTGCACTTTGGGCTGTGTTGTCCGAAAGCGAGCTGGCACCTGACGCGAATGTGGAAGCAATCGAACACACGTATTCAAGACTGCCGGATCATCTTCGCCGCCAGCTGGGGCCGCGGTTATCAGAAATACTGGTGAACGCACAACAACTGGAGGCTGCCCGCAGGATCCTTCGCTCGGTTGACCGGATTGAACCGGAAACGACATCCGGTGTCGCTCAGGCCAAAGCCAGCGTTGCCAAGGCGGAAGGGAACAGTGACCGCGAAGAAGAATTGTTGACCGAGGTTATAACCTCAACCAACGCCGCCACTGAATCACCGCTGGCTTTGGCGCGCCTGGTGGAAAAACGTTGGTCTGAACGTAAAGCTGTTTCTTCTCAGGAGCTTGAACTGGCGGCATCTTATGCGGTCGAGTTCAGGCGATCGGAACTGGGCCCGATGATGAACCGCACCTATGCGATCGCTCTGAGCCTGAGCCAGGAATTCGACCGCGCATTTGACGTGATCAAAGCGCAGCCACCCGGCCCCGATAGTGGCGGCGCGATCAATCGGCATCTGCAATTGCTTGCCGAAAGATCGGATGACGCAACCTTTCTACGCCAGACGATGGAGGCAATGCAGCCGGACATGGCGGCAGTGCTGACAACCGATACTGCAGTTGCATTGGCCAGCCGTCTTGCTGATCTGGGCTTTGCTCAGCAGACATTCGCTCTGGCGAACAGATCGGAAGACCAGTCGCGGCGCTTGGATCGGGCTCGATTGCGGGCTCGGGCCGCTTTGCTGTCAGGGCGCCCTCATCAAGCCCTGCTGGAGTTGGCTGATGACAATTCCGAGGAGGCGAATGCCTTGCGCGCGCAGGCGATGGTCTCAACAGAAGATTTTGCAGCCGCCGGCGATATGCTCCGAGATCTCGAGCAAAACGAAGCGGCAAACCGCTATTTCTGGCTGGCCGGGGTGTCGGATGAAAGGCTGGAACCTGCGGGCGGGAAATACGCGGCGTTGAACCAAACGACCCAAGCCTTGTCTGACCTGCCGGAACGATTGGCGGAAAAACCGCTGGCGGATGCTGAAAACCTGTTGAAGGACAGCCAGTCCGCCCGCCAGCGGATCGATGAAATGTTGAACGCAGTTGGTGTAAAATGACGTATATCGCGACTGTTCCGCCCGCACCCGGCAAAGTGAAGGCAGGTCCCGATCCCGGTATACCCTGCAATGCGTTTCAACCGCTGGGAGCCCGGCGCGTTGCTTCAAACCGAATCCAATCAGAACACCCGATCAGGCGGGGATGCAAATATGGCTCCAACTTCTTTCAAGGATGTTGGGTTCCAGACATGACGCCGAAGAACAGGCCGCCGAATTTCAGGCCGCGTTCCTCAACCAATAAGGTCACGACGGCTGACCGCCCGCGAAGCAACCGGTACCGTGGCATTTGCGGCAGATGCGTGAAAACGAGACACCTGATCAGCGATATACGGCGGTAATGGTTCCGCGTCTTCAATGAGTTCAGTGGCCAGAGAAATCGCGGACGAATCTCCTCATCAGGCCGGGCCAATCGGCCGAGGATGGCAACGTCTTTGAACAAAAATTCCGCAATACCTACCTTTTCCGGCACGCTGGCAGGCGTCGATGTTGTCAGTGTAGTATTGCCCGCCACTGGCTGGCGTTTCCTCTGCTCCCGGCGCCGAACACGGGGAGCAGAGACATCAAGAAAAGCGGACAACCGTCCTTGATTCAGTACGGAGCCTCAACGTCATTCATCGAGACATAGACGGTTTTCATTTCCGAGAAATGGTTGATCGCCAGTTTCGAGTTCTCGCGCCCGACACCGGACATTTTCGATCCGCCAAACGGCGCTTCGACCGGGGCAAGGTTGTAGGTGTTGATATAGCAAGTGCCTGCTTCGAATCCGGCCACGATTCGATGCGCCCGGGTCAGATCATTCGTGAAGACACCTGCGGCCAGACCGAACTCGGTGTCATTGGCGCGGGCCATCACCTCTTCCTCGGTCTCGAAATCCAGCACCGACATGACGGGGCCAAAGATTTCCTCGCGCGCGATGGTCATGTTGTCCGTGACGTCAGCAAAAACCGTGGGCTGCAAAAAATAGCCGTCCCGGTCGATCCGTTCACCGCCATAAATCAATCTTGCGCCTTCGGCTTTTCCCTTTTCGATATAGCCCAGGGCGATGTTCATCTGGTTCTCGCTGACCATCGGGCCAAAGCTGACGTTCTCGTCCATTGGATCGCCGATTTTCGCGTGATCCAGACGTTCTGACAGACGTTTCAGGAAGGCCTCTTTGATACTTTTCTGAACAAAGACGCGGGTGCCGTTGGAACAAACCTGACCCGAAGAATAGAAATTGCCCAGGATCGCACCTGAAACAGCGTTTTCGATGTCGGCATCGTCAAAGACGATCATCGGGGATTTGCCGCCAAGTTCCATGGTCACATGCTTCATGCCATCCGCCGCAGCAGCATAAACCTTGCGGCCCGTCGGCACAGAACCCGTCAAAGAGACTTTGGCCACACGCGGATCGGTGACCAGCGAAGCACCGACATCGCCGTAACCCTGGATCACGTTGTAGACACCCTTGGGCGCGCCGGCCTCGACAAGAATTTCAGCCACTTTCAATGCCGAAAGCGGTGTGGTTTCCGAAGGTTTGAACACCATCGTATTGCCACAAGCAAGCGCCGGGGCACCTTTCCAGCAGGCGATCTGCGTCGGATAGTTCCAGGCGCCGATCCCGACGCAAACACCCAGCGCCTCGCGGATGGTATAGACGAAATCACCCCCGCCCAGCGGAATATGCTCGCCAGTCAGTGAGGCGGCCAATCCACCAAAATACTCCAGCGCATCGGCCCCCGAGGTGGCATCGGCCACAGTGGTTTCCTGAATCGGTTTGCCGGTATCATGGGTTTCCAGAACGGACAGGTCGTAATTGCGTTCGCGCATGATATCGGAGGCGCGGCGCAGGATGCGGCCACGTTCCGTCCCGGACAGGGCCGCCCAAGCCGCCTGAGCGTTTTTTGCGCTGTTTAGAGCCTGTTCCACGATCGCCGGCGTCGCCGAATGCAAACGTGCAATCACTTCGCCTGTAGCGGGATAGATCACTTCAATGGCCGTGCCGTTTGTATCTTCGACATATTCGCCATCAATGAAATGGCTGGCCCTGGGCTGAAACTTCATACCGTGTCCTTTTCTTTCGCACCCGTCAGGACGGGACAAATGGTCAGTCGAAAATCGGCCTATCGGTTATTGATTGACCAGTCAATAAAATCATCGAAGGGGCGGTTTCACGCCTGTCAAACCCCATAATCCTTGAAATTTTTGGTTAATGTTCTATTTATGTTCTACATAGTCAGAGGACAAACCGATGACCCAGCAAACACGCCCCACAGCCCTGAACGGGCCGAACAACGACTATCACCTGCTTCCAGTCACCGACCGGCAGATGCGGTATGCGCGTGCGATTGCCGAGAAGTCAGCCCTTGAGATCCCTGTTGAGGCACAGCGCGACCGGCGGCTTTTGTCTGACTGGATTTCAGCCCACAAACCACGCGGGACCTCGCAGTTCGACAATTACCCGACGGGAAAACAAGTTGCGTTTGCCGAGCGGATTTCACGCAGCAAGCGCCGCCCGATCCCGTCCGAGTGTTTCCGCGACAAGAAAATGATGTCTCGCTGGATCGATCAGAACAAATAGACCCTTATTAGGGTCTTTCCTGAGTGTGATTGCGGGCGTAAAGCGAAACTGCTGCGGCAACAAACATCCCCAGCAGGATATAGCCCGTCACGGCCTCGGACACGGCGAGCCCACGGCACAGTCCGGTCGGGGACATGTCGCCATACCCGACTGTGGTAAAGGTGACATAGGAAAAATACAGGATATCCCCCGGACCCTGCGCACCGATGACACAGTGGTCGTTATACCCAAAGGCGCCGTAAACCGCGGCGAACAGGAAGGGGACAACCTGTATGAACGAAACACCCATCAGAAACAAAAGCCTGCGGGGCGACTTTACCTGGGTCACGTAATACCAGGACTGCGACACCAGCCAGATCAACAGGCCAACCGAAGCGATTGTGCCAATCGTGTCGCCCGCAGCTGCCTCGTTCAGGCGTGAAAGACCATACCAGGCAAGAAAGCTCGCCAGAACCAGCCCCAACGCTGCAATCAGGGTTGATTTCCATTCATCCAAAGTCGTGGGTTTGCGGTGCATGAACGCCCCTTCAATCCGGTCTTCGCGCAATCATCCGACCTAAAGGCATCGCCCGCAACCCGAATTCAGTCCTGGCGCAGATGCGCCTCACCCCGCTCGCGCGCCAGCAGGATCTGCTTTTGCCGTTCGCGAAAGCGCATTTTGTCAGCATCGGACGTCTCATCGATGCATTGATGGCATGAAACGCCATGCTCGTATTCCGGGCGCTTCACATCCTCGGGCAGGATTGGACGCCGGCAGCCATGACAGAGCTTGTGCGGCCCTTCAACAAGCCCGTGACCAACCGAAACACGATTGTCGAACACAAAGCATTCGCCCTGCCAGGAACTGTCTTCAGCAGGCATTTCCTCAAGATACCGCAGGATACCGCCCTTGAGGTGATAGACATCCTCGACCCCCTGACCCAGCAGGTAGTTGGTGGATTTCTCGCAACGGATACCGCCCGTGCAGAACATGGCGACCCGTTTGTTGTGAAAGCGGTCCTTGTTCTGTTCCCACCATGCCGGGAAATCGCGAAAACTGGCTGTTTCAGGGTCTATTGCGCCTTCAAACGTCCCGATTGCCACTTCGTAATCGTTGCGCGTGTCGATCAGCACCACATCGTCAGAACGGATCAGGTCATTCCACTCCTGCGGGTCGACATAGTTGCCGACACGGGCGCGCGGGTCGACATCGGGCTGACCCATGGTCACGATCTCTTTCTTCAGCCGCACCTTCATCTTGCCGAAAGGCGGATGCTCCGAGGTCGCTTCCTTCCACTCCAGATCAGCGCAACCGGGCAAGGATCGGACATGTGACAGCACGGCGTCGATTCCGGCACGCGGGCCGGCGATCGTGCCGTTGATCCCTTCCTGCGCAAGCAGCAGCGTACCGGTGACGGACTGCGCGCGGCACAGGTCCAGCAAAGGGTCACGCAACGCGGCTGGATCCGCGAAACGGGTAAAGTGATAGAGGGCAGCGATTGTGTACATACGCGCGATCTACCTTTGCAGACCCAGAGTCGCAAGGGATTGCATTGACGCCCCGCGCGCCGCCGCCTACCGATAGAGCGGTAAAAGGAGGCCGCCATGACCCATGCCCTGCTCGTGATCGATGTCCAGAACGACTTTTGCCCCGGTGGTGCGCTGGCTGTGGCAGAGGGGGACGAAATCGTCGCACCGATAAACGCCATGATGGGTGAATTCGATGCCGTGATCCTGACTCAGGACTGGCATCCGGCGGGGCATTCTTCGTTTGCCAGTTCCCACGATGGCAAAAACCCGTTCGACCTGGTCGACATGCCCTATGGCCCACAGGTTCTGTGGCCCGACCACTGCGTGCAGGGCACGCGCGGCGCCGGTTTTCATCCCGACTTGCGCACGGATGGCGACCTGATCCTTCGCAAAGGATTCCGCAGTACCATCGACAGCTATTCCGCATTCTTCGAGAATGACCACCAGACACCGACAGGCCTGAAAGGCTATTTGGATACACGCGGTATCGACCGTTTGACCCTTGTGGGATTGGCCACCGATTACTGCGTGCGTTATTCCGCGGTAGATGCCGCCAGGTTGGGTTTCGATGTCACGGTCCGCATGGGCGCGTGCCGCGCGATTGATATGGACGGTTCGCTGGCAGCCGCCGAGCAGGCGATGCGGGATGCCGGAGTCGTATTGACCTAAGGTGTGGCGCCCGCGGCGGCCAGAAGCTTGATCATCACGAACAGAACAACTGCCAGACCCAGCGCGAACCCAATGCGCCCTGGAATCGTGCGGCGTTCCGGATTGGTCTGGTTTGACGGAGGTGGCGGAACGCGCATCGATCGGCTGCGTACGATCCCAGCCATGGGTTGCGCGGTTCGCACGTAGTGCAAGAAATCCCAAAGGTTGAAATCGCCGCAATATTCACCCTGAATTCCACGCGTCCTGATGTTGTCAAACAGCGACCGCAGAATTCGCACCCGATCCGCATGGTCCTCGGCCGGAAAAACACCCGGCACGATGCCGCTGTTGCGCGACTCGAGGCTGAATCCTGCATCCATGAAAATCTTGCGGATTTTCGGCGATGTTCCACGCAACGCGTCCGCGGCTCTGATATCGCGGAACACCGCACATACCAGGCGTTCCGTATCAGAGGCAGACCCCAGCTTTTCGGGGTCCAGATCTTCCAGCGCTACGTTAACAATATCAAAATCGTACTCGATACCCATTCACAAACTCAGTTTCGACTTTCCATCCCCTCTTCTCACTAACCGGTAAAAACAATGCACAATATGCCGGTATTGTGACTTCAAACTGGCATTGTCACCAAATCAGTGACTCTTGCCATTTCCAGAGTCGATTGATCTAACTACGGAAATCGCAGGAGTTCCCCATGGTCGACATCGCGACCCGCGTCTACAATCACAAATGGAAGATTGACCCGATTGTACGGTCTTTGATCGATACTGATTTCTACAAACTGCTGATGTGCCAGTCAGTGTTTCGAAACAAGCCTCAAACAGATGTCGTGTTTTCGCTGATCAACCGGTCGAATCACGTACCTCTGGCGCGTTTGATCGATGAAGGCGAGCTGCGGGAACAGCTGGATCACATCCGCTCTCTCAGCCTCAGCCGTGGGGAAAGCACCTGGCTGCGCGGCAACATGTTCTACGGAAAACGGCAGATGTTCCGCTCTGACTTCATGGAGTGGTTCGAGAATTTGCGCCTGCCGCCCTATCATCTTGAACGCAAAGGCGACCAATATGAACTGACCTTTGAAGGCAAATGGCACGAGGTCATGCTGTGGGAAATCCCCGCGCTGGCGGTGTTGATGGAGCTGCGCTCGCGCGCGGTGCTGAACGATATGCGCCGGTTCGAATTGCAGGTCCTGTACGCCCGCGCGATGACCCGGGTTTGGGAAAAGATCGAAAAGTTGAGCTCGATAAACGGGCTTGGGATCGCGGATTTCGGTACCAGACGGCGGCATTCCTTCCTGTGGCAGGATTGGTGCGTGCAGGCGATGATCGAAGGGCTGGGCGCATCCTTTACCGGCACTTCGAACTGCCTGATCGCCATGCGACGCGAGGTCGAGGCCATCGGCACCAATGCGCATGAACTGCCCATGGTCTATTCCGCGCTGGCAGATACGGATGAAGCGTTGGCGCAGGCGCCTTATGACGTGCTCAGCGACTGGCATGACGAGCATGACGGCAACCTCCGCATCATCCTGCCCGACACCTATGGCACTAAGGGGTTTCTGGACAATGCTCCTGACTGGCTGGCGGGATGGACCGGCATTCGAATCGACAGCGGAGACCCGGCAGCGGCGGCCGAGGTCGCAATAGACTGGTGGAACGCACGCGGCGAAGACCCGACAGGGAAGCGGATCATTTTCTCTGACGGTCTGGATGTCGAGAAAATTCAGGAATTGCATGCCCAGTTCGCGGGCCGCGCCAATATTTCCTTCGGTTGGGGAACCTTGCTGACCAACGATTTTCGCGGACTCGTCCCCAATGACGCGCTGGCGCCATTCTCATTGGTCTGCAAAGCGGTATCCGCCAATGGCCGCCCGACGGTAAAACTGTCGGACAACCCGGAAAAGGCTATGGGTCCGGAGGACCAGATCGAACGCTACAAGCGGGTGTTTGGTGTCGGAGCGCAAAAGGCGATCGAGGTGATCGTCTGAACCACGGCAGCGCATTCATCATTTATCGGCAACTCACCTGATGCTATTTTGGAAGGCATTCTCATTGAGCATTAAGGTTGAGACACAATGATTTTTGAACCAAGGAACTTCTACGATACCGGCGGATCCCGGGATGAGCTTTCACTTTTTTCCTACGCCGCATACCTGATATCCCGCGCGCAGTTTCTGCAAGCCGAAGGCGATGACAGCGACCTTTTACTGTTGGGCCGCGATTGGGAAGAAACCGACGATGCCGTTCTGTCCAAACAGCTTGTCATGCTCGGATTCCGGCCAATTGACGACCGCCAGACATCCGCCCACGAATACATGAGTTTCCTTGATGGCCCCGATGACCTAAGGCCCGTCGACCTGCTTACTTCGCCAGAACCTGAAGGGTATTACCAACATTTGTTCGAGGCGATCAAAGCAGCAGAGGAATGGCCCAGCGCCCAACATATTGGCGCTGCTTTGAAGCTTGGACTGGCGGCCCCGGATTCAATTGTTGCTCTTGCCGCACTGAGTTCATGCCTCAAACTGTATTCGCCGGATTCTTTTCCGCCACGTCTTTGGCTTGGTGTGTTTACGGCGCGTTGGGCGCAGTTGGAGCCGCTCTCGCAAGATTTGCTTACTGTGTTGTCGTCCGCTCTGATTTCCGTCCCGCCGGGCTCGAAGGTTCCACCGGCCCCCGCGCAACAGAAAGCCGATGCGCCGGGGTTGCTTCTTGTTCATGGCACTCACTTCGAAGTCGATCCCGACCCCACATGGTACTATCCGCATGTCGGAGATCTGCACAATTACATCAAGCCGCATCGCAACGATATCTTTTCAGGACAGAACTACTATGAATGGGAGGGCCGGTGGTCCGATCGCGGCCGCCATATTGCTGCCAAACACCTGAAAAACTGGATAGATCTTGAGGCCTATCACGGCTGCGATGTGGTTGCCCACAGCCACGGCTGCAATGTCGTCATGAAAGCCGCCGATATGGGGGCGCATTTCAACAAGGTCGTTTTCCTAAGCTGCCCGGTACACTGGCACAAGTACAACCTGAATTCAGGCCGGATCAATGCGCCGTATTCCGTTCGGGTCTGGTTTGACTTGGTGATCCTGGCAGACGGCGGCAGACAAAAGTTCCCCGCCAGTGCCAACGTTGCCGACGAGGTCGTCGGAGGTTGGTTCAGCGGGCATTCTGCCACGCGGACATCACGGATTTGGGGCAATCATACATTGGAAGCAAAGCTGATCTGAATTGCCCGGGTAAATGCTAACCGTGAAACGCGGCAACTGTCTTCAACTGTGAAAAGCCGTACAAAGCTTCGAACCCTTTTTCGCGGCCGTGTCCGGATTTTCCCACCCCGCCAAATGGCAGTTCAACGCCGCCACCAGCACCGTAGTTGTTTATGAAAACCTGACCCGAGTGCAATGCTTTCGCCAACCGCATCTGTCGCGCACCATCCCGCGTCCAGACGCTGGCGACCAGGCCATATTCCGTACTATTCGCTATGGTCAGAGCCTGTTCTTCGGTGTCAAACGGGATCAGAACCTGAACCGGGCCGAATATCTCGTCCTGTGCCAACTGATGATCTGGCGGCACGTCTGCGAACAAAGTGGGCCGGACATAGGCTCCGGTTTCTGGCGCGTCATCGACAATCTGTCCCTGCGCAGCGATCGTCAGGTCCGTGGCTGTTTTCAGAAAGCCGCTGACAATCTGTCTCTGCCGGTCCGAGATCAACGGTCCAACGCGCAGATCCTGCATCGCCGGGCCGACGGTCAGTTCTTCATAGGCCTTGGCCATGCGCGATCTGACCTGTTCATAGACGCCCCGCTGCACCAGGATGCGGGACGAGGCCGAACAGGTCTGGCCCGCGTTTTGGACACCCGCATTCACCAGAAACGGCAGCGCTGCATCCAGATCGGCATCGTCAAAAACCAATTGCGGGGATTTCCCGCCCAGTTCCAGCGTCACGGGCACCACGTTGCGTCCCGCCGCCTGCTGCACAAGGGCCCCGGTGGCAACCGAACCGGTGAACGAGATATGGTTGACTCCCCGATGCCCCGACAGCGCTGCACCCGCCTCGGCCCCCAGACCGGGCACGACGTTCAATGCTCCGGCTGGCAGCCCGGCCTGTTGCGCAAGATGGGCAAAGGCCAGCGCGGTCAGGCAGGCCTCTTCCGCAGGTTTCAGAACACAGGCGTTGCCCATGGCCAACGCCGCCCCGACGGAACGCCCGATAATCTGCATCGGATAGTTCCAGGGCACGATATGGCCCGTCACCCCATGCGGTTCGCGCAAGGTGTAGACGGTGTAGCCATCGAGATAGGGAATGGTCTCGCCCATCACCTTGTCGGCCGCGCCGCCATAGAACTCGCAATAGCGCGCCAGGGCGACCGCGTCTGCCCGGGCCTGTGTCAGCGGTTTGCCGACATCCATCGCCTCGAGCCGCGCCAGATCGTCCACCCGGTCCAGCACCAGCTGGCCCAACCGTGTCAGGATGCGGCCGCGTTCCAACGCCGTCTTTCGCCCCCAATCACCATACAACGCAGATCGGGCGGCTTGTACCGCCGCGTCGATATCCGCCTCGGACCCTCGGGCGATCCGGCAGATCTCGGTCCCGTCCGAAGGGTTGATCAAGGGCAGGCTGTCGCCCGCAGCCGCCCGGATCCAGCGCCCGCCGATCAGGCACAAGGTGGGATCAAACCAAATGTTCTGGGTCATTTTGGGCCTCCAATCAGGCTCTAACAAGGAACTTTACGCCGTCAGCGGCCTTATCTCGGGCAACCGGGGCGCAGCGGCAATCAGGGTTTGCGTATAGGGATGTTGCGGATTTTCGAACACCTGCTTGGTCTGACCCTGTTCGACGATCCGCCCGGACTGCATCACAAGCACACGGTCGGTGATCGTGCGGACAACGCTCAGGTCATGGCTGATGAACAGATAGGTCAGGTCATAGGCATCGCACAGTTCAGCGAGCAGATCGAGGATCTGTGCACGGACCGAAACGTCAAGCGCCGAAACCGCCTCGTCGAACAGGATCAGATCGGGCCGGATGATCAGGGCGCGTGCAATGGCGATCCGTTGTCGTTGCCCGCCCGAGAATTCGTGGATGTACTTGCCCGCGTCGCCGGGGCTGAGGCCGACGGCCGTCAGTATTTCCGAGATCCGATCCCGCCGGTCTGATCCGGTGGGCGGGTCGTCCAGCAAATGGAAAGGCTCGGTGATCAGGCGCGCGACACGATGACGGGGGTTGAAGCTGCCATATGGGTCCTGAAACACCACCTGCATCTTCCGGCGCACGGCAAGGTTGGGTTTGTGCCCGGTGAAAACCGGCTGACCACCCAGCCGGATTTGACCGGACTGAACCTCCTCCAAGCCCAAAATTGCCCGTGTTAGGGTCGATTTTCCGCATCCGGATTCCCCAACCAAACCCAACCGCTCGCCTCGGTTGAGTGAAAAACTGACACCATCCACTGCCCGGTGATGGCGCGGCGCGTCCAACAGGCCTTTTCGGGGCAATCGGTAGTCCCGGACAACCTGGGTTACCTCCAGCAACGTTTGCGGTTGCGCGGGTTCCGGCAAAGTGACCTGATGGCCAGACGCCTCGAACAGCATTCGGGTATAAGGGTGATGCATGTGACGCAGCAGGTGCTGTGTGGCCCCGCTTTCAACCACTTCTCCGTGGCGCATGACGATGATCTGGTCCGCCATATCAGAGACAACGGCCAGATCATGGGTGATCATCAGCAGCCCCATGTCATATTCACGCACCAGCCCCTTGAGCAGGTCGAGGATCTGCGCCTGTGTCGTGACGTCCAGCGCTGTCGTCGGCTCGTCCGCGATCAGCAGCCTGGGGCGCAGAGCGATGGCCATGGCAATGACCACGCGTTGCCGTTGCCCGCCGGACAGTTCGTGCGGATAGCGGGAAAGGGGGAACCGATCAGGTGGCAGGCCGACCCGGGTCAGCACCTCTTTGGCGCGTGTTCGGGCCTGGGTCGGGGGCATCGCCTTGTGGATCAGGATCGTCTCCATCACCTGATCACCGATGGTTTTCACCGGATTGAGCGCTGTCATCGGTTCCTGAAACACCATCCCCATGGACGCGCCGCGCAAGGCGCACAAATCGGGCTCTGACCGTGTCAACAGATCCTGACCGTCCAGCCAGATCGCACCTTCCGTGCTGGCCCCATGCGGCAGCAGTTGCATCACCGCCAATGCGGTCATCGATTTGCCCGAGCCGCTTTCACCTGTCACCGCCACGATCTGGCCGGGGTCGATCGACAAGCTGACCTGTTTCAGGATCGGCATCCCGTGGATCGTCAGCGACAGGTTTTCAATCTGCAACAAGCTCATACCCGCGCCACCCTGATCCGGGGATCCAGCCAGTCCCGCATTCCGTCGCCCAACAGGTTCAGACCCAGCACCGTGACGATGATCGCCAGACCCGGAATCAGAGCCAAATGCGGGGCAAAACTGACCATCGTCTGCGCGTCTGCCAGCATCCGGCCCCAGCTGGGCGTCGGAGGTTGAGCGCCCAGACCAACATAAGACAGGCCCGCTTCGGCCAGAATGCCAAGGCTGAACTGGATGGTGCCCTGCACGATCAGCAGGTTGGCCACGTTGGGCAGAATATGTTCAGCCGATATCCGCGCCACCCCTTTGCCCGACACACGGGCGGCGAGGATGAACTCTCTCTCCCAAAGCGACAAAGCAGCCCCGCGGGTGATACGGGCAAAGACGGGGATGTTGAAAATGCCGATCGCAACAATGGCGTTGATTGCTCCGGCGCCATAGACGGCCGTGATCAGGATGGCGATCACCAGCGAGGGGAAAGCGAAGACCAGATCGTTGCCACGCATGATGACCTCATCCAGCCAGGATCCTTTGCGCGCGGCCGCCGTCAGGCCAAGAGGAACGCCAAGTGCCATGCCGATGCCGACGGCCACCAATGCCACCGCAATCGACGTGCGTGCACCGACCATGATCATCGAGAATATGTCGCGGCCGAAATGATCGGTTCCAAACCAATGCTGCCCGTTTGGTGGCTGCAATTTATTGGGAATGTCCAGCGCGGCATGGTCGTAAGGGGTCCAGATGAACGAGACCAACGCGGCCAGAACCACCAGCGACGACAACAAGGCCCCAAGGATCAGGTTCCGGTTCATGTCCTGCTCCTCAGTCGTGGGTCCACGGCCGCATAAGCAAGATCGACAAGGAAATTGACCGTTATAACGGCAAAGACCAGCAGCATCACGACCGATTCCACGACGATGAGGTCTCGGGCAGAAATGGCCTGAAACACCAGCCGCCCGAGGCCCGGCAGATAGAACACCTGTTCGATGATGATCGACCCCGCCAGCAGAAAGGAAAACTGCAAGCCGATGATGGTCAGCACCGGGATCAGTGCATTTCGCACACCATGCCGCCACAGGGCCTGACGACGGGACAGGCCCTTGGCCCGAGCCGTGCGCATGAAATCCTCACCCAGAATGTCCAGCAAGGCCGACCGCATGACGCGCGCCAGAATCGCCGCCTGTGGCAAGGCAAGAGCCACGGCAGGCAGGGTCAGGGAATGCAGGCCGGCCCACAGACCGTCGTTCCAACCGGCAAACCCGCCCGCATTGAACCAGCGCAGGTTGATGGCGAAGATCAGCACAAGCATCATTGCAAACCAGAAATTGGGCACAGCAATCCCAAGCTGCGTCGCCCCCATCACTGCAAGGTCCCCCGGCTTGCCCCGACGCGCAGCGGCATAGATTCCGGCGGGAAAGGCGATCAATGTGGACAGTGTCAGCGCGTAAAGCGCCAGGGGCAACGACACCCACAACCGGTCCGCGATCATCTGCGACACTGGCGTGCGGTAGGTGTACGAGGTGCCGAAATCGCCCTCCAGCATGCCGCCCACCCAATTGAAGTACCGCTGTATCCTGGACGCATCCAGGCCCAGCTCGGCCCGCAACGCGGCCAGCGTGTCCTCCTGCGCGTTGACGCCCAGCATGAACGACGCCGGATCACCCGGGGCAACCTCGATCACGGCGAAGATGACCACCGAGGCGACGGCCAGGCTGACAAGCAAGGAAATCAGTCGTTTGAGGACGTAGCGGAGCATTGGCACCACGTTAGGGTCACATCAGGCATGGGTCCAGCGTCTAAGGCACCAGAAGGAAAGCGGAAACCGCATAGGCAACGATCGCGGCATACCCCAGTGGATAGATCCACTTGATCGCATAGTTGTCCAGGATGCGGGCCGTACCCTCCTTGCCGGACACTTTCAGCCGTCGCAGTGCGACGTTGAACACGATCAGCGCCCCGGTCATCAGAAACATGCACTGAAGGACAAAATCCAGAAAAGTCAGATAACCCAGCTTGGGCAGATCAGCGGATATCGCCCAGTTGAACGCGACAAACACCAGCAGGTTGCCGCCCGCGATCTCGATCCTCCGGCGGTATTCATCCAGAAAAAACAGCGCCCAGCCGACCGAAATCAAGACAAGCATCGGCAGGAAAACCCGTATGACGTAGTATGTCAGATGTCGTTTGCCCTCGAAAACAAGCGCGACCTGATCGCTTTCTTTGCCGGATAGCCCCAGAACCCTGGACGTTTCCAACCGTGCATTGTTCAGAATCCATTCTTCTTCGCCCAGTTGATCTCCGAGGCCGGAAAATTCATCCAGCGGATGGTAATTGACATATTCGGACGGAAAGACCGATACGACTTCGAAATGGAACTCCTGCGTGTCGAACGGGTATTTTCGGAAATCGAAATGAGGCGCCTGGAGTGTAAGAGACGATTTTTCGACATACAGCACCCGTCCGTCGTACCGCAGGGATGCGGCGGATTCGTGGATCCACTTGTTGGACTGCTGATTGTGAATGACAAAAGCCGGCAGAACGGAACCTATACTTGCCGCATGATCGGCAAGATCGGGCGGGTTGAAAACCCTGATATCCCTTCCCAGTTCCTCGGGATCAAACGCCAGCGCAGGATCGGTCCATTCCACCCGCAAGACCACAACCGCGCCGTAGTTTTCAGCCTTTTGATCAACGCCGGTGATCTGGTCGATGCGAATGCCGACGCCAACATCCAACGGGTTCTCGGGCGTTCCGGGCAGGGCATCCAGCCGCCCACCCAACACATTCTGAGCCGTGGCCACGACCGAAGAACCGAACACCAGGAAAACACCTAAAACCAAGACGGGAATGGCGCGGAGCAAGAACATGCGTGAGAACACCCTGACACAATGAAAGGCCCGGGCCGCCCAGCGCGGCCTGGGCAGTACTATTACTCGGACCAGCTGATCTGAGTCAGATCGATTGCGGCGGTGGGCGCGTTCTTCCAAAGGCCCTGAACTCCGACTTTCGCAACGCCCAGCTTGGCCAACTGGAACAGGTACCCATTGACATAGTCGCTTGCGATCAGGCGCTGCGCCTCACCCAGCAAACGGGTGCGTTCTTCGGGGTCGGTGGTGGTGTTCAGCATGTCCATCAGCGCCTGAAAATCCGTGCTGTCATACTGGAAGTAATAATCAGGTCGCGCATAAATGCCGATATCCATCGGCTCCGTGTGGCTGACAATGGTCAGGCCGAACTCCTTGCCCTTGAACACCGTTTCCAACCATTGCGCCCATTCCACATTGATGATCTCGGCCGTGATGCCGACCTCGGCCAGCTGCGCCGCTATGATTTCGCCCCCGCGGCGGGCATAAGACGGCGGCGGCAGATGCAACGTGGTCTCAAACCCGTTTTCGAATCCTGCCTCTGCCAGCAACGCCCTTGCTTTTTCAGGGTCGTAAGCCGAATTGCCCGTCAGATCGACATACGCCGGATGATGCGGCGCAAAATGGGTTCCGATCGGGGTGCCATAGCCGAACATCGCGCCGTCGATGATGGCCTGCCGGTCGATGGCATGGGCCAGTGCCTGCCGGACCAGAATACTGTCAAACGGAGGTTGTTTGTTGTTGGTGGACAGGATCGTTTCGCCTTCGGTCGAGCCGACCAAAACCTGAAAGCGTGGATCGGCCTCGAACTGAGGCAGGTTTTCCGGCGCGGGGAAGTTGTCAAATACGTCGACATCCTCGGCCATCATGGCGGCAAAAGCGGCAGTCGGGTCCGAGATGAACTTGAATGTTGCAGTCTCTAATGCAGGCTGATCACCCCAATAATCGGGATTGCGGTTCAGTGTGATGCTGTCACCCTGCACCCAGTTGCCAAAGGTATAGGCGCCAGTGCCAACTGGATTGGTCTTGATGTTTTCAATGCTCTCGGGCGCGACGATGACTGCGTCCCCCCAAGCCAGGTTGAACAGGAAATTTCCGTTTGGCTCTGACAGGGTGACTTTGACCGTAAGCGGATCAACGACCTCGACGGTTTCGATACCGGCAAACAGGGCCTTTTGCGCGTTGGCGCTGTCTTCCGCGGTTGCGCGGTCAAGGCTGAATTTGACATCCTCGGCGTCCATGGTGGTGCCATCATGGAAGATCACCCCGTCGTGCAGTTTGAAGGTATAGACCGTCCCGTCTTCGGAAATCTCCCAGCTTTCCGCCAAGCCGGGTACGACCGAACCATCGCCCATGAAACGTGTCAGACCTTCGAAGATATTGGTGTAAACCACCGAGTCGATGGCTTGCGCCGCCGCGCTTGTCGGATCCAGATGCGGAGGCTCAAGCTGCATCGCTATGGTGATGTCCGACTTGGCCAAAGCCTGCGTGGCAAGCAGGCTGGCCCCTACGGCCAGGGTCGATGCAAATGTCCGGAACAGGAATTTCGTCATGTGAACTCTCCCTACTGAAACGGGTTGCGCCCTTGTTTTCAGGGCCATTTTACTGACAGTCTTCCTGTAAACCTCAGGTCAATCAAGGGAATGTTCGCGCAACCGGGGTTTCTTCGGCCCCTTCCGATCTGCTATGCCGCACTGCAACATAATACTGCAGGAGCGATCCATGAGCGCCACCGCCCGCAAGAAAGCCCCGAACGCCGAGGATATTCGCGCCCGAAAAGGTGGCGAACCTCTGGTCTCTTTGACCGCCTATACCACGCCAATGGCGCGCCTGATGGACGCGCATTGCGATTTCGTGCTGGTCGGAGACAGCGTCGGCATGGTTCTGCACGGGCTGGACTCTACGCTGGGGGTCACGATGGAAATGATGATCCTGCACGGTCAAGCCGTGTCTCGCGGCCTGGACAGGGCGATGATGGTCATCGACATGCCTTTCGGAAGCTATGAGGAGAGCCCGGCACAAGCCTTTCGTAACGCCGCACGCCTGATGGCGGACACACGTGCGGGCGCGGTCAAACTGGAAGGCGGGGTCGAAATGGCTGAAACCATCCGCTTTCTGGTGAAACGAGGCATCCCGGTGATGGCTCATATCGGACTGACGCCGCAATCGATCAACACGCTGGGCGGCTACAAGGTGCAGGGCCGTGACGAGCAGGCCGAAGCCGTCATGGCAGACGCCCGCGCCGTGACCGAGGCTGGCGCGTTCTCGGTCGTTCTGGAGAAAGTGCCCCAAGGTCTGGCGAACCAGATCACCGAAGAGATTGCGATCCCGACCATCGGCATCGGTGCATCTGCGGGCTGTGACGGGCAGATTTTGGTCGTGGACGACATGGTGGGCTTTTTCACCGCCTTCAAACCCAAATTCGTCAAACGCTATGCCGAGCTGGGTCCGCTGGCCGAAGCGGCCATTGCGGAATACGCCGCTGAAGTCCGCGCGCGGACCTTCCCGGCGGATGAACACGTCTTTGCCGATCAGGCTCCGGCCAGAGGACAAAAGACATGACCGCACCGATTCTGCGCTCTCTGGCCGAGCTGCGTGCCAAAACCACCACTTGGCATCGAAACGGTGAGACCATCGGCGTGGTTCCGACCATGGGTGCGCTGCACGAGGGGCATTTGTCACTGGCACAGGCGGCGAAACAGGGCTGCGACCGGGTGATCGTGACGATTTTTGTGAACCCCAAGCAGTTCAACAATCCCGAAGACCTGGCAAATTACCCCCGCACCGAGCATGAAGACGCCCAAAAGCTGGCCCCGTATGGTGTGGATGCGATCTATGTGCCGGACCCGCAGGAAATCTATCCGGAAGGGTTTTCGACGACGGTATCGGTCGCCGGTCTGACCGACGTGATGGAAGGCCCCTTCCGCCCCGGACATTTCGAAGGCGTGGCCACGGTGGTCGCCAAGCTGTTCCTGCAAACACAGGCGGATCGAGCCTATTTCGGGGAAAAAGACTATCAACAGCTGCTGGTTGTCCGCCGGATGGCGCGTGATCTGAATATCCCCATCGAGGTGATCGGCTGCCCGACCGTGCGTGAACCCTCGGGCCTGGCGATGTCGTCGCGCAATCTTCTTCTTTCCCCCCAAGGGTTGAAGGTCGCAGAACAAATGAACGGCGTCATGCAACAGGTGGCTGACGATCTGGCCAAGGGCGCAGACTTTGCCAAACTGGCGCAGGATGCAAAGGAAACCCTGCTGAAGGTCGGGTTTTCCGAAGTCGAGTATGTCGACCTGCGCTGTGCCGAGACACTGGAAAGCCTGTCCAGCGCCACCCAGCCCGCCCGCCTGTTCGTCACGGCCTGGGCCGACGGCGTCCGCCTGATCGACAATATCCCTGTCAACCCGGCCTGATTTCTGGTCTGGCCCCTGCGCCATTGTTTGCGCTAAAGTCCGGCAAAACGATACCGGGGGAGAGCGGAAATGACCCATATTCTGGCAATCGATCAAGGCACTACGTCTTCGCGCGCCATTCTGTTTGACGCGCAGATGCGGCCTGTCGGCACTGCCCAGCAGGAGTTTCCCCAGCACTTCCCGCAGGAAGGCTGGGTTGAACACGACCCCGAGGATATCTGGTCCAGCGTTCTGCATGTGTGCCGTGAGGTGATGGAAACCACCGGCATTTCAGCGGACCAGATTGCCGGTATCGGCATCACCAACCAGCGCGAAACGACGGTCGTCTGGGACAAACAGACCGGCAAGGCCATCCACAATGCCATCGTCTGGCAGGACCGCCGCACCGCCGATATCTGCGCCCGCTACAAACAGGCCGGGTGCGAGGATGACGTTACCGCTCAGACCGGTCTGCTGCTGGATCCCTATTTCTCGGGCACCAAGGTCAAATGGCTGCTGGATACCGTTTCGGGTGCCCGCGCGCGGGCAGAAGCCGGAGACCTGCTGTTCGGCACGATCGACAGTTTCCTGATCTGGCGGCTGACCGAAGGCCGTGTTCATGCAACCGATGCGACCAACGCCGCCCGTACCCTGCTGTTCGACATTCACTCAGGCACGTGGAGCGCCGAGATTTGCGACCTGCTGGACGTGCCCCTGAACCTTTTGCCCGAAGTAAAGGATTGCGCCGCGGATTTCGGAACCACCACTTTGTTCGGGGGCGACATTCCCATTCTGGGCGTTGCAGGCGACCAGCAAGCCGCCACCATCGGGCAGGCCTGTTTCCAGCCCGGTATGATGAAATCAACCTATGGCACGGGCTGCTTTGCGCTGCTGAACACAGGAGCACAGCCGGTTCAGTCGAAAAACCGCCTGCTGACGACGATCGCTTATCAACTGGACGGCCGGCGAACCTATGCGCTGGAAGGGTCGATCTTTATCGCGGGGGCCGCAGTGCAATGGCTGCGCGACGCGTTGCAGATCATCGATGCGGCGCCACAAAGCGGCGAACTGGCGGCTCGGGCTGATCCGAACCAGCATGTGGTGCTTGTGCCCGCCTTCACCGGCCTCGGGGCGCCTTATTGGAAACCTGACTGTCGCGGAGCGCTGTTCGGGCTGACGCGCAATTCCGGCCGGGCCGAGATCGCCCGCGCCACGCTGGAAAGCATCGCCTTCCAGACCCGCGACCTGTGGCACGCCATGCAGGGCGACTGGGGCGCCGATGCCGATGTCATCCTGCGCGTCGATGGCGGGATGGCCGCGTCTGACTGGACCATGCAAGGCCTGTCGAACTGTCTTGGCGCGCCTGTGGACCGCCCTGTCATGCAAGAGACGACAGCCCTGGGCGCCGCATGGCTGGCAGGCATGAAAGCCGGAATTTATCCGGATCAGGCCGGGTTTGCGGAAACATGGGCGCTGGATCGCCGGTTCGAGCCAACGCAGGACCAAGCCAACCGCGATGCGGCCTATGACCGTTGGCAACGCGCGGTACAGGCGGCGATGGCGTTCTAGCTGTGGTCTTTCAACAAACGCTGTTTCTGCCGTGACCAATCGCGCTTGGCCTGGGTTTCGCGCTTGTCATGGGTTTTCTTACCCTTGGCGATGCCGATCTTGATCTTGGCCAAACCCTTGTGGTTGAAATACAAAACCAGCGGCACCAGCGTCATGCCCTTGCGCTGGGTTGCATTCCACAAATCGGACATCTGTTTGCGGGACACCAGCAACTTGCGACGGCGGCGCTCTTCATGCTTGAACACTTTGGCCTGCTCGTATGGCGCGATATAGCTGTTGACCAGCCACAGCTCGCCGTCATCGACGGTGGCATAGCTTTCGGCAATGTTGGAACCACCCGCGCGCAGGGATTTGACTTCGGACCCTTGCAGAACGATACCGCATTCGATGTCCTCTTCGATTGCATAATCGAAGCGGGCGCGCCGGTTTTCGGCGATTACCTTGTAATTCGGGTCTGTCTTCTGCTTGGCCATAACGCGTTGATTTAGGCGGCTTGCGCCGCCCTTGCAAGGCACGGATTTTCAGCCGGGGTCAGGATTTGGCCGAAATGATCAGATCCGGGCCAAAAATCGTGTCAGCGTGGTTGTGAAGGTATATCTTCAACCAGGGCGTAAACCGGTCCGGGTGGCGTTTCACCTCGGCCAACAGATCGTGATAGTCGATCCAACGGATATCCATGACTTCATCCGGGTTGGGCGCGATTTTCAGCGGGCCTCGGACATGAGCCAGAAAGACGTCGACAACCTCGTTTTCCACCATGCTGTTGCCCACATCGGCGTGGTATTCCAATCGGTGTCGGTATTCGGGATACAGACCTGCGATACCAAGCTCTTCGCCCAGGCGGCGCACGGCACAGGTGGAAGAGCTTTCATCCCAATCGGGGTGCGTACAGCAGGTGTTCGCCCAAAGGCCGGGCGTGTGGTACTTGCCCAGCGCCCGGCGCTGCAACAGGATCTCGGTCCCCCGAACGACAAAAACCGACACAGCCTTGTGCTTGAGTCCTTTTTCGTGAACTTCAAGCTTGTCTACAGGGGTCAACTCACCATTGACCCAAGCTGGGATCATGATACCCATATGTCCTCTCCTGCTGCCAATCCGCCTGACGAGCCCTGATTTTGATTATAGCTGTTGCCGGATCGGCTTGGCTTTGCGGCGTTGCTTGGCAATCCGCCGTCATATACCAAAGTGTCGCTGTTCCACACTGTTATCAATCGCACCAAAGGCCGCAGGGGCTGCGGCCTTTGGTCCTTGTGCATTGGTGCACAGTATCAGGTGTTATTCACCCGACACGCTTGCGATATAGGCATAGACGTCTTCACCGCCCTTTTTCAGCTTGAAGGTCATTTTCGATTTGGCAGACGTGTCATCCAGATAGGATTTCAAAAATGCCTTGGGGTCCTGAGCATACTCGACAAAAGTAGTCTCGTCCCAGACCAGACCCTTCTCACCGGCGGCAACGATGCTGTCTCCGTACTTGAAACCCTCAACGGTACCGGCGGTGCGGCCAGCGATTCCATAGAGGTTGGGGCCGGTTTTGCCACCCTTGACGATCACTTCGCCTGCCGGGTCAGCGATCATGTGGCAGGACTTGCACTTGTTGAAGGTTTTCTTGCCCGCCTCAGCGTCGCCTTCAGCATAGGCAGGAAGGGCCAGAAGGCCGACGATTGCAGTAGCGAGGATGCGATTCATAGCTTTTGCTCCGATACAAATTGGCTGCACCGAATGGACCGTCGGCGCAAAAAAGAGTCAACGCGCAGATTGCCGCGCGCGTTCACTGTGCCACTGCGACAAATAGGCTGTCCTTAACTTTTGTCATGCACCCCGGACCAGCAAGGCAACAGATCGCCTGCTGCCGGAGTCGCCAGATACACGGCGCGCGCGATGGCCCGCGCCAGGCAAAGCGAGGCCGCATGCCCGATGACACCAGGTTCGGTATCGGTGGCGACACCTCGCGCGCCCGTACTGATCCCGAATACCAGATCGCCATCCCCCGGCGTGTGGGCGGGTACAATGGCGCGGGCAATACCGTCATGGGCGGCAACGGCCAACCTTTGACATTGCGGTTTGCTCAGGGCCGCATCCGTCGCAACGATGGCAATCGTGGTATTGGCCTTGTCCGGGTTCGCCGACCGCATCACCTGCGCTTTGCGACTGACCGTTGGTTGGCCAAGCCCGGCATTGGGATCAGGTCCCAATCCACCGAATTCGCCGTCCACTTCAAATGGGGCGGCCCAGAAATGCCTGTCACCCGGCGTGGTGACACTGCCCAGCGGATTGACCGCAACCAATGCGCCAACGGTGACACCGCTGTCCAGAACAAGCGAGGCGGAACCCAACCCGCCTTTGTGCATCGCGGTCAGAGCCCCGGTTCCTGCACCTGCGGTTCCGAGTTCGAACCGGTCCGACGCGGATTCGAACGCCGCACGGCCCAAGGCGCGATAGGGATTCTGGTGCCACGCCTTGTCGCCGCCATTCAGCAGGTCGAACAGAATCGCCCCGGGCACGATCGGCACCACGGCGGAACCCACCTGAAACCCACGACCCTGCGCATGCAGCGCGTCCATCACGCCCGAACAGGCATCCAGCCCAAAGGCCGACCCGCCCGAAAGCACGATCGCATCCACCTGGTCAACGGTCTTGTCGGCGGCCAGCAAATCTGTCTCGCGCGTGCCGGGTGCGCCGCCCATCACGTGCACCGAGGCTCGGAGTGGTTGCGCGCCGGTCAGAACCGTGACGCCTGATTTCAAAGCTGCGTTCTGTGCGTTGCCGACCATCAGGCCGGCGACATCCGTGATCAGGTTTCTGGGTCCGGGGATCATGCATACCTCGGTGGTCGAGCGGGAAAGCGCGCTGGCGCGCGCTGCCTCCGGCGGGGATATTTTTGGCTAGATGAAGAACGGATCAGATGCATCGGCCTCCGTCCACCTCGAGCGCGGCGCCGGTGATCATGCTGGCCTCGTCCGAACACAGGAAACAGGCGGCATTGGCCATGTCTTCTGGGGTTGAAAAGCGGCCCAACGGGATGGTCGACAGGAATTTGGCACGGATTTCGGGTGTGTCTTCACCCATGAAAGACTTCAGCAATGGCGTTTCCCCGGCGACCGGGCAGATCGCGTTCACCCGCAGCCCGGAGGGGGCGAGCTCGACTGCCATCGTTTTGGTTGCGGTGATCATCCAGCCCTTGGAGGCGTTGTACCAGTTCAGGTTCGGGCGCGGCGACAGGCCCGCGGTTGAAGCCACGTTCAGCACTGAACCCGCCCCGCGTGCCTTCATAGGTGGAACCAATGCGCGGGCGGTCAGATAGACGGATTTCATGTTCACGTTGAAAACACGGTCGAAATCCGCTTCGCTGACCTCCTCCAACGGCGCCGGCAGGTGGGTCACACCGGCATTGTTCACAAGGATGTCCAGATGGCCGAAGGTTGAGAAAGCCGCATCCGCCATCTTTTGAACCGAAGCGCCCTCACCTACATCAACCTGCTGAGCAACCGCTTCGGACCCAAGCTGGGTTGCAAGCTCATGGGCGGCATCGCCATTGATGTCAGCAATCATGACACGCGCGCCTTCGGCCAGGAACTTCCTTGCGATCCCCGCACCAAACCCGGATGCACCGCCAGTGACGATTGCGGTTTTTCCCTCCAGCCTCATGGCGTTACTCTCCTGCACCTATTGATGGCCAGACTATCAACGCCCAGACGAGATGCCAGATCATTCTTCGGACACCTTGCCGCGCAGCGCCTTGACGTCGCCCCTCGCCTTTTTCGCCGCAAGCCTGCGTTTGACCGAACCATAGGTGGGTTTCGTCGCGATGCGCCGCTTGGGTTTGACCAGCGCCTTGCCGATCAGTTCCGCCAGTCTTGTACGTGCGATTTCCCGGTTGCGGGCTTGGGAACGTGTTTCTTCGCACTGGATGATGATCGCGCCATCCTTGGTCCAGCGCCGCCCGGCCAGCCGTTTCAGCCTGTTCTTGACCGGATCGGGCAAAGAAGGGGAGCGCGCGGCCTCGAACCTCAGCTCAACGGCGGTTGAGACCTTGTTCACATTCTGCCCACCAGGGCCGGAAGAACGCACGAAGCTCTCGGTCATTTCCCAGTCTTGCAGAGTGATATCGTCAGAGATGCGCAACATGGGTGAGACCATAACTGGCGCGGGTAAAAACAGAAAGGGCCGCCCCGGCGGGACGGCCCTTCGAAAGTTCAGGAGGTCGGGTCGGTTAGATCAATCGACCAGCCGGAGCGCACGCTCGGCCAAGGGCTGCCCTAGCAGGCGGTCCCCCCGGTTGTTCCGACACCTCTCTCCAATCTCTTTCTTGACACTGGATCACCTCCTTTTCTATCTGTTGCGGTTGAAAAGAAGCGTGACACAAGATGCGCCATTCTCAAAGCACTTTTTTACGCAGGCTGTGCAGCGGTCAGTCGCGCAACGATCACCTTGAACGGGATCAGAGCGATCAGGGCCAGCGACAGTTTCACCATCCAGTCGGCAAAGGCCAGCGTCACCCACAGCGGCGCCTCGGGACCCGACAGCATGAAGGGCACGGGCTCCCACGCCCAGTTGATGGCAGCATCCGCATCGGCGCCAAAGAAGGTGACCGAGGCCGAGAAGGCGATGGTGAAGAACAAAGCGGTATCCAGCGCTGAACCTACCAGAGTCGATACCAGCGGCGCACGCCACCATTGACCGCCACGCATGGCGTTGAACACGGTGACGTCGGTCAGTTGCGCAATCAGGAAGGCGGTGCCCGAGGCCACGGCGATGCGCAGCGGCACGGCGGCATAGGTGAAGCCGTCGCCCTGAAGCATGATCTGGCTGCCGATCAGCGAGCAGATCACCCCGGTGACGAAGCCCGCGAAAACGACCTTGCGGGCCGGGCCCACACCATAGACGCGGTTCATGATGTCAGTGACCAGAAAGGCCAGCGGATAGGTGAAAGCACCCCAGGTCAACAGCCCGTCAAGGATCAGGAACTGGACCAGGATGTTCGAGGCCACGACGATGGCGGCCATGGCAATGATGCCGGGAATAAAGTTGCGTTGCATTTTTTGATGCCCGTTTTGACAAGGTAGCGGCGACTTGGCCAAGGGACCGTCCCGAGGCAGGCTGTGCGTTTAGACCTTCATCTGCCGCGTGTCAATCGGGCAGCAGATACTCGACCAACTCGGTCCGTTGCAGCGCCAGAAAGTTGTCGTCCGAGATCATCGTGGCCCGCAAACGTCCCTGATCATCCCGCCAGATCGACAAGCCTTCGAGGTTGTCATGCGCGCCCGTTCCGGTTTCGAACAGGGTTTTCTCGGCGTTTGGCATGTCGCCTGCCAGATCCCACCGCCGCAGGCGCGAGCGAAACCCGATTGCCGAGAGGCTTCGCTCCAACACATAAAACCGCCCATCAGGACCGAAATCAGCGGCAACCGGCTTGAACCAACCGCGCTGGGGCAGAACAAAAGGGGTCGACCAGGTTTGGCCATTCCAGCGATAGACGGGAATATCTCCGCCCGAGGTGCGGTTTGTTTCCGGCAACGTATACAGCCGCCCGCGCCCATCGATGGCCAAACCTTCAAAGGACCCGTTGTCGGCGAGATGCTGAAATGCCTGCGGGCGTGGCAATACACGCGCCTTCGTGCCCGGTGCGGGGTAATGGGCGACGCGGTGCACCCCTTCGAATGAGATATAGAACCCACCGTCAGGAGCCGCCGCAATCCCTTCGGAATCGCCAACGCCGCCTGACATGATATGACCATTGCTGGACAGAACCGGCCATTGCCCCAGAATGCGAAGGCCGGTGATCTCTCCATCAAGACGCTCAATGCGCGCCGTCACCAACCGCGCCCGGTCGCTCAGCGCCATCATCTGCTGCCCATTGTCGGAAATGTGCAGCGCCGAGAATCCACCGAACCAATCCGCCTTGTCACGCCATGCAAAACTGCTTTGATGTGTGGCGGTTTTGACATCCACTCCAAGGGCCGCCGTGGCCAGAAACAGTGCCGCACCTACTTGGATTGCAAGACTGAGGCGCATTGTTTCGGCAAATCGGCCAGCACATATTCCCGGCGTTTCTTGGGCGGCGGCGCGTTCGGGTCGGGCGGCGGCGGGTTCAGGATGTTACGCACCCATTGTTGCGCCTCGGCACAGCCATCGCCCTTGGGAGGTGCGTCCTGGTTGACGCATCCCTTTGATCCTCTTGGGCATTTCAGGCGCACATGGAAGTGGTAGTGATGCCCCCACCAGGGCCTGATCTTGCGCAGGTAGGCCCGGTTGCCTTTTTCATCGTTGCACATCTGAACTTTCGCGCCGGGGAACACGAAGATACGTGCCACGCGCTTGTCCTTGGCGGCTTCGCGCAGCACCGCGTGGTGCTGTTTGGTCCAGTTGCTGTTGACGTAGGCACCGTTCGAGCGGCGCAGCGATACGGACGAAATATTCTCGCGCGCCTTGCGCGACAGGCGCATGTTGTCACCCGGAAGCATCCAGATATCGATATCCAGCCCCAGCTGGTGCGAGCGGTGGCCCGAAGTCATTGGCCCACCCCGCGGCTGGCTGATATCCCCGATATAGAGACCGTTCCAACCCGGCTGTTTCGCCGCGAACCGGCTGAGGTCCTGCACGTAATCGATTGCCTCGGGATGCCCCCAGTTGCGATTGCGCGACAGCCGCATTGCCTGCCACGTGGGCCCGGTTTCGGGCAATTGTACCGATCCGGCCGCACATCCGCGCGAATAACTGCCGAACGCCGCTGCTTTTTGTTGCGAGCTTACCTTCTGTGCCCCGAACAACTGCTTTGCCAAGGGCTGCGCTGATGCCGTATGTGCCAGCGCGGCTATTACCAGTAGTGCAAAAAAACGTAATAAAATCATCTGCTCTGATCCCCTTCAGGTCTGACCCAGCGCATCAGGAATAGACCCAGAATAAACAACAGAATGATTGGTGACACCCCCAGACGCGCACTGCCGGTTGCGGTTGTTGCAATCCCGATCAACAACGGGGCCGCAAAAGCGGTCGCGCGCCCCGACAGACCATAAAGACCAAAGCTTTCGACCGGGGTTTCGGGGTCGGTGTGGCGCACCATCATCGAACGGCTGGCCGATTGCAGAATGCCTCCCATGCCACCGATCAGCACACCACAGCCAAAGAAGACCAGATCAGGCAGGTTGGATCCGTCAGGCAGGCCGATGCCGTAGATCTGCGCCCGGTCCATCGACACCACTGTGACACAGACGAAAATCAATACCCAGATCGCCACCAATATCACCGGTTTCGGGCCGTATTTCTTGTCTGCCTTGCCCCCAAGCCACGCAAAAACGGCCGAGGCGAGAACGCTGACGATCCCGAATACTCCGATCTTGATCAGATCCCATTCCAATACCAGCCGCGCGTAGACACCACCAAAACTGTACAGCCCGTTCAGTGCGTCGCGATAGAACATGGACGAACCGAGGTAACTGGCCAGACTGACGCGATAGCGCAAGTTAGACACTGATTTCGACAACAGGCGCAGCGCCTCACCCACGCTTCCCTTCCTGTCCGTCGCCGCATCGTCGCGGACCCACAGGAAGTACGGCACCATGAACAAAATGAACCACATTGCGGTAAAGGGGCCGACAAAACGCGTGCCTTCCCGGGTGGCGGCATCCAGACCAAAGGCGGGCGTCATCCCGATCAGGGTTTTGCCGTTTGGCTGTTCCACAAACAGCGCCAGCATGATCGCCAGCGAAATCAGCCCTCCAAAATAGCCAAAGGCAAAGCCCGAGCCCGAGATCTCGCCCACTTCGCTGTCATCGCCCAAATCGGGTAGCTGCGAGTTGATGAAGATCAGCGCATATTCTGCACCTACGAAGCCGAAACCGAAAGCCGACAGCATCAACCACATGTTCGAGCCATCGGGCATCGTATACCAAAGCGCCGCAGACCCGACCGCATACATGACCGAAAAGGCAAATATCCACGGGATACGCCGCCCCGAAACATCCGCCATCGCCCCCAGCAGCGGCGCGCCAAAAGCGATGATCAACCCGGTGATCGTCAGACAGTTGGCCCAAACGGTCTGCGCGCGCGCCGCGGCCGCCTGCGCATCCAGCCCTTCAGTGGTGAAATACCCGGCGGCGACGCCTGCGAAGTAGGGGCCAAAGACAAAGGTGACCAGAAGGGTGTGATAGGGTTGGCTGGCCCAGTCAAAGAACCACCAGCCCCAGATGCGCCTGCGCTTGGATATTTCTGCCATCTCTGCCCCTGTTTATCGTTGCGATTATATGACTGGGCTTTAATTCAAATCGCAAGCGTTGAGTGCCAGGCACTTGCTCTTTGTCGCCATGGTGCTTAGGTCTCGGCCAACAAGAATACGGAGAACCCATGCTGTCGCTGATCCAAATCCTGCTGCTGATCCTGGACATTGTCTGGTTCATCATCCTGGCCCATGTGATCATGAGCTGGCTGATCAACTTTCAGGTGCTCAACCTGCACCAACAGCTGGTCGCGCAAATCTGGTACGGGCTGAACCGCCTGTTAGAGCCTATCTACGGCCCGATCCGGCGTATCCTGCCCAATATGGGCGGTCTGGACCTGACGCCGCTGGTGGTGCTGATCGGGGTCTATGCGCTGCGGATCATCCTGATCAACAACGCGGTCTATTTCTACTGACCTCTTGTTCCCCGATTCCGACTGTGTGATTGTCCGTTCAAGAGCAGTCAAATCTTGAAACAGGGCACCCCCGCACATGTTCGACGCCGCGCCTTTGCTGCGAGATGTCTTTGGATTCGATGAATTCCGCCCCGGGCAGGAAGAGATTGTCGATGCCGTGACCGCTGACCAGAACGTGCTGGCGATCATGCCCACGGGTGGCGGCAAATCCCTGTGTTTTCAACTTCCTGCCCTGCTGCGTGACGGGGTGACGGTGGTGATCTCGCCGCTGATCGCGCTGATGCGAGACCAGGTGCGCGGGTTGCAGGAGGCCGGGGTCGAGGCCGGTGCGCTGACCTCGGGCAACACCCCCGAGGAAACCGACGCCGTGTGGGAGGCGCTCGAGGCCGGGCGGCTGAAACTGCTGTATATGGCGCCCGAACGGCTGGCGGCGGGCTCGGCGCTGGGCATGTTGCGGCGGATCAATGTCAGCCTGATCGCGGTGGACGAGGCCCATTGCGTCAGCCAATGGGGCCATGATTTCCGGCCTGATTATTTACGGATCGGAGAATTGCGGCGCGCCCTGAACGTGCCTCTGGCCGCCTTCACCGCGACCGCCGACGCCGAAACACAGGACGAGATCGTCGAGAAACTGTTCGACGGCACGCCTCCGCGCAAGTTCCTGCGCGGCTTCGACCGCCCGAACATCCACCTGGCCTTTGCCGCCAAGGACAGCCCGCGCAAGCAGATCCTGGATTTCGCCGATGCGCGCCGGGGCCAGTCGGGCATCGTCTATTGCGGCACCCGCAACAAGACCGAAGTGCTGGCGCAGGCGCTGCGCGAACAGGGCCACAGCGCCTGCCACTATCACGGTGGGATGGAGGCCGAGGACCGCCGCATCGTCGAAACCCGCTTCGTGCGCGAGGACGGGCTGATCGTGGTGGCCACCGTGGCCTTTGGAATGGGCATCGACAAGCCCGACATCCGCTGGGTCGCCCATGCGGACCTGCCGAAATCCATCGAGGCCTATTACCAGGAAATCGGTCGCGCCGGCCGCGACGGCGGGCCGGCCGAGACCCTGACCCTGTTCGGCCCCGACGATATCCGCCTGCGCCGCTCTCAGATTGACGAAGGTCTTGCTCCGCCCGAGCGCCGCATGGCGGATCATGCCCGGTTGAATTCTCTACTGGGGCTGGCCGAGGCGCTGGAATGCCGCCGCCAGACCCTGCTGGGCTATTTCGGAGAACAGGCGGCACCCTGTGGCAAATGCGACCTGTGCGATACACCGCCCGAAGTGTTTGATGGCACAACACCCGTCCGAATGGCCTTGTCCGCGATTCTTCGTACCGATGAGTGGTTTGGCAGCGGTCACCTGATCGACATTCTTCTGGGGAACGAGACAGACAAGATCCGCGCGCGCCGTCATGATGGTCTGTCCACCTGGGGCATCGGCAAGGACTGGTCGCGCGCGCAATGGCAGGCGATATTCCGCCAGATGATGGGGCACGATCTGGTGCGCCCCGACCCCGAACGCCACGGGGCCTTGCGGATGACCGAGGCCGCCAAACCAATTCTCAAGGGCGAGGCAAAGATCAACCTGCGCAAGGACGCCCTGCGCAAGGCAACCCGTCGCCCCGCCGTGAAAGCCATGGTGTCCGATGAAGATGCGCCCTTGCTGTCGGCTCTCAAGGCCAAAAGACGCGCTTTGGCAGAATCCGCCCGGGTCCCGGCCTATGTCATTTTCCCGGATCGCACCCTGATCGAAATGGCGGAAAAGCGCCCCATGACGCTGGACGAGATGGCCCGGATCGGCGGCGTCGGCGCCAAGAAGCTGGAACGCTATGGCGACACCTTCCTTGAAGTGATCGCGGGCGAGGTCCAGGCGTTGCACCCGGCGCGCCGCAAGCTGGCCGGTCGCGATCAGGGCGACATCTATGACCGCTTGCTGGAAGTACAATCTCAATTGTCCCGCGGCCCCGACGGGATAGACAAACCCCTGACCTGCTCGGCCTCGCAGCTGGCAAAGGTGGCGCAGATGCGCCCTGACGACCTGCGTGGACTTGAACAGGTGCTGGGCGACCGGCGTCACGAAAGGTTTGGCACTGCCTTTCTGGACGTGTTGCGTGGGGCGGGCTAGATACGTCAGAGCAGGCAAGAAAAGAGGGCAGGTATGCTGGTAGTGATTTCTCCGGCCAAGCGGCTGGACTGGGCAGAGCGGGACGTTCAAGTCACACAGCCGGATTTTCAGGATGATGCGATCAGACTGTCCAAAACCGCACGCAATCTGACCCTTGGCGATCTGAAGAAGCTGATGGATCTGAGCGATGATCTGGCGCGTCTGAATCGCGATCGTTATCGTGCTTTTTCCGACATGCCAGACGCCGATGCGACGCGCCCGGCCGCGCTGGCCTTTGCAGGAGACACCTATCAGGGTCTGGAAGCAGCTTCGCTCGACCCTGACGAACTGGCATGGGCGCAGGATCATCTGCGCATCCTCTCAGGTCTCTATGGTGTTTTGCGGCCACTCGATGCGATACAGCCCTACAGGCTGGAGATGGGCAGCAAGCTGAAAACACGGCGCGGCAAGAACCTGTATGAGTATTGGCGCGACCAGCTGAGCAAAGCCCTGAACGCACAAGGCAACGTGATCGGCAGCGACGTTCTGATCAACTGCGCCAGTCAGGAGTATTTCGGCGCCGTGGACCCGAACGCTCTGAAATTGCGCGTCATCTCGCCGGTTTTCATGGAAGACAAAAACGGCACTCCGAAAATCGTGAGTTTCTTTGCCAAAAAGGCGCGTGGCGCAATGGCGCGATATGTCATTCAGCACCGCCTGACCGACCCCGATGCCCTGCTGGATTTCGATACGGGCGGTTACGCGTATCGTGCTGACCTGTCGGAAAAGGACAAACCTGTCTTTGTTCGACCTTATTCGGCCTGAGACGCTGACAGCCTGATTGATGTTTCCTTCCACGGTTTCGGGCCGTGGGTCCGAGCGAGGGGCCAGCCCCTCGCGCTCCCCGGGATATTTTCAGCCAGATGAAGTGGGATTCTGGTTGTGGTCACACATGGGTGCATGTTCCTGGGCGAGGTGATTGTCCATGACTTCGCTTACGCCATCCGGTTGGTGTTGCAGGATCATTTGATGAATATGGTTTTTGCGCAGCGGTTTCGTCATGTAGTGATCCAACCCCGCGGACAGGATACCCTGATCGTCACCGGCCATTGCATGAGCCGTCAAGGCCACGATCGGGACATGACGCCCTGTTTCGACCTCAAGCCTGCGGATTTCAGCAGTGGCCTGTTTGCCGTCCATTTTTGGCATGGAAATATCCATGAAGATCAAGTCCGGGTCAAACTCCTGAAAGATCTCAACGGCTTCAATTCCATTGGACGCAAATCGCAGGTCTATATGCAGGTCTTTGACCATCTTTTTCAGGATCAGCTGGTTGGTAAGATTGTCCTCGGCCGCAAGTACTTTCATGCTCCTTGTTTCCAAGACTTTGGTTTCTTTGTTGTCAGGGGCGGAATTTCGCTGCGTCGAGCGACGTTCCGGCCGCGGAGTGTCCTTGAGAGCCACGAGCCTGGAATACAACTCGGCCCTGGGGATCGGCTTCTGCAACACACCGTCGATCAGTTCACGGGCTGGGTGCGTGTGGATCAGGGATGGATTTGCAGACATCACGATGACCGAGGCGTCGCCCCACCCACGGTCTTTGAGGGTGACGGCAAGATCCAAGCCATCCATATCCGGCAGATCATGGTCGCACAGGACAAGTTCAATCGCGTCATGCATTTCTGCCAGCGCCTCGGCCCCTGACGCGCAAACCGTCACTTCGGCTCCTAAACGGCCAAGTTGTTTCGCCAAAATGGCACGGTTTACGGCCAGATCCTCGACCACCATGACGTGTTTCACGCAATCCGCCAGTTTCGGAGGTTCGGGCTGTGGGCCTTCTGCCGTGGGCAGCGACACCCTGAACCCGAAACAGGACCCCTGACCCGGTTCGCTTTCGACCCAGACCGAACCGCCCATCATGGTGATCAGGCGCCTGCTGATGGCAAGACCCAATCCGGTACCTTCAAATTGGCGATTGCGTTCATCTTCGACCTGATTGAACTCACCAAAAACGTGGTTGATCTTGTCCGCATCGATACCGATGCCGGTATCTTCGATGGCAACATGGATGTCGCATGTCTGAGCCTGGGCATGCGGAACGCCTGTCACACGGACCAGTACATGCCCTTCCGTGGTGAACTTGACTGCGTTGCCGACCAGATTGGTCAGAACCTGCCGTATTCGGCCGGGATCGCCCACAAAAAGGGTGGGCAGGAACAGGTCGTAATCCACAAGCAACGTGAGCCCCTTGTCGCGCACGCTTGGCTGCAACAGCATCGCGACTTCAAGAATGCAGCGCTCCAGATCGAAGGGTTCAGGGTGCAGAACCAGTTTGTCCGCCTCGATCTTGGAGTAATCAAGCACGTCGTTGATGATGACCAACAGTGCCTCACCCGAATTGCGGATCGTGTTGACATAGAGCCGCTGTTCTTCGTCCAGCGGAGATTCACCAAGCAGTTCGGCCATACCCACGATACCATTCATCGGCGTGCGGATTTCGTGGCTCATATTGGCGAGAAAGGCTGATTTGGCCCTGTTGGCCGCTTCCGCCCGTTCGCGGGCAGCCTTCAGTTCTGTTTCGTGCCGGACCGACGCGGTGATGTTGAGCGCCAGGCTGACCACGTCACCGCCGCTGCCACGCTGGTCGATCAGGCGGATGTAGTGGCCGTTCCACAGCTGCATGACGATCGGAGGTGGATTGGCCCGGTTCCAGCGTGCCTGCATTCTGGTCTGCCATTCCTCGGCAGTTTCGTCACCGGTATCGACAATTCCTTCGGTGGTCAGCAATTGCAGAATGCGCTGGTAGGAAATCCCTGGCGCCACCTCATCCAGCCCTTCAAATACGCTGAGATATGCAGCGTTTGCGCTGATGAGCCTGCTGTCGCCGTCAAAGAAAGCAAACCCGTCCTGAATGGTCTGGATCGAATGCCACAGGCGGCGTTCGGCAATTTCGATCTTGGCATGGGCGACGGTGAGATCGGATTTGACCTTTTCGTTTTCGCCGCGAACAGTTTCAACTTCGGCCTGAGTTTCACCAATACGCCGGGTCAGCGCCATGGCGTGTTGGCCCAGTTTTCGATTTGCAGCCGATAGTTCGGCCTGTTTCAAGGCAAGCATTCGTTCGGCTGCCAGACGCGCACGCCGTTCCTGTGCCAGTTTGTTTGCAAGACTCATTTTGATCGATTCCGGGACGTTCGGAATTCAGCATCGCCACAGAGAATGAAAAACTGTTTAAGCCGTTGCGTTACAGGCGCGCGCCATGCAAGGCTGAGCCCGAATAGGAGGGCACCTATGCACCGCTTTGTTTTTATTTCAATGACTTACATAATTTTCCTTCTGATCCTTCCCGCTGCCGTTCTGGCGCAGAGTGCGGTGCCTGAGTTCCGCTATGTCACCTCTCGGGACACGGATTTTTATGGCTCGGATTTGGATGCTCTGTTCGACACCGATCTGAAGTCCTGCATTCAGGCCTGCTCGGCAAACGCGCAATGTACGGCGTTCACCTACAACACCCGGTCCGATGCCTGCTTTCCCAAAAGTGGCGTGAACCGGCAAGAGGCGTATCAAGGCGCATTGTCCGCGCAAAAGGTGCCAAGCGCTGAACAGACCCTAACCTTGGGAAAAACGCGCGAGCAAGCACTCAGCGTCCTGAGTTCTGACGATCTGGGTCACGCAAGAAAACAAGCCCGCGATCTGGGGTTCCTGCACCCGGCAGGAGGGTATGATCTGCAAGCCGTTCTGGATGCCGCGCGCGACGCGGGCAGTGTCACGCAAGCGATGCAGTGGACCGGCGTCGCCGTATCGCTAAGCGACCGCGCGGATCTTTGGGTGGAATATGCGCGCCTGCTGCTGGCCATGAACCCTTCGGGTTGGAACGAGCGGCGCGACCTGCGCAACCGCGCGCTGAATGCGGCGATCAATGGCTATCTGCGCGCCGATGGTCCCGGCTCCCAGATCCCTGCGCTGATGACCCTTGCGGAGGCCCTGGAAGAGGTTGAGCGCGGGCGCGACATGATCCCTGTTCTTCGGCTGGCCGAGCAGGTGCAACCGCGGGAAGACGTATTGGCCGCCTTGGACAACGCCATCGGTAAATATGGCTTCCGCGTGGTTGACAGCTCGGTCGAAAGCGATGCGGCTGCCCCCAGGATTTGTATCGAATTCTCGGAATCGCTGGTCAAGGCCGGGGTTGATTATGATCCCTTCGTTCAGCGTGACGCTGACGGGCTGGTCGTGCAGGCCGAGGGCAGGCAGCTTTGCGTCGATGGGGTTGCGCATGGCCAACGCTATCGCCTGACATTGCGCGAAGGCTTGCCTGCCGCCTCGGGCGAAGCACTGAACCGCAGCATTGAACTGACCCATTATGTTCGCGACCGGGCACCTTCGGTTCGGTTTCCCGGGCGCAGCTATGTCCTTCCGAAATCTGCCGACGCGGCCTTGCCTGTCGAAACGGTCAATGTCACCGAACTTGACCTGACCCTGCGGCGGGTCAGTGATCGGAACCTGTTGCGTGCCGTGCAACAGGGTTTTTTCGGCCGCCCGCTCAGCGAATGGCAGGAAGAGGAATTCTCGGACCAGATTGCCCAGGACATCTGGACGGGTACTGCCGAGGTTTCCAACCAGTTGAACCAGACCATGACGGCACGTCTTCCCATGGCCGAAGCGATCTCGGATCAACCTGCCGGTATCTATGCATTGACCGCCCGCGTGCCGGGGGCCGATCCCTATGACGATCCTGGCGCAACACAATGGTTTGTTCTTTCTGATCTGGGGATCAGCACCGCCCTTGGCACTGACGGGCTGCACGTGACCGTGCGCGGGCTAAGCGATGCAGTACCGCGCCAAGGTGTCGAAGTTTCGCTGGTCTCAGAGGCGAATGCCGTCATCGCATCGGCACAGACCGATGAAACCGGCTATGCAAGATTCGATCCGGGCCTTACACGCGGCAAAGGGGCCAGTGCGCCTGCTCTGGTGACGGCTGCACTCGATGATAGAGATTTCAGCTTTCTCTCGCTGACCGATCCTGCCTTTGACCTGTCGGATCGCGGCGTTGAAGGGCGCGCGCCGGCGGGGCCGGTCGATGTCTTTCTGACCACCGACCGAGGTGCCTACAGGGCCGGCGAAGTGATCCACGTCACTGCCCTGTCCCGCGATGGCAAGGCGCTGGCCATCGAGGGCCTGCCTCTGACTGCGATCCTGTATCGCCCGGACGGGGTGGAATACCGCCGGTCGGTCTCGGATGGCGGCGTTGCCGGGGGCCATGTCTTTGCCCTGCCCGTGGCCGCAGACGTACCGCGTGGCGCATGGAGGGTTGAAATCAAATCCGATCCCAAAGGCGATGCACTGGCGCGTCATACCGTGCTGGTCGAGGATTTCCTGCCCGAACGTATCGATTTTGACCTGACCCTGCCCGACGCACCTTTGCGCCCCGGCGACAGTCCACCGCTTTCGATCGACGCACGCTATTTGTTCGGAGCGCCGGGGTCGGACCTGAGCATCGACGGGCAGGTCATCGCGCGCCCGGCGGACACGGTTCCGGGCTACGACGGCTATCGCTTTGGTCGCTATGATGCAGAGACCTCGATCAAGAGCACATATTTCGGTGACATGCGAACAGACACGGCGGGGCAAGCAACAGTGGCCGTCGAAGTCCCTGTATTAGAGACTGAAGGAAAGCCAATCGAGGCCGAAATCATCGCCCGGCTGGCCGATGGCTCGGGCCGCCCGGTCGAGCGTCGCCTGACCGTGTCCGTCCTGCCGCCGCACCCTGTTATTGGTGTCAAACCCCTGTTCGACGAAGTCATCCCGGAAGGCACCGAGGCTGCGTTTGAGGTTGTCGGCCTCTCGCCTGAGCTGACGCCCATTCCGATGCGCCTGCGCTGGACGCTGAACAAGATGGAAACGCGCTATCAATGGTACCAGCTTCACGGCGACTGGAATTGGGAACCGACAACGCGCCGCACCCGTGTCGCCACTGGCGAAGTGGACGTTTCCTCCGACCCTCTGACGCTGACACAGCCTGTGGAATGGGGGCGCTATGAACTGGTGGTGCAACGCGTAGACGGAACATATACCGAAACCGCCGTCGATTTTTATGCGGGCTGGTATCAGGCCGCCGATGCGTCAACCACGCCGGACCGGCTTGAAATGTCATTGGATCGCGACAGCTATCGCATCGGGGATACGGCGCAGTTGCGGATTGTACCGCGAATGGCCGGTGTCGCTCAGATCGAAGTCCTTTCGAACCGTCTGATCCATCGCCAAATGGTGGAAGTGCCGGAAGGTGAAACTCTGATCCCCATTGAGGTAACGAAGGATTGGGGCGCAGGGGCTTATGTCACCGCAACCGTGATCCGCCCAATGGATGTTGCAGCCGGTCAGAACCCGGCGCGGGCAATGGGCGTGGCCCATGCCAGCATCGATCCAGAGGAACACAAACTCTCCGTAACTGTCGATGTGCCCGAGGTCACTGCACCACGTCAGACGCAAAAAGCCCGTATCAGGGTCGAAAACACCGTGGACGACGAACCGATCTGGCTGACGCTGGCCGCTGTCGACGTGGGCATTCTGAACCTCACCGGGTTCGAAAGCCCGGACCCGCAAGGATACTATTTCGGGCAGCGCCGTCTGGGCGTTGATCTGCGGGATGTCTACGGGCGACTGATCGACGGCATGACCGGAGCCATGGGCACCGTGCGCTCGGGCGGCGACAATGACAGCGGGATGCGTCGCCAGTCTCCGCCGCCGACGCAAGACCTGATGGCCGTGTTCAGTGGCCCGGTCGAGATCGGCGCGGATGGTGAGGTTGAGATCGACATTCCCCTTCCCGCTTTCAACGGAACCGTCCGCCTGATGGCCGTCGCGTGGTCGCACAAAGCCGTCGGCCAGGCCGAAGCCGAAATGATCGTCCGCGACCCTGTGGTCGTCACCGCCAGCCTTCCGCGCTTCCTTGCCCCAGGCGATCAAAGCCGCATGCGTCTTGAGATCGTCCATGCGGATGGCACACCCGGGGCAATGGCACTTGGCCTGAGCGCCTCCAACGGTTTGGAGCTGGGTGCGGCACCATCCAGCTTTGTGCTGGAGGACGGCGGCAAGGCGGTTTTCGAGATCCCGATCACGGCCAGCGCCGTCGGCGATCCTGAAATCAGCGTCTCGATCACCACTCCTGATGGGCGCGACCTGTCGCAAACCCTGCGGATGCCCGTGCGGGCCAATGATCCGGTGATTGCCCTGACACGGCGTTTTGCCTTGGGCGCAGGCGACAGCTTCCTGTTTTCACAGGACGTGTTTGACGGGTTCCAGCCGGGTTCGGCCAAGGCCATCCTGTCCGCCGGAGCGTTGGCAAAATTCGACACACCCGGACTGCTGGATCAGCTGAACCGTTATCCCTATGGCTGCACCGAACAGATCACCAGCAAAGCGCTGCCGTTGCTGTACCTGTCATCCGTTGCGCAAGCCGCGGGGCTGGGGGATGGTCCGGTTGTGCATCAACGCATCGCCGATTCGATCCGCAGCATCCTGACCCGTCAGGCCGCGAACGGCGCCTTTGGTCTGTGGCGCGCAGGCAGCGGGGATTTCTGGCTGGACGCCTATGTGACCGACTTCCTGTCCCGTGCCCGCATTCAGGGACATCCCGTGCCGGACCGGGCTTTCGCTCAGGCAATGGACAACCTTCGGAACAGGGTCAATTACGCGCCTGATTTTGACGAAGGCGGTCAGGACATTGCCTATGCTCTGATGGTTCTGGCGCGGGAAGGCGCGGCCTCGATGGGCGATCTGCGCTATTACGCGGATGTCAAAGGGGATGCCTTCGACACCCCTCTGGCGGCGGCACAACTGGGCGCAGCTCTGGCCTCTTACGGCGACCAGACCCGAGCGGATGCGATGTTCAACCGTGCCGCGCGGATGCTGGATCGGCAACGGAACCAGCAACAGAACGTCTGGCGCGCTGACTACGGCACCCACCTGCGGGATGCGGTCGGTCTGTTGACCCTTGCCACGGGCGCGGGCAGCGAGGCGATTGACCGCGATGCTTTGATCCAACGGGTGAGCACGGGCCGCACGCCGCTGTCTCCTCAGGAGGCCACGTGGTCGTTGCTGGCGGCGCACGCGCTTGTGTCTGACCCAACGGGGTCGGGCTTGATGGTCAACGGCGCACCGGTTTCCGGTCCGTTCGTGAAGGTTCTGCAATCCGGGCAGGCGGATGAGATCAACATCACGGCCGCCGACGGTCAGGCGACGGATATCACCTTGACGATCACGGGCATTCCGGAGGTTCCGCCCGAGGCGGGCGGCACCGGCTACGCGATCGAACGGCGGTACTATTCGATGGATGGCGATTTGATCGACGCAAACAGCTTTGCCGTGGGTGACCGGTTCGTCACTGTACTGCAAGTAACACCGTTCGAAAGCGGCGGTGCGCGGTTGATGGTGGACGATCCACTGTCCGCCGGGATCGAGATCGACAACCCGAGCCTGCTGCGCTCGGGCGATGTGCGGGCACTCGACTGGCTGGACCTGTCCGACGCCACCCATACCGAGTTCCGTTCGGACAGGTTCCTGGCCGCCGTTGATTTGTCCGGTCGTGAGACGGTAACGCTGGCCTATGTGGCGCGCGCCGTAACACCGGGCGTGTTCCATCATCCTGCGGCCTCGGTCGAAGACATGTACCGCCCGCAGAACCGTGCGCGTACGTCGACCGGACGGGTCGAGATCCAGTGATCAGCCTTGCGCCATATCGCTGCTTGGATGGCTGTCATGCCTAGGCGGTCGCGACTTTTGTTTGCGCTGGCCGGAGCACTCTACCTGACGGCATTGGCGCGGGATGGTGTTGACCGCTGGGTCGACGCCACAACCCTCCCTCCCGTTCTGGCTGAAACTTCGGTCGAGATGCGAGACCGGAACGGCGACCTTCTGCGTGCATTTCCAGTCGAGGATGGCATCTGGAGGCTACGGCCCGGCGCCGTCGATCCGAATTTCATCGCCATGCTGATCCGGTACGAGGATAAACGGTTCTGGACCCACGCCGGAGTGGACCCCATCGCGATGCTGCGGGCCGCCGGGCAAAGCCTGTGGAACGGGCGCAACGTGTCGGGCGGGTCCACCCTGACCATGCAGGTGGCGCGGTTGATCGAAGATGGCCCGACCGGGCGCTGGAGCGGGAAATTTCGCCAGATCAGAGTCGCATTGGCGTTGGAGCGGCATCTGAGCAAACAGCAAATCCTGAACCTTTATCTGACCCACGCCCCCTATGGCGGCAATCTGGAAGGGCTCCGTGCCGGTGCCCGCGCGTGGTTTGGAAAGGACGCCGCCCGGCTGACTCCCGCACAGACAGCCCTGTTGGTCGCACTGCCGCAATCCCCCGAGGCCCGGCGTCCGGATCGCAACCCACAGGCCACCCGAGAAGCGCGTGACCGGGTGCTGCGCAGGCTTGAACGCCATAACGTCCTGACCGGTGCTGAGGCGCGCGCGGCCATGACCGAACCCCTTCCGGGTCGGATGAATCCGTTTCCGCGCCTTGCACCGCATCTGACTGACCGTGTGGTGCGGCAAGCACCCGCAATCCAGGCCTTCGACCTGACCCTGGATGCCGGATTGCAGGCCCGGCTGGAAACCTTGGTGGCCCATGCCGCCACCCGTGTCGGACCACGCGTTTCCGGGGCCCTGATCGTGGCCGATCATCGCAGCGGCGAGGTTCTGGCATCGGTCGGATCTGCCGGGTACCAGGATGCGCGTCAGGGGTTCGTGGATATGACCCGGGCCGTACGGTCGCCCGGATCGACCCTGAAACCTCTGGTCTACGGGCTGGCCTTCGATCAGGGGCTGGCCCATCCCGAGACCCTGATCAGCGACAGCCCCGTCATGTTCGGTCGGTACGCGCCGCGCAATTTTGACGGCGCATTCCGTGGAGATGTCCGGGTGCGGGAGGCATTGCAATTGTCGCTGAACATCCCCGTTGTACGGCTGACGAATGAGCTGGGGCCCGTTCGTGTGATGACGGCATTGCGGTTGGCCGGCTCGGAACCGCGTCTGAAGGGCGGCACACCCGGATTGGCGATTTCTTTGGGCGGCGTGGGGTTGAGCCTGCACGATCTGGTACAGGTCTACGCCACCCTGGCAGCTGGAGGCACAGGCCCGATCCTGCATCATGACGTTCTGGCAGACGCCCAGCGCACCCGGCGCGTTCTGTCGGATACCTCGGCCTGGCAGGTTTCGGACATTCTGGCCGGGCTTGCGCCACCGGCAGGCGGTGCAACAGGGTCGCTGGCCTACAAGACCGGCACGTCTTATGGCCACCGCGATGCCTGGGCCATCGGCTTTGACGGGCAGCACGTCATCGGGGTCTGGCTGGGCCGCGCCGATGGAACGCCTGTTCCCGGTGCATTTGGGGGCGATGTTGCCGCGCCGCTTCTGGCCGAGGCTTTCAACCTGTTGAAACCCGACCTCACGCCCCTGCGTCCCCCGCCACCCTCGACCCTGCTTGTCGGCGCGGCCCAATTGCCGCAACCGTTGCAGCGATTTCGCTCCCGCACGACAGCTTTCAAGGATGATCCCTCGGCGCCGGACCTGCTGTTCCCGCCAGATAACGCCGTGTTAGAGACGTCAGGAGCACCACTGACGGTCAAACTGCGTGGGGGCGTCGGGCCGTTTTCCGTGCTGGCAGATGGCGTACCGGTGCTGACCGGTCAGCGGCGACGAGAGTTTGAAATCCCCAATCCGGGGACCGGCTTCACCTCGCTTGTCGTGGTGGATGCGCAAGGTCAATCCGACAGGGCGTCAATCAGGATCGATTAGCGCCGCCCTTCGCGCAGCCAACCGCCCAACAGGAAACCTCCTGCCAACAGCAAAACCAGCCAAGGTGGCAGCAGACCCGCCTGGGTCACATCCCGTGTCTCGTAGGCATCGCGCGGGGTCAGACCGATCCAGCCCCGACCAGCCGCCGGACGCCCGGCGCGCACGTTGCGGATCGACGGCAATCCATCTTCCAAACGGATCACGCCGCCACGCATGCCGGCCAGAACCGGTTCAAGAACATCCCCCGTTGCAATGGTGCGTTCAAACTCCTTCGGCGCGGCGGGACCAAGGCCAATCACGGCTGTATGGTCGCCTTCCTGCAAACGGTAAAGACCAATCTCAGGCCCAAAATATTGCGCTTCGAACCGCCCCAGAGAGACCTCTTGCAAAGTGATTTCCAGCGTTTCGCCGTTCGGACGCGTCACAGTCACCGGACCCACATCATCCCCAAGCGTCTGTCGAATGATGCGCATGGACTGCCCGTTGGCTTCGGCCCACAGCGCCTCTTCCTCAAGCTCGGGTTCCTTCATCATCCAATGGGCCAGCCTGCGCAAAAGCTCCAGTTGTGGGCCGCCGCCTTCAAAGCCACGGCTCCACAGCCAGGCGTGGTCCGAAGCCAGCATCGCGACACGCCCTTCGCCCACTCGGTCCAGAACCAGCAGGGGGCGTTCGTCAATGCCTGTCATCAGAACCTCGCCCGAGCGATGGTTCACATCGATCTGGCGCAACCAGGCCCCCCAATCCTCGGAATCGCCAAGATTTGTTGTTACCGGATGGCGCTGACCCAAGTCGCTGACCTTCGGAACATAGCGTTCCTCGAAGACACGCGCAGAGGGTTGAGCCGGCAGGATCGGTGCCAGCGGCGACCGGAAAATGCTGTCAGCTCCGGCGAAATCGGGACCGGCCGCAATCAGAACGGCGCCGCCATCGTTGATATAACTGGTGACGTTGTCCAGATAGATCGCAGGCAGGATGCCGCGCCGCTTGTAGCGGTCGAAGATGATCAGATCGAAATCGTTGATCTTTTCCAGAAACAGTTCACGCGTTGGGAAAGCGATGAGTGAAAGCTCGTCGACGGGCACGCCATCCTGTTTCTCGGGCGGACGCAGGATGGTGAAGTGCACGAGGTCTACGGAACTGTCGGATTTCAGCAGGTTGCGCCATGTGCGCCCGCCGGGATGCGGCTCACCCGAGACCAGCAGAACGCGCAGGCGATCCCGAACGCCGTTCATCTGGATCAGCGCGGTGTTGTTGCGGTCGGTCAACTCACCTTCGGCCTGAGGCACGGAAAACTGGATCACGTTGCGCCCGCCATGCGGCAGGGTGACAGGCAGTTCGACGTCCCGACCGATTGGAATACTCAGCTGCTGCGGCTCGCCACCATCCACGGAAATCTCCAGCGGCGCTGTCGCGGCACCCGCGGGGGCTGCACCGCTGTCTTCCACGCGCAGGGTCAAAGTCACTGATTCTCCGATGATGGCAAAGGCCGGCGCGTTTCGGACGATAAGCCTGCGATCCCAGTCGTCTGCACGCCCGGTTTGCAACAGATGCATCGGCGCCGGCAATTCCGGGGCCTGATCGGCATCATGCACGATCCCGTCCGATACCACCAGAATGCCCGCAATGCGCGCGCGCGGTTCTTCGGCCAGGGCTTCATTCAGGGCGGCCATGACCTGCGTGCCCTCATCCCCGTCACCGTCGCCGACCCGAATGCGGCGCAGTTCCGTATTGTCCCGCGCCTCGATCTCGGCGGCCAGATCTTCGGCGGCCTGCGCAGTTTGACGGGCCCGGTCCGAAAGTGTCTGGCTGGCGCTTTCATCCTCGATCATCAAAACGATATCCGTCAGCGGCGCGCGGTCCTCGACTTGATAGACCGGACCGGACAGTGCCGAGATGACAACCAAAGCCGCCAATCCCCGCAGGGCCCAGCCCGACAAGCCGCGCCACAAGGCCAGAGCTACTCCGACAGCAGCAATCGCCCCCACAGCAGCCAAAAACGGCCACGGGATCAGCGGGTCGAATATGACGGTTCCGGTCATTGTCCCAACCTGTCCAAAAGGGCGGGCACGTGGACCTGATCGGATTTGTAGTTCCCGGTCAGAACGTGCATCACCAGATTTACGCCAAACCGATTTGCCAGTTCGCGTTGCCGTTCCCCGGCATAGCCACGACCGACAGGCAACAGGGCCTGCCCGTTGCGATCCACGGCCCAGGCCCCGGCCCAGTCATTGCCGCCGATAACCACCGGCGTCACATTGTCGTTGAGGTTGCGGAATGGCATCCCCTCGATCTGTTCGGCATCCCCGGGCGCAGCTTCGACCCAAACTTCTGCGCCGGAATAGCGACCCGGAAAATCCTGGAGCAAATAGAATGTTCTGGTCAGGACGTGATCGCGGGGTATCGGCTCTAATGCAGGGATATTCAGCGGTCCGGCCAGTTGCTGCAACTTGCGGCCATTCGGGCTGGATGCGCCAAAACCGGCGATGTCCGCGTCGCGCGTGTCAAACAGGATCATCCCACCCGAACGCAGATAGGCGTTCAGTTTGATATACGCCTCGGCCGAAGGTTGCGGCTGGTTCGGTGTTATGGGCCAATAGAGCAGCGGAAAGAATGCCAGTTCGTCTCGTTCCAGATCAACGCCGATGGGGTCCGCCGGTTCGACAGAGGTGCGAAAGAACAGGGTTTGTGCCAAGCCCCGCAATCCGGCCTCGGCAATGTCGTCCACCTGCGCGTCACCCGTCAGCACATGCGCCAGCACAAGTTCTTGCGTTGCCGCCAGGGCGAACTCGGTATCTTCGGGCGTCTGCGCCTGTACGTCCGGCACCAGCAGAAAAGCCGCCAGCGCCGCAGCCGTCGTTCGGGCCAGACCCAGCCTGCCCGACAAAGCCAGAGAGGCAATTATGTCAACCGTCAGCAAGATCAGTGCGAGGCTGAGCAACAGGCCACCAAGCGGGGTTTCGGTGCTGATTTCCTGCCCCTTGATCGGCACATTGGCGGGCCAGGTCACCGGGCGCAGCTCGGTTTCTTCCGAGACCACGTTCAATGCCAGCTTCTGTTTGCCGCTTTCATAAAGACCCGGACGCAGCTCTGGCCCGATCCGGCCCGAGATCAGCTGAACCCCATCCACACCGGCCAGCGTTCCGGCATCCGACAAGGCCCCAAACCCGTCCATGATCTGAACCGGTTCCCACGTGGTGCCCTGCAACTGCGCCTCTTGCCGCGACTTGGCTGCCGAAGCCACGGCCAAACGGTCCAGCATCTCGACGAACAGGCCCGACAAGGGCAGGCTGGACCATTCGGCATCCGCAGTGACGTGAAACAGCACCACCTGCCCAAGTCCCAGTGCCTTGCGCGTCACCAATGGAGTGCCGTCGGACAGCGAAGCAATCACGCGATCCGCCAAGTTAGGGTCTGGTTGGGCCATGACTTGTGTCGAGACGACCACGTCATCCGGGATAGCCAGGCCGAAAAAAGGAGAGTTCTCGGGGAATGGAGCCAGCGTCTTGGCTTCGCCCCAGCTCATCGCGCCGCCGACGGATCGCCCACCGCTGCGCAGCCGCGCCGGCAACAGGGTGTCTTCGGTGTCCCTGCCCAGATCGCTGGCCGCCATGCGCGGACCGGCAAAACGCAGCAGCAGCCCACCCTGTTCGACCCATTCGATCAAAGCGGCCTTTTCCGGTTCCGACATCTGGGCCACGTCCGACAGGACGATCACATCCGGGTTGGCGGGCAGAACCTCAAGCAGGGCGCCATCCACAAAATCCGCGGTCGGACTCAGGACCTGTGTCAGGTAATGCAGAGGCGACAACAGCTCCAGCCCTTCACGGTTGAGGGTTCCGGCAATCAGTGCAACCTCGCGCCGACGCAGACTGTCATCGGTCAGGGTCACGGCCCCGGCGGACCTTTGGCCCTGAATTTCAAACCTCGTGATCCGGGCGCGCAATTCCGACGGCAGTGCCAGATCGGCCTGCGCCGTGGTTTCGCCGGCTTCAAGGGTCAGCTCAACGGAATGCAGCACCCGGGCCGTGCCCGCCGGATCACGGCCTTGCGCCAATACCGTCACGCGGTCTTCCAGGCCGGGGCCCGCGCGCTGAACGGTCAATTGGATCAGCCCGTCCTGATAGGCCGCAGGCCGGATCGCAACGGGCCGAGACGCCGCCTGATAGACCGTCACATCACCGCGCGCCTGTAGGCTGGACACCAGTTCAGCGTGGTCTGCATAGTCCAGCCGGTCACTGAACCAATGGGTATCAAACCTGCCGTCAACGGCGTTCAACGCGGAAATGGTCTGAGCAATCTGATCCGCATTCGGCTGCCAGGGGTTCGGGGTCAGCCCCGGCAAACGCCCGCGCCACGCTTCCGCAGCCTGAAATACAGGTGTTTCCGGCTCTGTCAGGCGCAAAATCGCAACCGTGCGGCCCGCGCGCCCGGCTTCGGACAGCTGGGTGTCGATTTGGTCAAGTGTCGCCGGCCAGCGCGCGGCACCGGCCCAACTGGCATCCAGAACCAGCAGCAGCGGCCCGGTTCCGGTTTCATCCCGTGACGGGTTCAGGACCGGCCCTGCCAGCCCGATGATGATCGCAGCCGCCGCCAGCATCCGCAGCAGCAGCAGCCACCACGGGGTGCGGTCGGATACGCTTTCGTCATCCTTCAGGCCCAGCAGCAGCGTGACCGCCGGGAACAAGCGGCGGATCGGTGCGGGCGGAACAGCGCGCAGGATCAGCCACAGGATCGGCAGGGTCAGAAGACCCAGCAACACCCAGGGCGCGGTAAAGCCGATGCCCGCCAGAACCGTCATCGCGTTCCCCCGTCCAAGGCCCGATAAAGCCACAACAGAGCCGCCTGCGCGCTGTCGCCCGTGTGATGCAGGCCCAGTTGCCAGCCCGTCGCCCGGCATAACTGCGTCAGCGCGTCCTTGCGGCGTGCGAGGCGTTCCAGATAACGATCCCGCAACTCAGCAGCCTTGAGCGTTTCGTGTCGGACGGACCCTCCGACGCTTTCGAAGATGGTGCGCCCGCGATAGGGAAACGACTCCTCACCCGGATCCAGCACTTGCAGAACCACGCCGCGCACGCCACGGTCGGCGGCTTTGGTCAGGGCCAGTTCAACCTCATCCATGGGGCCCAGAAAATCAGAGATGAACACGGCGCGGGCATGAGGGATCATGGCGCGGTGTTCGGGCGGGGCGTAATCCGCTTGATCATCCTCGGACCAGGCCTGCGCCAGCCGGATGATCTGCGCATTGCCGCGCCGGGGCGGCAAGGTGGTGCCGGTCAGGCCGACACGTTCACCACCGCGCACCAGAAGGATGGATGTCGCCAGCCCCAACAGCCGGGCGCGATCCGCTTTGGTCGGCAGGGTCTTGTCGGATGCAAACCGCATTGAAGCCCCCTGATCGACCCACAGCATCACGGATTGCGCGATCTGCCATTCCCGCTCACGTACAAACTGCTGATCCCCCCGCGCCGAGCGGCGGTGATCGATCATGCGACGGCTGTCGCCGATCTGGGCCGGACGGTATTGCCAGAAATCATCCCCCATGCCGGACCGCCGTCGACCGTGGTCGCCCAGCAGAACGGTACCTGCCAAATGCTCGGCCCGCGCCAACAGGGGCGGCAGCCGTGATGCCTCGGCTTCGGATCTTTCGCGAAGGGTCAGCGCGGCATTCACGCCGCGGCCTCGGTCCGGATCAGCCCGACAGCGGTCGAGTCGATCAGATCAGCAAGGCTGTCGCCACGCGCCCGTGCCGCAAAGTTCAGTGCCATCCGATGGCTGAGCACCGGGCGCGCCATGTCCAGAACATCCTCGGCATTTGGCGCCAGACGTCCCTGCAACATGGCACGCGCCCGCACCGTCATCATCAGCGCCTGCGCTGCACGAGGGCCCGGGCCCCAGGCCACGGTTTCGGCAACCCGTTCGGACACACCAGATTCTTCGGGGCGGAAGGCCCGCACCAGATCAAGGATCAGCTCAACGACGGATTCTCCGACCGGCATCCTACGCAACAGGACCTGCGCGGCCAGCAACTCTTCCTTGCTGAAAATCTGATGCGCTTCCTCTTCTTCAACCCCTGTCGTGGCCAGCAGAATATCCCGCTCGGTCTGACGGTCGGGGTATTCGACATCGATCTGTACCAGGAACCGGTCAAGCTGCGCTTCGGGCAGCGGGTAGGTGCCTTCCTGTTCAATCGGGTTTTGCGTTGCCAGCACGTGGAAGGGCGTACCCAATGAACGATCCTCGCCCGCTACGGTCACTGTACGTTCCTGCATCGCCTGCAACAGCGCCGACTGAGTCCGCGGACTTGCCCGGTTGATCTCGTCCGCCATCAACAGCTGACAGAAGATCGGGCCGGAAATGAACCGGAAATGGCGGCTGCCATCGTCGGCAGTATCCAACACCTCAGAGCCCAGAATATCGGCGGGCATCAGGTCGGGCGTGAACTGAATGCGGTTGCCATGCAGGCCCATCACCGTTGACAGGGTCTCGACCAGACGCGTTTTGCCCAGCCCCGGCAGACCGATCAGAAGGGCATGGCCGCCACACAAAAGCGCGGTCAGCGTCAGGTCAACGACCCTCTCCTGCCCGATGAAGCGGCGGGTGATCGAGGCCTTGGCCTCTTGCAGCTTGTTTTCCAGCGCTTCGATCTCGGCTACGAGGTCGGCAGGTTCGGTCATGACTTTCCCTTCCGTGGAGTAATATGATTGAAGTGTATCGCGCTGAGAGGAAATGGCAAAAGCAATGAGCGGACAAAAACCTGTGAAACCGTCGCCTGATGGTCTGGCGGCATCGGTCAAGGCGGCCAAAACCAACGGTTTACCGCCCGTTCACCTCTGGAATCCTCCGTTTTGCGGCGATCTGGACATAAAGATCGCAAAAGATGGCACATGGAGTTATTTAGGCTCACCCATCACCCGTTTCGAGCTTGTGAAGCTTTTTTCCTCAATTCTTAAGAAGGAAGACGGCAAATACTACCTCGTCACGCCGGTCGAGAAGGTGGGAATCACTGTCGAAGACGCGCCGTTTGTTGCTGTGGATTTCGACCGGGACGGGGATGGAAAGGACCAGTCCTTGACCTTCACAACTCATGTTGGCGACAGGGCCGTGGCCGGAGTTGACCATCCGATCCGCATTGTAATCGACCCTGAAACAGACGAACCCTCACCCTACATATTGATCCGCGACAACCTCGAAGCCCGCATAGACCGCAAAAGCTTCTACCGCCTCGTCGAGATCGGAACGCATCATGACGGCTGGTTTGGTGTTTGGTCAGGCGGGCAGTTCTTTGGCCTGATCCCCTCAGCCGACCTGAGCTGACCGGGGCGCGCGATCCTGTGCCAGCACGACAGCCATTGCAACAATGCCCGCACCCAGTGCCCGGGTCCAGTTCCACTCGTCCCCCAGCATCAGCATGATCAGCATCACGTAGAACGGGGCAACATTGATGTGAAAAGAGGCCAACGCAACGCCCAGCTTGCCGACGGAGGTGATGAAAAGGACCTGGCTGAGGCCCATGGAAACAAGCGCATAGATCAACAGCATGCCTGCCTGCTGCACGTCGAATGCAGTTGCAGGCATCACTTCCAGGCCAAACTGCGCCGATCCGAAAACCAGCAGCGACGCCATGCCCAGCCCTCCGACGAAGGTGATCGTGGTGCGCCCGGTCTGGCTGAGCTCGGGGAAGTCCCGGGCGGTTGCCATGCTGGCCCAGCAAAACAGCACCGTTGATCCAACCGCACAGGCCGCGCCCAGACCCAACTGTGCCGGGGCCAAGGCGCTGGTGGCGATCAGCCCGCCGACAACCGACACAAGAACGCCCAGCGCAAAATTCCACTTCAACCGGCGTGTGCCAGCAGCCAATTCAAGCAATGTGGCCACCAAGGGCGCACACGAGACGATTAGCGCCACCGTCACCGGGTCGGTCAGCTTTTGCGCCACGATCAAAAGGAACATTCCCGACCCGATCCCAAGGCCGCCGACGGTCATTGCATGACCCCAGCGGGCCGAAACAACCCGGCGCGGTCCGTCCAGAATCACCCAGACCGGCACCATCACCAACACGGCCAGCGCCAGTCGCGCGGCCAACAGGGCAACGGGCGGCCATGTTTGCAACAGCACTTCGGCCGCCGGAAATCCGGCCGCCCATGTCAGCATCGAGGCCACGGCCAACCCGTTGCCCGACAAAGCAGAATACTGTCCCGCCGGCGCAGAAAGGCCGTTCCCGCGGACGGGGTCTGGGCTCATCGCCATCGTTTCAAACCTTCTATTGGCACGGCGCCGGAAAAATGATTCGCCGCAATGCAGGAAGCGTTTCCGATTTCATCGGGTCGATCTGGTCGAATTTCGACAAACTGTCGTTTTCTGTCACTTTCACAGAAATCAACGCGCGGATAAGGTCGGGCCACCTGAAACCCATGGGCCGCCTATGCCAAAATTCGCCGCGAATATCTCGTTGCTCTTTGCCGAACTTCCGTATCTCGACCGGTTTCAGGCAGCGGCAGACGCCGGGTTCCGGGCGGTCGAGATCCTGTTTCCGTATGAACTTGCGGCAAAAGAAACCCGGCGGGCCTTGCTGGCCAACGGGCTCGAACTGGTTCTGATCAACGCGCCTCCGCCGAATTATACCGGTGGCACACCAGGTTATGCCGCCATCCCCGGCGGTGCGTCCCGGTTTCAGTCTGATATCCGCCGCGTTCTGCGCTACGCTCAGGTGCTGCGACCGGGCTTCATTCATATCATGTCCGGATACGCAGCCGGAACGGATGCGATGGACTGCTTCGTGCACAACTTGCAGTGGGCTGCCGATTCCGCACCGCAGCAGACTTTCACGATCGAACCCCTCAATCCGATGTCCCAACCCGGCTATTTTCTGAACGACTATGATCTGGCGGCCGAGGTACTGGGCCGCGTGGATCGCCCGAATGTCGGTCTGCAATATGACAGTTTTCACGCACATATGATCCACGGCGACGCGCTGGCCGTCTGGGAGCGTTTTCACCCCAGTGTTGTCCACGCCCAGATCGGGGCCGCCCCCGAACGTTCTGAACCGGGGCGCGGGCCCACGGATTTCGCGCAGCTTTTCGCGGCAATGGATGATGCTGGTTACACCGGTTGGGTCAGCGCCGAATACGCGCCTTCTACCCGGCACACCGAGGCATCTCTGCACTGGATGCAATAGGCCTGTGCGCCTGCGCACTGGAAATCACATTTCGAATACCGCATATGATCCGGCAAATCAGCAGAGGAAGAGCCGCATGATTCCCGCCCGTTTTGCCCCCGTCCTGTTTGCCTTCATCCTGTCAGGGCTGATGTCCTGCATCGTGACCTGCATCGCAACAGTCAAAGAGATCGGGCTGGGCCCCGAGACACTCGCCAGTTGGATGGGTGCCTGGAGCGTCAGCTGGCCGGTGGCCTTCGCGGTGGTTCTGTTCGTGGCCCCGCTGACCCGCCGGTTGGTCGCGCTGTTGGTCAGGCCCGAGGCCTGACCTGCCGCGAAGATGGCCCGCCGGGCCTGATGAGCGGCATGGCGCTTGCTAATGCGCCTCGGCCCAGTTGGCGCCTTTGCCCGCATCCACCGTCAGTTTCAAGTCCAGCTTCACCGCCGGGTCGGGTGCGTTCTCCATAACGTCGCGTGCAATCTCGATGGTCTGATCCACGGAATCCTCGGCGACTTCGAACAACAGTTCGTCATGGACCTGCAACAGCATCTTGGCGGGCAGCCCATTGATCGCACCCGGCATCCGCACCATCGCGCGCCGGATCACATCCGCCGCCGTGCCCTGAATCGGCGCGTTGATCGCCGCCCGGCGCGAGAATCCTGCATGCGGCCCCTTGGCGTTGATCTCGGGCGTGTGGATTTTGCGCCCGAACAGGGTTTGGACATAGCCGTGCTCTTTGGCAAATGCCACCGTGTCATCCATATACTGGCGAATGCCCGGAAAGCGTTCGAAATAGCGGTCGATGAAACCCTGTGCCTCGGCCCGCGGGATGCGCAGGTTGCGCGCCAGGCCGAAGCCCGAGATGCCATAGATCACACCAAAGTTGATCGCCTTGGCCTGACGGCGGATATCCGGCGTCATCTCAACCAGCGGCACGTCGAACATCTCGGATGCCGTCATCGCGTGAATGTCCAGCCCATCCGCAAAGGCCTGTTTCAGGGTCGGAATGTCGGCGATATGTGCCAGGATGCGCAGCTCGATCTGGCTGTAGTCGAGGCTGACCAGAACATTGCCCGCCTCGGCGACAAAGGCCTCGCGGATGCGGCGGCCTTCTTCGGTGCGCACGGGGATGTTCTGCAAATTGGGGTCGGTCGAGGCCAGACGCCCGGTATTCGCCCCGGTGATGGCGTAAGACGTGTGCACCCGGCCCGTGTCGGGGTTGATATGGGTCTGAAGCGCGTCGGTATAGGTCGATTTCAGCTTGGACAGCTGGCGCCAGTCCAGCACCCGGCGCGGCAATTCATGCTCGGTCGCCAGATCTTCCAGCACATCGGCGCCGGTCGAGTACTTGCCGGTCTTGCCCTTCTTGCCACCTTCCAGGCCCATCTTCTCGAACAGGATCTCGCCCAGCTGCGCGGGTGAGCCGACGTTGAAGGTTTCGCCGGCCAGCTCGTGAATTTCAGCCTCTAACCCGGCCATTTTCTGGGCAAAGGCGTTCGACATGCGGCTCAGCACATCGCGGTCGACCTTTATGCCGTGCATCTCCATTTCCGTCAGAACCGGCACCAAAGGGCGTTCAAGCGTCTCGTAGACAGTCGTCACCTGCACCCGGTGAAGCTGCGGCTTGAAAAGTTTCCACAAGCGCAGGGTGATGTCGGCATCCTCGGCGGCATAGGCGGTGGCCTCGTCGATCGGCACCTTGTCGAAGGTGATCGCCGATTTGCCCGACCCCAGCAGCGGTTTGATCGGGATCGGCGTGTGGCTCAGGTATCTCTCGGACAAGGTGTCCATCCCGTGCCCATGCTCGCCACCGTGCATGGCGTAGGACATCAGCATCGTATCATCGATCGGGGTCACATTGATGCCGTGACGCCTGAATATCTTGGCGTCGTATTTCATGTTCTGCCCGATTTTGAGGATCGAGGGGTCCTCCAGCACCGGCTTCAGCAGTGTCAGCGCCTCATCCAGCGGCATTTGCCCTTCAGCCAGCGCGTCTGAGCCGAACAGATCATCCGCCGCACCATCGCGATGGGTCAGCGGGATGTAACAGGCTTCGCCAGCCTCGACACACAGCGAAATACCAACCAGATCGGCGATCATTTCATTCAGACCGGTGGTTTCGGTATCCACCGCAACCCAGCCTCGCTCATGGGCCTGATCAATCCACTTTTGCAGAGCCACTGCATCACGGACACATTCATACTTCGCCGAGTCAAACGGGATCGTCTCGGCCTCAACTTCCTTGGCCGCAGGCGCCGGTGCATCGGCGATGGCCGGTGCTTCGACGCCCAACTTGTCAGCGATCCGTTTGGTCAGTGTGCGGAACTCCATATCCGCCAGAAAACTCAGCAGGGTCTCTGCGTCGGGCTCCCGCACTTCGAGATCATCCAGCGTGAAATCCAGCGGTGTGTTCTCGTCCAACTGCACCAGTTTCTTCGACAGTTCGATCTGATCGCGCTTGTCGATCAGGGTTTGCCGGCGCTTGGGCTGTTTGATTTCCTCGGCCCGGTCCAGCAGTGTTTCCAGATCACCGTATTCGTTTATCAGAAGGGCAGCCGTCTTGACCCCGATGCCCGGAGCGCCCGGCACGTTGTCGACGGAATCGCCGGCCAGCGCCTGAACATCCACAACGCGTTCGGGGCCAACTCCAAACTTCTCGATCACCCCATCCCGATCAATACGCTTGTTCTTCATCGCATCCAGCATCTCGACACCGTCACCGACCAACTGCATCAGATCCTTGTCGGAGCTTACGATGGTCACGCGGCCCCCAGCCTCGCGCGCCTGCACGGCAAGGGTGGCGATGATGTCGTCGGCCTCATAGCCTTCGAGTTCCTTGCAGGCGATGTTGAACGCTTTTGTCGCCTCGCGGGTCAGTGGAATTTGCGGGCGCAGGTCCTCGGGCATCGCTTCGCGGTTGGCCTTGTACAGGTCGTACAGATCATTCCGGAATGTGTGCGACCCCTTGTCGAAAATCACCGCCACATGGGTCGGTGCATCCGGCCCCGCGTTCCCTTCGACATATTTCTGAAGCATGTTGCAGAACCCGGACACCGCCCCAATCGGCAAACCATCCGACTTGCGGGTCAGCGGTGGCAGCGCGTGATAGGCCCTGAAAATAAAGGCCGATCCGTCGATCAGATGCAGGTGACACCCTTTTCCGAATTTGCTCATGCGCGCGCTCCCTATCGGTCAGGGATGGTTCTGCCACAGGGTCGCGCGGGTGACCAGCCAAGAACGCAGCCTAACCGCCAAACAGCCCCGAGAAGACGTCAGAGAAACTGTTCAGCAAAGCCATGATCACCAACACCCCAAGCAACGCAAAAAACGCAAAGGCAAAGAACTGGAAAAGGATTGCCCCCGTACCGATAACCATTCCGGCGATGGCAGGGCGCCGCTTTTCGTGACGCAGGATGCCAACGGCCGAGATGACGATCGCAAGCCCGCCCAGCATGGCAACACCGATCCGCAGGAAATCATCCAGATCGCGGGCGCGGGCAACGGGCTCGGGTTGTTCCACCCCCGCGGCGGCCCTCAGGGTCGATTTGCCGATCTCGGCTGCCAGTTCACCCAGCGACACACCCGCAGTCTGCTGAGGTGCAAAAGGCCCCGCCCAGAATACGAACAACGCGGCAATCAACGCCAAAGACGCGATGCCGAACCCAACCCATCCGAAAACCGGGTCAGCATTGTCAGTGGTCGAAATTCCGGTCATCACGTATCCCTGCTTTGGTAGCTCCAAAGCACTATCATGAAAACCGGGGCAAGATTTGGGCGAAACCCGGTTGGTCGGGCAATCAGCCCTGTTCGGTGCCTTTCAGCACATATTTGCAGTCGCAATACGGGCACTCGACCCAGCCTGTATCCTCGGGGATTTGCAGCCAGACGCGCGGATGGCCCAATGCGCCTTCGCCGCCGTCACAGGCGACACGGGCGGTTTCAACGATCTTGGTTTCCGGCGCTTCGATGGTCACGGCTGGCGATCCTTCTTCGGTTGTCGGCCTCGCGGGCATGCATTAGGTGCGTTTATGAGCGATGAGCAATCCGGGGGCAAGAGCCACATGAGCGATGCGGCAATCAGGATCGAAGGTCTGCGCAAAACCTATCGTGGCGGCAAGGGTCAGCCTGAGAAACACGCGCTGAAAGGCATTGATTTGACTGTTCCCAGGGGTTCGGTTTTTGGGCTGCTGGGCCCGAATGGCGCCGGGAAATCGACCCTGATCAATATTCTCGCCGGGTTGGTGGTGAAGTCCTCGGGCCGTGTATCGATCTGGGGTTTCGATCAGGATCAGAATCCGCGACAATCCCGCGCCGCGATTGGTGTCATGCCGCAAGAGCTGAACCTTGACCCGTTCTTCACCCCTCGGGGTGCATTGGAGGTTCAGGCAGGCCTGTACGGCGTTCCGAAATCCGAGCGACGCAGCGATGAAATCCTTGAACTGGTCGGCCTCAGCGACAAGGCCGAGGCCTATGCCCGCACGCTGTCGGGCGGGATGCGGCGGCGGCTGCTGCTGGCCAAGGCGCTGGTCCATCACCCCAAAATCCTGGTGTTGGACGAACCCACGGCAGGCGTGGACATCGAACTGCGCCAGATGCTGTGGGCCAATGTGCGCAAGCTGAACGAACAGGGCATGACCATCATCCTGACCACCCACTATCTGGAAGAAGCGCAGGAGATGTGTGACGAAATCGCCATCATCAACCACGGTGAAAAGATCGCTCAGGACAGTACCGCAAACCTGCTGGGCCGCATGGACAGCCGGACCATGGTCATTGATCCCGACACCCCGGTGGTCGACCTGCCGGTGACCGAAGGCGTCGAGGCCAGCTTACGTGAAGACGGCAGCCTTATACTGCAATATCGCAGCACCCGGACCAGCGCCGAGCAGGTTCTGGAATCCGTCCGGGCGGCCGGCATCCGCATCCGCGACGTGCGCACCGAAGAGGCCGATCTCGAGGACGTGTTCCTGGCCCTGACCTCCTCGCGCGCCGACGATGCCCCGGCCGACGATCAGGACCAGCCACGCCGGGGCTTGCACCGGGTCAAGCTCTAAACCCGGTCTATCCGCGCTTGGTAGCAGTTGTTCCGTGCCGATCTTACGTGAATATAGGCCACGTCCGGGCGGGCAAAGATGGCGCTGACTTTTGCGTCGATCTGATCTTTTGGCGTGATTGCCCCGGTGCCATAAACGATCCGGTCATCTGGTCCATACCCCTTGATCAGATAGTCCGGTGCAGTGGTCAAAATCTCGGGCAGGGCGTCGCCTTCATAGCGCTTGCAAGGCGTTGCGCACAGAAAGATCGGTCCTGTTTCAGCGTAGGGATGTGGCTCTAAAAAGGGGCGATGCGCCAGTATCAGCATCTCTGCGCCTTCGGGGATGTTCCTCAGGCAGTGGCGACAGGGATTGCCAGCCCCCGACGAAACGGCGCGCTCGGGCGTGTGGCCATAGGCATCAGGCTGACCTGCCTGAAGGGCGCGGACTTCGTCAGTGGGCAGAGCGGTGATTTTGAACATCTCGTGTCTCCTTTTTCTGCAACCATGCGCGCCTGTTCAGGTCCAGGCGACCCGTTTCCTGCGCAAAGGACTCGAAAAAGAACAAAACGTGAATATAATGTGGAATCGCCATGTATGCCGAACTGTCGATCACGTCGAACTTCACCTTCCTCACCGGGGCCTCGCACCCCGAGGAGTACATGGAGCGCGCCGTCACCCTGGGCCTGCCCGCCATCGCCATCGCCGATGACAACTCGGTGGCGGGCATCGTCCGCGCCCATACCCAGGCGCGCGAGATCGCCCGCAAGGTCCGTGAACGCCGCGCATGGGACGAGCAGAACACGCCCATCGGCCCGCCCTGCCCCGATCACATCCCGAAACCGCCCTCGTTTCCGGTGCATGCGGTGCCGCGGCTGATCCCGGCGGCGCGGCTGCTCTTTACCGATGCCCCGCCCATCACCGCCCTGCCCCTCAACCGGCAGGGCTGGGCCAGCCTGTGCCGCCTCCTGTCCACCGGACGGCTGCGCGCGGCCAAGGGCGACTGCATCCTGCACCTGTCCGACCTGTTGGAATTTTCCGGCGGTCTGCACCTGCTGCTCTGGCCACAGGCGAGCCATCCGACCGGCGGCGCGAGCGGATGGCGGACACAGGCGCAACAGCTGACGCGCCGCTTTGCCGGGCGCATGCACCTGCTGATGCACCCCCGCTATGACGGGGCAGATTCCGCGTTTTTCTCAATGTTAGAGACTGAATCCAACCATCTGGGCCTGCCCACCATCGCCAGCGCCGCGCCGATGATGCATCACGGCTCGCGCCGCAAGCTGGGTGATGTGCTGACCGCCATCCGCCTGCGCCGCAAGGTGGACGATCTGGGCCGTCACGCGCTGGCAAATGGCGAGCAGCGCCTGCGCTCGGAACCCGAGATGCTGCGCATCTTCAAGGGCTTTGAGGACGCCGTGGCCCGCGCTTATGCGCTCAGCCAGGAACTCACATTCTCGCTGGACGAGCTGCGCTATGAATATCCCAGCGAGGGCAGCGACCAGGAAACCCCGACCCAGCGCCTGCATCGGCTGGCACATGAAGGGTTGAAATGGCGCTATCCCGCCGGGGCGTCCGAGAAAGCCAAAAAGATGCTGGCGCATGAGCTGACGCTGATCGGCAAGCTGAAATACGAGCCCTACTTTCTGACCGTCCGCGACATCGTCCATTTCGCCCGCTCGCGCGGCATCCTGTGCCAGGGGCGCGGCTCGGCGGCGAACTCCGTCGTCTGTTTCTGTCTCGGCATCACCGAGGTCAGCCCCGAGATGGGCACAATGGTCTTTGAACGCTTCGTCTCCGAGGCGCGGGACGAGCCACCCGACATCGACGTCGATTTCGAACATGAACGCCGCGAAGAGGTGATCCAGCACATCTATGAACGCTATGGCCGCCACCGCGCCGGGCTCTGCGCCACCGTGATCCACTATCGCGGCAAGCGCGCCATCCGCGAGGTGGGCCGCGCCATGGGCCTGACCGAAGACACGATTTCCGCCCTGTCCTCGCAGCTGTGGGGGTTTTTCTCGGCCTCGGGGCTCGAGGCGGAACGGATGCGCGAGATCGGCCTCGACCCCGAGGATCGGCGCCTGAAACAGACTCTAATGCTGGTTTATGAAATCAACGGCTTCCCCCGCCACCTGTCCCAGCATGTGGGCGGATTCATCATCACCGAGGGCCGTCTGGACGAGCTGGTGCCCATCGAGAACGCCACGATGGAGGACCGCACCGTCATCTGCTGGGACAAGGACGATATCGACACGCTGGGCATCCTCAAGGTCGATGTCCTGAGCCTTGGCATGCTGACCTGCATCCGCAAGGCGTTTGATCTGATTGGCCAGCACCACCAGGCCAGCTATACGCTCGCCACCCTGCCGCCCGAGGACCCGGCGGTCTATGACATGCTGTGCCGCGCGGATTCGGTCGGCGTGTTCCAGGTGGAATCACGTGCGCAGATGAACTTTCTGCCCCGGATGCGGCCGCGCAATTTCTATGATCTGGTGATCGAGGTCGCCATCATCCGCCCCGGCCCCATTCAGGGCGACATGGTGCATCCCTATATCCGCCGCCGGAACGGCGAAGAGGAGGTCAGCTTCCCCTCGGACGAACTGGGCGAGGTGTTGGGCAAGACGCTGGGCGTGCCGTTGTTCCAGGAACAGGCGATGCAGATCGCCATCGTCGGCGCGGGTTTCACCCCGGAACAGGCGGACCGGCTGCGGCGCTCGCTGGCGACCTTCAAGAAACATGGCAATGTCAGCGAATTCCGCGCCCTGTTCCTGCGCGGGATGCAGCGCAACGGCTATGACGCCGAATTTGCCGAGCGCTGTTTCTCGCAGATCGAGGGCTTCGGCTCCTACGGCTTCCCCGAAAGCCACGCGGCCAGCTTTGCGCTGCTGGTCTATGCCAGCGCCTGGATCAAGTGCCACCATCCGGGGATTTTCGCCTGCGCGCTGCTGAACTCGCAGCCGATGGGGTTCTATGCCCCCGCCCAGATCGTGCGCGATGCGCGCGAGCATGGGGTGCAGGTGCGCCCGGTCTGCATCAATGCCAGCTTCTGGGACAACGTGATGGAGCCCGACGGCCATGGCGGGCTGGCCCTGCGGCTGGGCTTCCGCCAGATCAAGGGCCTGAGCGAAGAGGACGCCAGTTGGCTGACCGCCGCGCGCGGCAACGGCTACCATCAGGTTGACGACGTCTGGCGCCGCGCGGGCCTTGGCCCCTCGGTGATCGAGCGTCTGGCCGAGGCCGATGCCTTTGCCGCCTGCGGCCTGACCCGGCGCGAGGCGCTGTGGCAGGCCAAGGCGATCGCCACCGCCCGGCCCCTGCCGCTGTTCGCGCAGGATCTGGAAGGCGAGGCGCTGGACGAGCCCGCCGCCCATCTGCCCCGGATGTCGCTGGGCGAACAGGTGGTCGAGGATTACGTCGCCACCCGACTCAGCCTGCGCGCGCATCCGGTCGCCCTGCTGCGGCACCTGCTGACGCCGGGGCAGCGCGACAATACCACCTCTGTCACATAACGCCGGAACCGCCTATCTGCCAAAAACAGAGTCGAAAACAGGCCACCATGAACAGACCAACCCTTCCGCCGCGCTTTCCCGCGACGCCCGAGCAGATCAACGCACAGGTTCGCGCCTTTTACGCCCGAGTACGGCAGGACGCGGTACTTGGCCCGGTATTCGCCAACCATGTCACCGACTGGCCCGCGCATGAGGAAAAGATCGCATCCTTCTGGCGCAACGCCATCCTGTTCGAGCGCAGCTATGACGGCAACCCGCAGCGGGTGCATATCGAACGACCGGACGTAAAGCCCGAGATGTTCGCCCATTGGCTGGACCTGTTCGAAAAGGTCGCCACCCAGACCCTGCCTCCGGAAACCGCCACACCATGGGTCGCTCTGGCGCGCCGCATCGGTGTTGGGATGAAGGCTGGGGTGCAATCGGCCCGCCAGCCCAAGGACGCGCCACCGATCCTGCGTTGAGCCCACGTCATGGCTGCCTTGCGATGTTAGCGGTAAATTAGGGGCTATGCGGGTCGAGGAAATAGGGTTAGTCAGAGACAAGACAGCCCCTTTTGCGCTGCCCCTTCACATCGACACATCACCCGAGGCCGACCCATGAGCACTCAGAACACCACCCTCCGGGGTCTTGGCTATGCATTCGCGGGCTTTGCGGTCTTTGCCACCCATGACGCGCTGATCAAGACGCTGGGCGGGACCTATTCGGTGATGCAGATCATCTTTTTTGCCACGCTGTTTTCCTTTGTCCCGATGGCCGTGACGATCTTGACGGACCGGACCACGGGCAACTTCCGGCCGCATCACCCCTGGTTGGTGTTGCTGCGCTCAGGTCTGATGGTCACGGCCATGTCCTGTGCGTTCTATGCCTTTTCGGCCCTGCCCCTGGCCGAGGTCTATTCGTTGCTGTTTTCTTTCCCGCTGATCGTCACGGTCCTGTCGATTCCGATACTGGGCGAAGTCGTCCGGGCCCAGCGCTGGGCTGCGGTTGGCATGGGTCTGATCGGGGTGCTGATCGTCCTGCGCCCCGGCGCGACCGAGATCACCCTGGGCCACCTTGCCGCCCTGACGGCCGCGTTCTGCAGCGCCTTCGCATCGGTGCTGGTGCGCAAGATCGGGAACGAGGAACGCTCGGCCGTCCTGATCCTGTATCCGATGCTGCTGGCGATCGCGGTCATGAGTCTGGCGCAACCGGCGGTCTACCAGCCGCCGTCCCTGCTTCATCTGGCGATGATGGCGCTGGTCGGCGTGTTTTCGGTGATCGCCCAGCACCTGATCATCCTGGCCTATCGGGCTGCGCCCGCCGGCGTGGTCGCGCCCAGCCAGTACAGCCAGATCATCTGGGCCACGATATTCGGCGCTGTGTTCTTTGGTGAACGGCCCGACAAATGGGTGGCCGTGGGGGCCGCGATCATCATCGCGTCCGGTGTGTTCGTCGTCTGGCGCGAGAGCCGGGCCAATGTATCGCCGAACAAACCGGTTCTGCGCGTCCGCTCGCCGCGCTCTGACACCGGCGCCTCAGCGCGACTGGGGTCGTAGGGCGTCTGCTACTGATCTTTCAATCTGATCTTCAGGCCGCCGTTTTCGCCTGTTTCCTCGAACTTCCCGATGGCTCGTACCAAGTCGCTCAGTCGCTTGAAGCCATAGGTTCGCGTGTCAAAATCCGGATAGTTCATGCTGAGCTGACTGCCTAGCCAGCCAAGGCCCGCCCACCCGTCCGGTTCCTCGGATTTGAGCACGACATTCCGGATCAACTGATAAGCATGGTTCAGTTCTTGTTTGGCAGAGGGCTTCTTAGCTTTCTCCGGGGAATCGTTCGCCTGCACCTCCTCCTTTTTTATATTCTCGATGTAGATGAACCGGTTGCAAGCCGCGACAAAGGCTTTGGGCGTCTTTTCCTCGCCGATTCCGAACACGCTCAGCCCCTGTTCGCGGATGCGGCTGGCCAGGCGGGTGAAATCGCTGTCGGATGACACCAGAACGAACCCGTCGAAGCGGCCCGAATGCAGAATGTCCATCGCGTCGATCACCAGGGCGATGTCGCCGGCGTTCTTGCCGGTGGTATTGGCGAATTGCTGATGGGGGACGATGGCGTATTCCGCCAGTTTCTCGGCGCTCCAGCCCTGCGGGATACCGCCGGAAAAATCGCCGTAGATCCGGCGCAGACTGGCCTCGCCCAATGTGGCGACTTCTTCGAAGATTTCGGCGACGTGTTTTGCCGGAACATTCTCGGCGTCAATCAGAACGGCAAGGCGTTCTGTGGTGGTGTTGGTCAACTTGGTCTCTCAATTCAGACGTATAATTCTGACCTGAACATAGGGGCAAACGCGGGCGGGTGTAACCCCGCCCGTTCACATTCGGGGTTCAGTAGATCACCACCGACCGGATGCTTTCGCCCTTGTGCATCAGGTCGAAGCCGGTGTTGATGTCGTCCAGACCCATGGTGTGGGTGATCATCGGATCAATCTCGATCTTGCCTTCCATGTACCAGTCGACGATCTTGGGCACGTCCGTGCGCCCGCGCGCGCCGCCGAAGGCGGTGCCGCGCCACGACCGGCCGGTGACCAGCTGGAACGGACGGGTCGAGATCTCGGCCCCGGCGGGCGCCACGCCGATGATGATCGATTCGCCCCAGCCCTTGTGCGCCGATTCCAGTGCTGCGCGCATCACGCCGACATTGCCGGTGGCATCAAAGGTGTAATCTGCGCCGCCCTTGGTCAGGTTCACCAGATAGGGCACCAGATCGCCCTCGACCTCGGACGGGTTGACGAAATCGGTCATGCCGAATTTCTCGGCCATCTCGACCTTGGCCGGGTTCAGGTCGACGCCGACGATCTGATCGGCCCCGGCCAGACGCAGGCCCTGAATCACGTTCAGACCGATCCCGCCCAGACCGAACACGATGGCGCGGCTGCCGATTTCCACCTTGGCGGTGTTGATCACCGCGCCGATGCCCGTGGTCACGCCGCAACCGATATAGCAGATCTTGTCGAACGGCGCGTCCTCGCGCACCTTGGCCAATGCGATTTCCGGCAGAACCGTGTGGTTCGAAAAGGTCGAGCAGCCCATGTAATGCAGGATCGGATCTCCATCCAGCGTCGAAAAGCGCGAGGTGCCATCGGGCATCAGGCCCTTGCCCTGCGTCTCGCGGATGGCCTGGCACAGGTTGGTCTTGGGGTGCAGGCAGTATTCGCATTCGCGGCATTCGGGGGTGTAGAGCGGGATCACGTGATCGCCCGGCTTCAGGCTGGTCACGCCCGGGCCGACCTCGACCACGACGCCGGCGCCTTCATGGCCCAGAATGGCCGGGAACAGGCCTTCGGGGTCGGCGCCCGACAGGGTGAATTCATCCGTATGACAGATGCCGGTGGCCTTGATTTCAACCAGAACCTCGCCCGCCTTGGGGCCTTCGAGGTTTACGTCCATCACTTCCAAAGGTTTGCCCGCCTGTACGGCGACGGCAGCACGGGTACGCATGGTATTTGTCTCCCTGTCACTTTTGCCCCGACCCTGCGTCAATTGCAGGGTGTTTTCAACTGTGCTTTCTTGGCAGGTCGGCTAATTATTTGATATTGCAGAAACGACATTGCCAGAATGAGGAACGCCAATGCTCCGTTTTTTACCGATCTTTATCCTTCTGGCGGCCTGCGCAGACACAAGCATTCCGCAGGATGTTGCCGTTGTCTCAGAAGATGCACCGGTCGATCTGGCCTTTTGCAAGGGTGAGCCGTTTGCCGATACCGTTGGCCAGCCGATTTCGACCATTCAGGCGAACCTCCCCGAGCGGTCGCGCGTACTTGGACCCGATGATATCGCCACACAGGATTACCGCATCGACAGGCTGAACGTCTATGTGGACGGCGCCGGTGTTATTCAGCGTCTGACCTGCGGGTAAGCGTGGACTCGGCAGGTGATTCTCGGATAGGAACAAAATGAGAACATTTTGATGTCTGCCCGATGCCCAAACGCCGAATACTCTCGCTGTGGTTCCCCCGTCTGGGGGCCGAACGGCTGATCCGCGCTGCGCGGGGCCTGCATGGCGGGCCTTTGGCCGTTGTGGCCGAACAGTCGAACATGCAGGTCATCACCTCGCTGAACTCTGATGCACAGGCCGCCGGTCTGCGCGTGGGCCAGCCGGTGCGCGATGCCCATGCCATGTGCGCCAGCCTGATCACCCGCCCCCGCAACACCCCGGCCGAGGCCGCGTTTCTGACCGCGCTGCGCCGCTGGGCGGGCAAGTTCAGCCCCTGGGTGGCTGAAGAGGCCCCCGATGGCCTGATCGTTGACCTGTCAGGTTGCGCCCATCTGTTCGGCGGTGAAGAGGCCTTGCTGAGCGTGCTTGAAACCGACTGCGCCGATATGGGCCTGAGCGTGCAGATGGGCATCGCCGACACGTTGGGCGCGGCCTGGGCGCTGGCCCGCTATGCCGGGCAAGAAGCCACATCCGACCGCAACGGCGATGCGATTTCCCAAGAAGCCCGCGCCACCCGCGCCCGCGCCGGCAAACGGCGGCACTGGACCAGGGGCGGCGCCGCGCCGCAAGTCGTGGCGCTGGGCGGTGGCGCGCGGATTGCCGCGCCAGGGCAGGCCTATGGCGCGCTCAGCCCCCTGCCCATCGCGGCACTGCGGCTGGACGACCAGACCGTAGCGCAGCTGAACCGGCTGGGCCTGCGGCGGATCGGCGACCTGCTGGGCCAACCGCGCGCCTCGCTGGCCCGCCGGTTCGGGCGCGGGCTGGTGCTGCGGCTGGATCAGGCGATGGGCAGCGCGCCCGAGCCGGTCTCGCCCGCCCGTCCGCCACATCACTTTGCGGTGCGGATGACTCTGCCCAACCCGATTGGCTTGGTCGAAGACGTGATGGCTGCCGTCGATCGGATTCTGCCAACGCTCTGCACCAAGCTGGAAGAGAAAGGGCGCGGGGTCCGCACACTGCGTCTGGAAGCCCACCGGGCCGATCAGGCCGCTGAGGTTATCGAGATCGGCCTGGCCCGTCCGACCTATGACAAAAATCGCATTTGCCCTTTGTTAGAGATGAAAATTGACAAGATCGACGCAGGCTATGGCATCGACATGCTGCGGCTTGAGGCGATCCAGACGGAACCCATCCATGCCCGCACCATCGCCGGTCATGCCGAAGCGCGCCGCGTAGCCCGCAACCGGCTTGAGGGCAATACAGCCGTGGATGATCTTACGGCCAAGCTGGGCGCGCGGGTGGGGCTGGATGCGATCACGCGGCGGCACCCGGCGGCCTCGCACATCCCCGAGAAAACGGCGCAGACGCTGGCGGCGGCCTGGTCGGAACCCGCGCGCGACTGGCCTGCCCCGCCGCGCCCCCGCCCCTTGCAGATGTGGCAGCCCGAACCCGTGATGGCGCCGGAAACCCCGAATGTGCCCTGCACCTTTCGCTGGCGTGGGCGCGACTGGCAACTGGCGCAGGCCACCGGCCCGGAACGTATCGCGCCGGAATGGTGGCTGGATGACCCCAACTGGCGCAGCGGGGTGCGCGATTACTGGGTTGTGGTGACAGAACAGGGGGAACGCCTGTGGTTGTTCTACGGGCACGGAGGCACGATGTCCGCAGGCTGGTTCTGTCAGGGACAGTTTTGTTAGAGTCTATTTCCCACGATAAACCAGCAGGTCCGGCAGGTAGTCAATCAGACGAATGAACCAGGAAAACGGTGCCGGAAAATCCGTACGGAAACGGCGGCGAGACATTGCCTTGACCACGCGATCCGCCGCATCCGCGGGCGTCATCAACATCGGCATCTTGAAGCTGTTCTTTTCGGTCAGTCGGGTCTTGATGAAGCCGGGATTGACGATACGCACTGTCACGCCAGTACCCGCCAGATCATGCCGCATCGTCTCGGCCAGCGAAATCAGCGCGGCCTTGCTGGCGCCATACCCGATTGCGTTGGGCAACCCGTGATACCCGGCCAGTGACCCGATCAAAGTAACCTCTCCCTGGCCTGCCCGGACAAAGCCCGGAACGGTTTCACCCAGAACCCGCAGCGCACCCAGATAGTTCACATCGCTCATCCTGAGGGACGCTTCGGTGTCCCATTCGGCCGAACGCATGGGGTCATAAGCCCCGGCATTGTAAACCAGCCCATCGACATGCCCCGCCTCGGCAACAGCCGAACGAACAGAGTCTAAATCGGTTACATCGCACCGGATCGCGCGCGCATCCGGCAATTCTGAACACATCTCGGACAACCGCTCCAAATTGCGCGCCGACAGGATCAGGGACGCACCCTTCCGGCCAAGCGCCTGCGCCAAAGCGCGGCCCAGACCTTCGCTTGCGCCGATGATCCAAATGGTTTTCCCGTCAAAGCTGCTCATGTGTGGGCCGATTCAGTTGTGTGTCACAATAATACGGCCTCGCATCCGCGTTGGATCAAAACGGTGGCGCAAGTCACGAAGCTCAAACCAGAAGTCACGAGGTAGTGCATCTGTTAAAAACTTCCAATCGGATTGATCCACTTGTGCCTACCCTGCGTATCTTCTTGTAAAACGTCACATAAAGAGGCTGGAATGTTCGACGAAACCCGGGACGTACGGAAAAAGATCGCGATTGTAGGCGCAGGCATTTCGGGTCTCTCCGCCGCTTACTATCTTTCAGAAAACAACGACGTGACAGTCTATGAGGCCGAACCTCGGCTTGGTGGCCATGCCCGCACGGTGATGGCCGGAAAGAACGGGGATCAACCGGTCGATACGGGCTTCATCGTCTTCAACTATGCGACATATCCCTACCTGACCCGGCTGTTTGATGAGCTGGGCGTGCCCGTGATCGAAAGCGAGATGAGCTTTGGCGCGACAATCGACAATGGCCGCATTGAATACGGGTTGAACAATCTGCGCACACTGACCGCTCAAAAGCGCAATCTGGCGCGTCCGGCTTACTATAAAATGATCGCTGATATTCTGCGGTTTGGCAAAGAAGCCCCAGAAGCCGCCAAGGACGATGACACCACGATTGGCGAATTGGTGGACCAGCTGCGGCTGGGTCACTGGTTCCGGCACAATTATCTGATGCCGATGTGCGGTGCCATCTGGTCTACGCCGGTCGAGTTCGTGGATCAGTTCCCCGCACGCTCTTTGGTGCAGTTTTTCCGCAATCACGCCTTGCTGGCAAGCGGTCGTGCAAACCAGCATCAATGGTACACGGTCAAAGGCGGCAGCATAGAGTATGTCCGCCGGATAGACGCGGCCCTTCGTGCGCGGGGGGCAGAAATACGTCTGGCCAGCCCTGTTCAGAATGTATCCCGTGACGAGATGGGCGTCACCATCCACAGCCAGGGCGCCGTGGATCAGTTCGATGAAATCATCCTGGCCACCCATTCGGACCAGTCGCTTGCCATTTTGGGTGATGGCGCGACCCCCGCGGAAGCCGCTGCATTGGGCGCAATCCGCTACCAGCCCAATACGGCCATATTGCATTGTGACCCAGGTCAGATGCCAAAGCGGCGCGCCTGTTGGTCAAGCTGGACCTATCGTTCGCAAGCCGGAGATGTGGGGGTAACCTACTGGATGAACCGGCTTCAGAACATTCCGGACAGTGACCCGCTGTTTGTAACGCTGAACGCTTCATCAGAAATTCCCGCGGAAAAGATCTTTGACCAGGTCGAATTTGCCCATCCGGTCTTCGACAAGGCCGCCCTGAAGGCGCAGGGGCAAATCCGCGAGATGCAGGGACAGAACCGAACTTGGTTTGCCGGTGCTTACAACCGGCACGGATTTCACGAAGACGGGATAGCCAGCGCGATGCATGTCGTTGCTCGAATAAATGGCGCCCCGCAAACCATCGGAGCTGAAAATGGCATTCCTGGGAAAGACCCGGCCCTATCTGTTGCCGCTGAATAAGGCGATATGGCGCACAGCGTTTCTTGCACTTTCCTTGCTGATCCCCAATGGGCTGGTCGCGTCACCGGTCACGGAAGAACTGAACGATGCCCAACTGCGCGGAACCGCGACGTTCCGCTATCTGGGTTTGCCAATCTATGACGCCAAACTCTACACGCCCAAAGGTGCGCCGTTCAGTTGGAGCGAAGATATCGCCCTGCAACTGACCTATCGCAAGAACATCAAGAAGAAAGCGCTGGTCAACTCGACACTTGACGAGATGGACCGCATCGGCCGTTCAGCACCCGTTCGCGACCAACTGAACCGGTGTTTCAAAGCCGTGGCAAAAGGGGACAGTTATCTGGCGGTTTCTGATGGTCCCGACAAGGTCAGTTTCTGGCTGAACGGGCAAAAGACCTGCACCATGGCGTATCCGGGCATCAAGCGCAGTTTCATGTCCGTGTTCCTGGGAGACAACACGCGGTCCGCGTCTTTCACGCGCAGGCTACAGGGGCGGTGATGCTCTATCCCCGGGTCAGTCTCTATGCGTTGATGCTCGCTGCGGCGGGTATCCCGCTTTATATCCACTTGCCGCGCTTTGCAGCCGTGAACCTGGGTATTGGCCTTGGGGTCATTGGTACGGTGCTGCTGGTGATCCGTTTGGTGGATCTGGTGCAGGATCCGCTGATCGGTTGGGCAATCGACCGATGGCCCGGCGGCCAGCTTGCATTTGCGGCGATGGCGGCTTTGGGGCTGGCGATCGGGTTTCCCCTGCTTTTCAATCTGCCGCAGGGTGCCAGCGTGCCGGAACTGGTCGCGATCCTGATCTTGCTGTTCTCGGCGTACAGCCTGGGAACCATTCTTCTATATGGTCGCAGCGCAACTCTGGCGAAGCGAACCGATCCGAAAGAGCTGATGACACTGGCCGCCTATCGTGAAGGCGGGCAGTTGACCGGGGTGGTCATCGCAGCCAGCGCTCCGGCCCTGTTGGTTGCTTTCGGGGCACACTCCCAAGGCTACCCCGCATTCGGAGCGTTTCTGGGGCTGCTCTCCGTTCTGACCCTGATACTAACAATCCCGATCTGGCGGCGCAGACCGATCACCGGATCAGGCCTGTCCTTTGCAGGTCTGGGTCAGGCCGGTGGCTTGCGCCTTCTTGCGCTGGCTTTGGTCAACAGCCTCCCGGTTGCCATAACCTCCACCCTGTTTCTGTTTTTTGTGGAAGACCGGCTGCAACTGCCGGGCAAGGCGGGTCCTTTGTTGATCCTGTTCTTCCTGAGCGCAGGCGCGAGCGTCCCGCTCTGGGCAAAGCTCAGCAACAAAATTGGCCCGAAACAGACTCTGATTATCGCCATGCCGCTCTCGATCGCCGGCTTTATCGGCGCCGCCACACTGAGTGCAGGAAATCTTGCGGGGTTTGCAATGATCTGTCTCGCCTCGGGCGCGGCGCTGGGCGCGGATATGGTCGTGTTGCCGGCCATGTTCTCGATCGTCCTTACCCGGGCCGGGCTGAACGCATCAGCTGCGTTTGGCATCTGGTCCTTCGCTGGCAAACTGGGCCTCGCCCTGGCTGCCTTTTTCACTCTGCCGCTGCTGGAACGCAGCGGTTTCACCCCCGGTCAAACCAATTCCGCACAGGCGCTGGATACACTCAATCTTGCCTATGCTGTGCTGCCCTGCATCCTGAAAGTCGGAGCGTTCGGGATGGTGTTGACCCTGCCCACCGAGGTCACAAGCAAATGAATGCTTTCACCGTCATCCTTCTGGTCCTTCTGACCGCTGTCTTCATCCGTGCAAGGCTGCTGAGCTTTCGCGCGCAATCGCCGTCCGATTACAGTGGCACCGGGCCAGATTTTTCCCTGAAAAAGCACCTGAACGGAGAGATCTTGTCCGAGGGCCTGATCTATGGCCCCAACGGCAAAATGTCGAACAGCTTTGTCGCGCGCATGTCCGGCGAATGGCAAGGCAACTCGGGCACGCTGACCGAATACTTCACCTATTCCAACGGAAAACAGATGACCCGCAAATGGTACCTGACGCTGGGAACCGGCAACACGTTCACGGCAATGGCGGATGATATCGTGGGCGAAGGTCGGGGCATCATCTCGGGGTCCACGGTGAAACTGACCTATCGTATCATTCTGCCAGATGACGCTGGTGGACATACGCTGGACGTCACCGATTGGATGTACCTGACAGAAACCGGCGTCATCATGAACCGGTCCGAGATGCGCAAGTTTGGCGTCAAGGTCGCGGAACTGGTCGCCACGATGCGTGCAAACCCGAAATCAAAACCGATCCACGCGATTGGTTCGAACGGGTATGACGCGACTTCGGAAGGGAAGCCGTTGCAATGATCACCTTTCGCTCTTTCATCGCCTGCGTCGCCATCACGAGTCTCGCGCTTCTGGCGGCCTGCTCCAGCAAACCCAAAGTACCAAAAACATTTCTGTCGGACCGACAGTTGAACCTCGAGGAATTCTTCGACGGTAAAACCGTGGCCTACGGTCAGTTTCAGGATGTTCTGGGAAATATCCCCCGCAGATTCACAGTTGATATCGATGGGACATGGGACGGCGAAACCCTGACCCTGGTCGAAGACTTCGTCTACGACGATGGCGCGACGGAACAACGCATCTGGACATTGACCAAAACCGGAGAGGATACATGGACCGGTACGGCGCCCGGCGTACTGGGCACCGCCAGCGGGATTGAACGCGGGGATACGTTCAACTGGAAATACAAGATCGACCTGCCGATCAAGGACGGGACCATGCGTGTCAAATTCGACGACTGGATGTGGCTGCTGGATGACGACCGTCTGCTGAACCGCGCGTATGTCTCACGCTATGGCGTCCGTCTGGGTGAAGTCATCCTGTTCTTCGAGAAGAAATAGGGCCGCCAGGCCCGGTTTCATCACAACAGTCAGTAGAAAATAAACTCGTCCACCAATGCGGTCGTCGATCCCTTGACCTCACCGGCCGTGTTCGCCCTTGGCCCGTCCGAGGCTGCGCCCTCGGCGCGTTCGCCGCATTCGATTTTCAAACGCGCGCGTTCTATCTGCCCCCAGAGGAAAAACAGACCATCCCGTTTTCCCATGAGGCGCGCAGGAACCCTTGCCCGCAAAACACCTGTTTTCGGTTTTGGCATCTGCTCTCTTACTGCCTCCGGTGTTTTCCACCATTGTCGGAAAACGTAATGGTTTTTCCGAAAAAAGACAATTTTTTATGGACAAAACGAGGTTTTCTACCATCCGTTGACAGGATGGGCTGGCAACTCTCGCATGACGGATATTCGCCGTCTTTACCTGCCTCATGGCAAGCCAGCACCATCCCGCACGGATCAACGTCACCCAAACGGGCATTGCTGCAAACCGCTTTCCTTTGGCCTGACACTCTCTTTCCCAGCCAAGGTCAGGCGACGCGCAACGTTTCGTTTCTGATCACAGCAACCAGGCTGTCGTCGTCGCGGTTGGGGGTCAGTTTGACGGCGCGGATGCCAGACGCGACCGCATACTCCGCAAGGCCATTGGACCCGCAGAACGCCGTGCTTGCGGGCCTGCCACGCCCCTCAGCCAAGGACCGTGATCCCGGTGCTGTCCACTTTGCCGGAATGTTTCCATGTCTGTATTGAAACCGGAAATGTCGCCAGCATTTCAGCGCCCAAGCGGGTAAAAAGTACGCTGCCATCGTGAGGTGCCGCTGTTTGATTCTCAGGCAGCGGAGAATTGGGAAGCCGGTGGAATTCCGGCACTGCCCCCGCAACGGTAAGGAAGGTCAGGTTCGACAATCAACCACTGGGACGAGGATCCCGGGAAGGTGTCGCAACCGTGTGCAAGCCCCTTTCAGGTCCGGAAACCAGCCTTGCAGATATGTCAAACCGCGGGTGGCGGTGGGGGCACGGGTTTCGGACGTGGTCCTCGCCCTTGAGGCCGTCCAGCACGATCCTGGTCTTCTCTTCGGCCGAATACTGTTTGCGTGTGGCACGGCGGATGTCATTGACAACCTTCTCGCCGTGGCTCTTGCGTGTTCCGGGTTTCTGTCTCATCTCCACTCCTTGGTGGGTACGATGTGCCAGAACCCCTCTCTTATCAAATCGACTTAAACTGTCCCATTGGCGCTGACGTCACACAAGCAGGGTGGAAAAACCGGAAAAGGACGCAGGAAACCAGTTCAAAGTCGTCGTCACTCAGGGCGAGTTCTTTGACAAGCACGGGAGCCCGATTTCGACCGAAAACGGCTGGCCCCCCAATCTAAAAGAGGACGTTCATCGTGCCATAGTGAGCGTTTCGGATTCAGAGGAAACTGTCACTTTGCAACGGAGACAAGACGAGTCGGGCGCTGAGTTCATGCGTCGCTTCGACCAGACAGGCATCGAGATAGGTAAGAAGGTTGGCACGACCGTTTGCCTGCCCTGAGATGCCAAGTGGACTTCATTGCATGTTTGAGCTTCGAGCCAGCCGGAGTCTGAGCGTGAAATGACTGATTAGGATCATATTGACCAGCGCTGGGCCTACCAAGAAAGGTACTGCCGCTCAGGTTCTAGCCCAAGGATTACTATTCGTGACAATCTCCTCTGGCTTGTGTCTCTTCGTTGCCATGCTGATCTTCGGTTTTCCCAAGCATAATGGCGGACCACTTCATTGGGAAAGGATCAGGCCAACTCATTTTGGCGTTTCAGTCGCGGCAATCATTTTACCGACTCAGCCCGATGACCGCACCTCCGTTGCTCAAACCCCAAATTTTGTCTGAAGAGTGCTGGCTTCAGGCATCTGGGGTCAACAGTCAAGGTTACTCTGCCGCGATCGCTTTTTCTCGCTGAGTCTTTTCGCCTTCAATCAGCAGAGTGCGGGTCGGAAACGGAATATTGATATCCGCTTCGTCCAACGCCTCTTTGACTTTGCGCTTCATATCTGCCTGGTATCGGAAGTAGTCCGAAGACTTGCACCACACGCGGACAAGAAAATCGACGCTGCTGCTGCCAAGATTGTTCACCTGGATGAACGGTTCGGGGTCAGCCAGCGAACGGGCGTCCGACATGATCGTCTCGCGAATGACGCGCTCGGCCTCCGCCAAGTTGACGCCGTATCCAACGCCAAACGTCCACTCGGCACGACGGGTCTCGTAGACGGAATAGTTCTTGATGGTGTTTCCCCACACCTCGGCGTTGGGAACGATAACCTTGACGTTCCCCATATCCGCAATTTCGGTGTAGTTCAGGGTGATATCTTTTACAGTTCCGAGCACCCCATTCACGTCGACGAAATCGCCGATCTTGAGCGGCCGGAATAGGATGATCATCACGCCGGCTGCAACGTTGGACAATGTGCCTTGCAACGCAAGACCAATGGCCAAACCGGCGGCACCGATCAGCGCGATGATCGACGTCGTCTGCACCCCGAACGTGTTCAGAATGAACAGCCCGGTAAACGCCAGGATCGTATAGCGCGCCAGATTGCCAAGAAAGTTGAACAGCGTATCGTCCAGGCGTTCCGAGTTTTCACCGACGCCCCGGATCTTCCGGCTGACATATCTTGAAATCACAAGCCCAAGCACCAACAGGATCAGCGCCGCGATCGTGTTCGCGACAAGGCCAAGAAGGGCCTCGAGCGTCAGCAGGTCGCTCAGCGATTTCCCGTCATACAGCTCGGTATTCAGAACTTGCGACAGTTCGGCCCAAACGGTGTTCGTCACGTTCTCTGCGGTCTGTGCAATCTCGTTTTCCATGGTGTTCCTCGTGTTTCATCGCCTGAGTTTTTTCTTGCAGCGCGGTCCTGCCGGGTCAGACCTCGATCACGGCGCTAGGGTCAGGACGCATTGATTTCCCGCGCATGACGTGATTCACGGCCCCAAAAACGGAGCGGTGATATGAGCGACCTTTACTGGCTGAGCGATGAGCAGATGGCCAAGCTTACCCCTTTTTTCCCGAAGTCGCACGGCAAGCCACGTGTCGATGACAAGCGCGTCCTGAGTGGGATTATCTTCATCAATCGCAATGGTTTGCGCTGGCGTGACGCTCCTGCCGCCTATGGTCCGCACAAGACGCTCTACAGCCGCTGGAAGCGCTGGAGCGAGAAAGGCATCTTTGCGCGGATGATGGCGGGTCTGGCCGCCGAACACGGCGAACAGAAGACCGTGATGATCGACGCGACCTACCTCAAGGCCCATCGAACAGCGACCAGTCTGGCCGCGAAAAAGGGGGGCGTGGGCGCCTGATCGGTCGAACCAAAGGCGGCATGAACACCAAACTGCACGCCATCTGCGATAGCCAAGGCCGCCCACTCAACCTGTTCGTCACCGCCGGTCAGGTCAGCGACTACATCGGTGCGCGGGCGTTGCTCAGCAGCCTGCCAAAGGTCGACTGGCTGCTCGGGGATCGCGGTTACGATGCCGATTGGTTCCGGGAAGCGTTGCAAGACAAAGGGATACGCGCCTGCATCCCTGGACGAAAGCAGCGCAAGAAAGCCGTCAGATACGATAAGCGTCGATACAAACGCCGAAACCGGATCGAGATCATGTTCGGCAGGCTGAAGGATTGGCGGCGCGTGGCAACCCGCTACGACCGTTGCCCAAAGGTCTTCCTCTCTGCCATCGCTCTGGCCGCGCTCGTCATCTACTGGTTATGAATCCTGACCCTAGATCTTAACATAAATCCACTTCTTATTGGCAGAAAGCTCGGAGCGGAAAGCTCCGAGCCGCGTTCCCTACCATCAGGACTGACTAAGTTTCTTGAGTTGCAGGAAGCTCATCACCGCAAGAAACGCAAAGAATGCGGGATCCGACCAACCAAAGCCAGTGAAGATACCTGTCAGCGCCGCATATAGCGTTACGACAAAACCAAGTGCGTTGGTTGCCATCAGCCCGGTCAGCAGCTTCCGGGCGGTTGCACCGTCGGTCACATCCCTAAGAAGAAAGCCAATAATGGCAATCCCTCCAAGAAAAATGCTGTTGTGCTGCGACAGGAACCAGGCGTAGCGGTCATTCAGCTCCAATCCGTAGTTTGGCCACAGAAAACCAGGCAGAAAAAACAGCGCAAAGGCAAACAACGCATAGATTGTGCTGTGAAGGGTCAGGAATGTTCGATTGCTCATTTGAAAGCTCCTTGTATGTGCGCAAGTTTAAGAGGGATCCTGATCAGACTACCTCGCGCAAGGGGGCGTTGGTGATTGAGCTGAGGTCTTCCATGATATCAAACACATGGTCCGACGTTACGGTGACACCGATTGCCGCCAGACGCTTCACGTGCATCGCCTTGTAGGTTTCCAGGGCGGCGAGATCCCGGAACAAATAGGTCGAACCGAAATCACCACTGCTTTCATCAACGGTCCAGATTTTCCAGATCACACCAGCTTCCTGCGCAATGCTTTCAGCCAACCGCATAGTGCCCTCGGCAAATTCTTCGGTCATGGGGCCGTCATATGTCATGTGTAGGTCCCAGATTTTCATCGTGCTCATCAGCTTTGTCCTTTTGACTTTCTCGCTCCGGTTTTGCGTGTGGCGAAGCGTGTGGTTTCCATTGCCAAGCAAGATAGTCAGGGATATTTGTTAGATAAACAGCCATTTTTAGATCGCGATGTAAGGAATATCTAACAATGAGGCGAAATGAGTTGAACGACGTGTCGATATTCGTGGCGGTTGCTCAAGAGAACGGTTTCCGCGCGGCGGCTGAAAAACTGAAACTTGGAGCGGGTTCGGTAAGTGAAGCTGTCCAGAGGTTCGAAGATCGCCTTGGCGTGCGCCTGATCGAAAGATCGACCCGGGCCATCGCCCTGACCAAAGCGGGCGAACTTCTTTTTCGCCGTAGCCTGCCAGCAATCAATGATCTGGAAACAGCACTGAAAAGTATTCACGACCTAAACGAAGATCTGTCGGGCACGCTTCGGCTAACGGCCCCGACCGCCGCGGGCCAATTGTTTCTGGATGCCCTAATCACAGGATTTGCAAAAGAACATCCGGCGGTGGCGATTGAACTAATTTATGACGAAACAAAAGTCGATCTCGTAACCAGCGGGGTTGATGCTGCTATCCGTGCTGAGACCCTGCTTGATCCTGATACATATGCCATCGCAATTGGCCCTACACTGAAGATGACGATTGTCGCGTCCCCCGAATATCTAGCCAATTGCCCGCCCCTAGAGAAACCGGCCGATGTGGCGGCACATAGCGGGGTCTGTTTTGCTATTACAGGTGCTGACAAGCTGGCCCCGTGGGAATTTGCAGGCACAGACGGCCCCTATTCGGTCATGCCGCGTCCCAAGATCGTCACCAACGACGTGACCTCCATCCTTGAAGGCGCAAAGGCGGGGCTTGGGCTGGCCTATATCTTTGCAAGCTCTGTCGAGAGCTCGCTGGAAGACGGCAGGTTGGTTCAGGTTCTGGAAGGCCAGACCGCTGATTTGCCCCGGTTCTCCCTGAACTATCTATCCAAGCGCAATATGCCGCCCCGTGTCAGAGCTTTCGTTGATTATGCGAAACGGTGCAATCCTTAAACAAAATCGCTAATCTCTGCACTATCAAACAAGTTCCGTTTCTTGGAACCGAATTGAAGCTTGGTGGAGCATCATCAAGGGTCCAGTACGGGCCGATTCACGGAGCTTTGCAAAGCCCGATTTCTGCCCAAAACAGTCATTGGAACATCGTGCAGTATCCGGAAAAATGGGCTCGTCACTGCCCTTCGCCGCTCTGATCATGAAAGGCGGCTTTCGGCAGTGGCGGAGATGCTGCACGTGCGAAGGGTCCTGCGCCGTAAGCGGCAGCTTTGCGCAGGGAGCGGTCCAACGGGTTGGCATCCTCGACCGGCAGAATTGTCACGCACTGCCGTCGTACGCCCGGCTTGTCACGCTGCACGGCGAACTAACGGCCGGATTGACGAAGCTGCATTGCAGCGGCGCCCCTCTATGGGAATCGTCGTACTCGACCAACGCCATCACGGGCTATGTCCGGTGATCGCGCATTGCACTAGTTCGAGCGGAGCGCAGCATCTGTCGCGATGGGCTCTGAGCAGTCGGTCAGCCATGATAGTCCCAGCGACAGCTTCGGAATTCCGAATGGCGGCCTAGGGGGCTAAGCTAATGCAACGGCAAAATCGTCTCAAATCTCATAATGACCGCTTTTGGGTCTGGGTTGGATAGCGAACCGCCGCAGCGCCGCAAGTCCGCTTTGAGCCCAAAGTGCTAAATGCTGCATCAAACATCAAAGTCCGCTTTCTGGATGCTTAAATTTTGAAATTATCAAAATTTTTTGAAGAGGCCCGCAGGCATACGCGAGTTTCTAGTACATCACTTCTATCGCCTCGCTTGACGCCGCAAGTGCTGTGACATGTGATTTTAGTACATCAACGAACTGGTCGCGTGCTTCGTTTGGCTCTGACTGAACTGGAAAGAGAAGCCCAAACGACATCCAGCGTTCGGGCGTTATGGGGATGGTTCGAATGCGATCTCTATCTACGTTGGCCGCTACAAGCTCATCTGCAATTGTGACACCACCGCCATCCGCTACGAGGGCACATGCCAGCGAGGAAGATGCGACTTCGCAGGTTTGTTTTGGTAGTATCCCAGCGGATCGAAACATATCATCCAGTTGATCGCGCAGAAGCAATCCGTGCATCAGCCTGACAATAGGAACGTCACCTAAATCATCAATGGAAACCTCCTTCAGATCAGCAAGCGGATGATCAATTGGTACGACGGCTTGTGCTCTAACGCGCAACAGCAGTTCAGTCTGGATGTCGGGGTGTTCGACGGGAAGCGCACCAATGCCCACGTCATATTCTCGACCGGCCAGCCACTTCCCAGCCTCTCTGCGGGCACGTACATCCAGGCTGACATTTGTATCAGGGTTCGCCCTTACAAATTGACCGACAGCAGGGGAAGCCAGCGCGCGCGCGATGCGCGGCATTGCGACGATCCGAAGGTTCTGAGTGCGGCCTGCACGAATCTCGGCGGCGATGCCTGGGATTTCATCCAGGTTGTCGAGGATGCGACCAGCTTCGCGATAAAATGCAAGTCCCTCGGGTGTTGGAGTGAGGTTCCGGCCGCTTCGATCAAAAAGATCAAGCCGCAACTCCCCCTCAAGACCGGAAACCAACCGGCTCACCGCTGGTTGCGAAAGGTGCAGTATTTTTGCTGCTGCTGCGAGTGATCCCTCAGACAGCGTTGCTCTGAATGCACGAAGCGCTTTGATGTTCATGTTTGCCACCGTCACTTACATCTTTTGCAAGTAAACTAAACATCTTTGCATTTTTCGCAATCTCTGTGATCTGCTAGGTGAGACCAGAAGAGAATTTAGGGAGGACTCTATGAAACGCAGAAAACTCATTTCTGCCGCACTGGCAGGCATCGCCCTTACGGCATCAGCCACAGCCAGCTTTGCGGCTGACTGGCCCAAGCGCCCGATCAACCTGGTTGTACCCTACAAGGCAGGCGGCGGCACTGATGCCTATGCCCGCGCTATCTCAGCGGCAGCCGAAGGCATTTTGGAAGTGCCGGTTGTTGTCGTGAACAAACCCGGCTCGGGTGGCTTGAATGGAGCCAATTCTGTCGTTGGCGCACGGCCTGATGGCTACACGATGATGATGACCTCTGGTGGCTCATTCTTGCTGTCCACCATGACCCGCGACACCGACATTGATGCACTGGACAGCTTTGAGTTCGTTGCGCAGGTCGGCCAATTGCAAACCTCGCTGATGGTCCCGAAAGACAGCCCGTTTCAGACTGTTCAGGACGTGATCGACGCGGCCAAGGCTGATCCTGGATCGCTTCGTTGGGCGCATTCAGGCCGCGGTGGTTTCCACCATGTGGGCGGTCTGGGCTTTCTCGCCAATAACGGCATTGAAGCGCAAGACGTTCCGTTCAAGGGCGGAGGGCCAACTCGCGCCGCTCTAATCGGGGAACAAGCTGACTTCGGCTTCCTGGGCGTACAACAGCTGGCCGGATTCGAAGATCAACTGCGCGCTCTGGCAGTCAACAGTCAAGAACGCGATGCCATCATGAAGGATGTGCCTGCTTTTGGCGAGTTGGGCATTCCGTTTGCAGCTGTGTCCTCGCCGGTGATCGTGTTTGCTCCGAAGGGCACGCCTGCTGAAGTGATCGCGGCGATGGAAATAGCGCTGGAACAGATCGCAGCGAAGCCTGAATTTGCTGAATTGCTGGCGTCGCGTGGGACCGGTCCAGTCTATCAGAGCGGCGCAGACGCCAAGGCAACACTGAGCTCTATGAAAGAGGACGCCACTCCTTTGGTTGAAAGCTTGACCAACTAAGTCCTCACGGCCGGGGGATCGATGATCTCCCGGCTTCTTTCTGTCCACGCATTTTTCAGGGAGGATGACATGCGCGCTTATGCCGAAGGTCTTGTGCTGGCCATCGTTTCACTTGTGGCCATCTGGGGCGCGTGGCAGGTGCCAGCTGCATCGCCCGGCGACACTTGGGCCGGGATCGTGCCCTTTGCTGCCTCCGTCGCTCTTTTGGGCTTGTCGGGTCTCTTGTTACTAGGTGCATCCCGTCAGACTGGAGATGTCGCTACAGCAAGCGGAGACAGCGGTGCCACTATCCAGATCATCGCGCTGTTCATCATTGCGCTGATCTACCAACAGTCATTCCGTTGGTTTGGCTACTTGCTACCCACGGCCATAGTAGCTCCCATCGTGCTGTATATGTTCGGTGTGCGGAGCTGGATCGGCCTTGCGGTCTCCGTGGTCATCTGCCCGCTGGTGTTCCACCTCATCTTTTTTGTGCTGCTTGGTGTTTTCCCGCCCTATGGCGAAGTGTTTGACCTGCTCAGCTGGATACAGGGGTAAGTCTCATGGAAATTTTTCCCGCCCTTCTTTCGGTCATCACCGACCCAATGCTGCTCTTTGCCATCGTCCTTGCCGCTGCCGTGGGCATGATCGTGGGCGCAACGCCGGGTCTGACAGCTTCAGCGGCAATCGCGATGCTGCTGCCAATCACCTTCTATATGTCGCCCCTCTTTGCGCTCGCCTTTCTTTATGTGATCGGAAAATCCGGGCGCTATGGCGGTTCCATCGCAGCGATCCTGTTTAATACGCCTGGCACAGCCGCGAGCGCCGCGACGCAGATTGACGGCTATCCACTGGCCCGCGCTGGTAAGGCAGGTAAAGCAATGAAGGTTGCCACGATCTCATCTGTGATCGGCGATCTCATGGGCGACATTCTGTTGGTTGTTGGCGTTGGTTTCATCGCGGCAATTGCGCTGAAACTCGGACCACCGGAAACCTTTGCCATCTATTTTGCGGCCTTTGTGGTGATCGGTTCGGTAATCGGAAAGTCCATCGTCAAAGGTCTGGCCTCTGCGCTCCTGGGTATTCTGGTGGCAATGGTTGGGCTCGATCCAATTTCCAGCGAAGAGCGTTACACATTCGGCTCGTTCGATCTCTCCAACGGGATCGGCCTCGTACCGCTGATGATTGGTGTCTTTGTCTTAGGTGAAGTCTTTGCGCAGCTCGAAGAACGGCGAAAAGCAACTGGCGAGACCAAGGAAAACGAAAGCTCTGCTGATGGCAATGATCTGACATGGGAGGAATACAAACCCTGTCTGCCCCATGCTGTGCGTGGTGGTTTCATCGGTGCTGGCATTGGTGTTTTGCCGGGTCTGGGGTCAGCTATTGCGGCTTTCATCTCCTATGGGGAAGGCAAGCGCCGCGCGAAGAACCCCGAACAATGGGGCAAGGGCGCATTGGAAGGTGTCGCCGCGCCAGAAGCGGCCAACAACGCAGTGTCCGGCCCGTCCATGGCTCCGCTGCTGACTTTAGGTATTCCAGGCTCGACCATCGGCGCGATCCTGTTGGGTGTGTTCCTGATCCATGGCATCCAGGTCGGGCCGACGCTTTTCCTGACCGACAAGGAACTGGTCTACAAGCTCTTTGCTTGTGGTATGCTCGGCATCCTCGCATATGGCCTGATCGGCTATTTCGGTGCCACGCAAGTCGCCCGATTGATCCTGAAAATCCCGACCAATGTGCTCTATCCGCTGATCTTCATGACGGCCTTTGTTGCGGCCTATTCGGCGCGCGGCTCTATGTTCGATGTGACGGTGATGACCTGTGCTGGTTTCGTCGGCTGGCTGATGCGCAAATATGACTTCAACATTGCGGCCTTCGTGATCTCCTTCGTTCTGGCCAAGGGCGCAGAAGAAACATTCCGGCAATCCCTGCTGATGTCAGATGGCGGTGCGCTGATCTTTGTCGAACGACCGATTGCGCTCGCCTTCCTGATCCTTGGTGCCGGGGCGATTGCCTTCCGCGTTCGCGGAATCATGAAAGAACGCAAACTGGCGCAAGGAGGGTTGGGTGATGCTTGATTGGCAGCTCTTGCAAGGTAGCTTTTCCAGCACAGATATGCGGCACATCTGGTCGGAATCCTCGACAATCTCCGCATGGATCAAAGTCGAACAAACGCTGGCGCGTGTGCAAAGTGATGTGGGTCTCGTGCCGAATGAAGCTGTTGTTGCACTCGACGGGTTTTGCATCGGAAAGCTCGATCAGGAACGCTTGCGGCAGGACATGGCGCTTGTCGGGCGACCCATCTTGGGATTGGTCGGGCAACTGCGCGAACACGTCGGCGAGGATCTCGCCAAGTTCGTCCATTTCAATAGTACGACGCAAGATATCATGGACACTGCGCTTGCGATGCAAATGAAGCTCGGTCTGGCGACCGTGTTGAGCGACCTCGATCAGCTCGTGTCCTCGCTGACGGGTCTGATCGAGGCGCACCCCAACACGTACATGATCGGACGCACCAATGGGCAACACGCGATCCCGATGCTGCTTCGGACCAAGTTTGAAGTCTGGCGCGCGGAGCTTATGCGTCGTCGCGAGGCGATCACCGAAGCGGAAAGGCGCGGAGCGCTGGTTCAGGTCGGCGGACCCCTGGGCGATTTGTCCAACTACGAAGAAGGAAAAGGGGCCGAGGTAAAGGCCGGCTTGGCGGAGGTCCTTGGGTTGAACGCAACCGAACCCCATTGGCAGAATGCGCGTGATGGCGTTGCCGATATTGCCTCTGCTCTCGGCTGTCTCTGTGCGTCGATCTGCAAGATTGCACACAACATCAATCTGCTGTCATCCAGCGACATCGGCGAGATTTGCGAGTGCCATGAAAACGGAAAGGGTGCGTCGTCCTCGATGCACCATAAGCGCAACCAGCGGGCTAGCGAATTTGCCGAAGCTGTTGCAAGGCTTGGGCGCCAAAGATCAGAGCAAGTCGGAGAATTGACCCTCCACCAACATGAGCGTTCCGGGGGTGTCTGGGTCGGCGAATGGGTGGTGGTGCCAGAAGTTTTTCTACTGACCTCTGGCGCGCTGTCCTGGGCAAAGCGGATGCTTTCAGATCTCACGGTCAAAGAAGATCAGATGGCGGAAAAGGTAGCCTGAGACTACACTAAGACAACTAAAGCTCATGCGCTTCTGTCACCAGTGAATACTACCGTTACTGGCTGTCGATAAGAGCAGCCGTTGGCGCACCCGCAGCGAAAGAGCGGTTTGTCCGGCACTGTCGCCTTCGGGCACCCGGCAGCTAAGGTCTCGAATGAGCCCATACTACCCGTCTGTGGACCGCGAAGCACCGGCCGCGAAGGGCGGTCTCCCGACCTACGCTGCGATCTCAACGAAGGTCCGGTTCGCTCTTTTCGACGGTATTTGGCAAGGTAAACGCGGAAAGAGTGGTCTCCTTTATGCCACTTCGAGGAACACTCTTCCCAAGGTGTCTTCCGAAACGGCTCCGGGCGCGCCGATCGCCACGAGGCGGGTTTCCGGCTTGCGCGTTCCCCACTTCTCGTCTCGGGAAATGTCGATACGCTTGCCGACGACTTGCACGACAATACGGTGCTCCGGGTCTTCCTCGCTATAGACAAACCCTTTCACCCGGTAGACCTCACCGGGCAGTCCCTTGATTGCGTCTCGCAGGCCGGAGAGATTAACGGGAAGATCCGAGCGTAGCATCGTGGTCGAGAACTTCGCCGCGTGGTCATGGTGATGCGCATGTTCGGGGCAACCGCAGCCAGGGCCATGGGCGTGGTTTGACGGTTCCGCATCCAACTGTTCGGCGGCAAAGCGTCCGACAGAGAGCAGGATGTCGAGCGGCACCTCCGCGTTGACTGCTTCCACCAGCCTGTAGCGACGGAAGCGCGATCCAAGCCAGTCATGGACCTTCTGCACCGTCTCCCGATCCACGAGGTCGATCTTGTTGAGGATGACCATGTCCGAGAAGGCGATCTGGCGCAGTTTCAGTTCCATCTGCTCGGGTGCCGCAAAGATCTGCTCTGCATCCACGAGGCACATGATGCTATCGAGGCGGATCGTGTCACGGAAGCGCTGGTCGGTGAAAGTCATGGCAATGGAGGACGGGTCCGAGACACCACTTGCTTCCAGCAGGATGTATTCCGGTCGCTCCGGACGGGCGAGCACCGCTTCAACCGTCTCGATCAAATCGTCCCGGATCGAACAGCAGACGCAGCCATTTGCAAGACTCATCACGTCGTCCTCGACGCCGACAACAAGGTCGGCATCGACATTGATCGACCCGAAATCATTGACCAAAACCGCAACGCGCAGGCCGTGGTTTCCAGTCAAGATCCGGTTCAGGAGGGTCGTCTTACCGGCCCCGAGGAAGCCGGTAAGAATGGTGACGGGAACAGCTGAAGCGGAGCCGAACTCGATCATGCGATCACTCCGCTTTCTTCTTGCGGTTGGGGATCACGTCGTCGACCTTTATGGTGAAGTCGCTCGGCCATTCCGGAGCCGGGGCGCGGAACACATCTGCAGGATAGTAGGCCTTCGGGTCGATCTCCATGTCTCGGTATTTCTGGTCCTGCTGGTCGGCGCGGGTCAGGCGCGGTGCCGGTGGTTTGATTTCGTCCGGCAACTCGATCCGGCCCTCGGCTTCCATCTTGCCAAGTTCCCGGAAGGGAGCCACAGACCCCGACTTGCCAGGCAATGTCGCCTTGCGATACCAGATCGCATCCTTGGTGACATTCACCACCGCCACGTCCAGACCCCAAGCAAACAACCCGTCGTAGTGGGCCCGAATGCCGGCGAGCATCTCGGCGTCGATATCCTCGTCCTGCGTGTAGTGAGTCACCATCGCAAGGCGTGGGCGCGCTTCGGCCATGATCTTGCCAACGGCGTAATGCGACGTGTGATGGGTATCGATGGTGTAATTGAACAACTCCTGCGGCAGGCCGTATTTATAGGTCATCAACTGACCGATATCCTGTCCGGACATCTCGGTCACAAAGACATCGGCACCCTTGCCGTATTCGAGGCTCAACTCGTCCGGTCGTCCATCGCCCGTCCACACGAAGCTGAGGCCATTCCAATCGAGCCTGTAGCCAACAGCACCGTCTTTCGCGTGACTGCGCGGCCAGGAGCGGACGGTCACACCATCCTCGTCGTAAACGATGCCGCCCTCCTTGCGGAAGTCGAACTCGTTGACTTCGATTTCGTAACCGTCGCCAATGGGGAAGACGTCAAAAGCTTCCAGATGCCATTTCAGCATTTGCTTCATTCCGTTGACCATCCCCTGTGTGCCAAGCTCAGGCGTGCGGCCGGACGGACCATGGATTCGCAGGGGTGTGTAGCCACCCGACCACGCGCGGAATGGGAAGATATACGGAATGTCGGCGTAGTGATCGACGTGCAGGTGGGTTATGAAGATGTCATTGATCAACTGTGCCGGCACCTGCATGCCGATGATGTTGCGCACACAACCCGACCCGAAATCGAAGAAGAAACGCTTGCCGTTGCCAAGTTCGACCATAATGCAGGTGCCCGCCTGATCCTCACGCGGTGGGAAGGGCGTGGAACCGCAGAAGGAAATCCGCATCTCGTCGGGGCCAAGATCCTCCGCCAACGGGAAATAGTTGGCGTTTGAACCCGTCATGTATTTGGTCGGACGGAAGTACTCGGGAAGAGTGATGCCGCCTGCCGGACGGCCGCCATAGGGGTTGGTCAATGCCTCGCCAAGCGGTCCTTCCCCCGGATGCGCCTGAGCGGCACCGCCAAAGCTGACCCCACCGGCAACGATCGCACCGGCACCCGCCCCCTTGAGCAGATCCCGGCGGGAGGGGTCCTGCGGTTCATCGTTCTCTGTGTGGCTCGGCCGTTGCGGATCGTTGCGGTTGTCTTCGGTCATTCAGTTTTTCCTCTGTTGGTCGGGGTTAACGGAAATGCGCCGCGTCTGGCGTTCGATCTCGCGGACCAGTTCCTTTCGGATATTGGCCCATTCAGCACGCAACTCAGGACTGAGCGTCTCATCCTGTTCGCTTGAGCAGGCCAATTCATAATCATCCACGGCTTCCCTGAGCGTCGGGTGATCCAGTGCAAGTGTGAGGATCAAATCGGCGAGATCAGGCAGATCGTTACGAAGGATCAATGTTGGCTCTTAATTAGCGGCTGATAGCTTTGGAGTTCGATCCGAGGGTAATCCAGTATGCTCGCCAGTCAGAGTAAGTTGGGGTAAGTTGGGGTTAGTTGGACGCAAGATGGCGACGCATAAATTGGCGCAAGGCACTGTAAAAAAAGAACTAACGTCTGAACGTGTTGATCAGGCGCGTACCGCGTTGGCCAAGGTTGTCGAGAGCGATGTTTTTGCTGCGTCGCCCCGCTTGAGGCAGTTTCTGACCTACGTCGTCGAGGAGACACTTTCCGGGCATGGCGACCGCATTCGTGGCAAAGCCATTGCTGTAGAGGTGTACGGGCGGCGACTTGACGACAACGGCGGCGGGCTGAGCCTTGTTCGCGTCGAGGCCGGGCGCTTGCGGCGTTTGCTTCAGGAATACTATGAGGGCGAGGGAGAAGAAGATGAAGTGCGCATCCAGATCCCTTCAGGCGGCTACAAGCCTAAACTGACATTTGGGCACGCACCGCCCTCGTTCTCTGAAAAGGTAGGGCCGAAGAAAGCAGAACCCAGCGGCGCACAATCCGCCTCTCGGAGATGGATGGCCGCGATCGGAGTACTCGCCACTGCGCTGATCACGGGTGGATTCTTTGCAGCAAATCTCCGCCAAGAAGCAACTCACACCGCTGCGGACGAGAGCAATGCCAAGCTCGCTGCGCTCAGGGAACGGTCCATGGCCAGTGTGCAGGCGACCAATCTCGCCGAACAGGCGCGCGGAATGTTCTTCCCGCTCTTTGACCTGAAGCGCCAGGAGGTTGCGCTTAACACGTTTCGGCACGCCATCGATCTCGACCCTGGCCTACCCGGCGGATACGCGGGCGCGGCACAGGTCTTGGCGCTTCTGGCCTATCTGTCCAATGACGCCACACGCGCCTCCGACCTAGTTGCCGAAGCACGCAGTATGGCGGAGAAGGCCCTGGAACGCGGCCCAACTGATGGCTGGGCGAATGCCGCAATGGGATGGACATTTGCGGTAGAAGACAACCCCGATGAAGCGCTGCGCAGAGCCCGGATAGCTGTTGATCTTTCGCCGGAGGACGGCCACGTTCTGGACCTCGCGGGCATCGCGGCGCTCATTTCAAATGACCCCACATTCGCGGCAGAGGTCTCGGACCCGGAACGCCCCCGCTCTGGAAGCGGTAGGTTCGGCGCAAACAATATCTGGGGAGCGTCACAGTTGATGCTTGGGGACTATCCGGCATGTATCGAGGCGTTCTCTTTGGCGGCTGAACGCGGTTTCCCGGTCAGCGCGCCGAGCCTGATGCTGCTCGCTACCGCCTATCACGCGAACGGCGAACCCGAGGCCGCACGTCAAGCGATTGACGAAATGCATCGGACTTGGCCTGGCTTCCCTGCCAACAAAGTTGCCAGCCGTTTCTTTGAGCATGCACCGGAAACTCGATCCCGGGTTCTTGACACACTCGAAGCGTACAAGCCGAAACTATAGGGCGGGCAATCCGGCTGATATCGATCTTGGAAAGTCGCAACGTCAGATCAGAAGTTGGACGGGCATTTGGTTCACCATCAGCAATGCCCTCAACACCCGTTTGCGTTCATCCACCAAGTTTAGGCCTTCCTGGGTTCATCCCCTTGACCGGAGTCTGTCGTTCGCTGCACTATGACCAAATGTCAGCTTAGGGCCGAAAGCGCTCGTTCGTGGCGTTTGGCTGAAGGTCCGGAAAGTCCCGCAACTCGGTCATAGGCCCGTCCAACATTGCTGCGCCTCCAACGAAGGGCAGCTTTTCTTTCTGCAGCGCGACTAATGGTTGGTCGGGCAATTCTGCTGCTGGCCCATGCGATCCTTTCCCGGGACGAATTCTCCCGCGGTCCCTGAGACCGGCAACAATGAACAAGTCCCTGTATTCGGACATAATGATAGAGCTGGCGTCCAGACAACGGCCCACAAGGGTCAATGTCCGAGCGCCTTGTCACGCGATCTCGCCGATCTGTCACAAGTTTCGATCCGACGCTCATAAATATCAGCATGTTACCGGCCGCGGGTGTCACGACTTTCTCCTGCCTGACCACATACTTCCGGACCTTTGAGCCACACATTGATGCCATGAAGCCGGGCGTAACAACGCGCCCTGCAACGAAGCCGCGAGGCACTCATGGCGAAGATTACACAAGAGCAGTTGGCGCGGCGGTGGCACCTGTCGCCGCGAACGCTGGAACAATGGCGCTGGCTCGGGAAGGGACCGCGCTTTCTCAAGATCGGTTCGCGCGTCCTCTATGACGAGACCGAGATCGAGGCCTACGAGAACGCGCAAGTCTGCAAGAACACCAACGGCCCCCTGTCGCAGGAGGGCCGGTAATGGCACGCCGGCCATCACCTGCGCGCATCAAAACCCACCGCGTGTACGAGGTCTGGGAAGCGGCGGGCGCCCTGGGCGTTCACCGCCAGACCGTCATCAGGTGGATCCGGCAGCATGGGTTGCTGGCGGACATCAGCCGCAAGCCCTGGTTGATACAGGGTCGCGATCTCAAGGCCTTCCTGGGTCAGCGACGGAACCGCGGCAAATGCAAACTGGAACTGCACCATTGCTACTGCGTCGGGTGCAAGGGTCCCCGCGCGCCGGACGGCAAAATCGCGGATTACACGCAGCAGACAGCCACGAGCGGCCTGCTGTCCGCCCTGTGCCCTACATGCGGCAACATCATGAACAGGGCTGTTCGCCGTGCCGATCTCGACGCAATCCGGGCCAAAATCCAGGTCACAATCCAGAAGGCAAACACAAGATTAGTGTCCCCGGCAGAGCCCCCCTTGAATGTCACCTTGGAAGAGGACCGGAAGACCCATGTCAAAAAGCACTCGTGAGAACCTGCGCATCAAGCACAAGTACCTGGTCTGGCTCCAGGTTGCGAAAGGCCATTCGGAGGCAACGATCGACAAGACCGCAGCCGCGATCTCGGTTTACGAAGCCTTCCTCGGTGGCAGAGATTTTCGCGCCTTTCACTCCGAACGGGCCCGCGCCTTCAAACGGTACCTGGCGGCACAAAAGAACGCGCGGAGCGGAGCACCGCTGTCGCCGTCGACGATCAACAGTACCCTGCGGGAGGTGAAAGCCTTCTTCTTCTGGCTTGCTGATCAGCCCGGCTACAAGTCGAAGATTTCCCACTCCGACACCGACTACCTGACACCGGACCGAAAGTCCGAGGCAGCCCGGCGGTCGACCCTGTGGAAACCGCACCCTTCGCTGGCACAGGTGCAGCACCTGCTTGAACGGATGCCCACGAGCAGCGTGCTTCAGCGTCGAGACCGGGCCCTCGTGGCCTTTCTGTTTCTCACCGGCTCCCGGATCGGCGCAGGCATCGGTCTCCGCCTCGGTCATGTCGATCTGCAGAACGCCTGCGTTCAGTTCGACGGGCGCAGCGTCAAGACCAAGTTCGGCAAGTCCTTCACCACTGCCTTCTTCCCGATCGGTGGCCCGGCCGATCAGATCCTTCGCGACTGGATCGGGGAATTGCGCACCACCCATCTGTTCTCGGATGCGGACCCGCTGTTTCCCAAGACACGGGTCGGTGTTGACGGGTCCCGCAAGTTCGCCGCCCTTGGTATCGCACGCGAGCCATGGTCGAACCCGTCCAGCGCGGCGCGCATCTTCAAGCAGGCCTTCACCGATGCCGGGCTGTCGCCGTTCTCTCCGCACCGGGTGCGCGATACGCTGGCGGAACTGACCCGCGAGTATTGCCGCACTCCGGAGGACTACAAGGCCTGGTCGCAAAACCTTGGGCATGACAATGCCCTCACGACCTTCACCTCCTACGGGGCTGTCGGTCCCGGTCGCCAGATCGAGCTGATGGCCCGGTTCCGCAAGCGTGGGCCGCTCGGCGATGTTGACGTGGAGATCATCGAGTAGGTTTGGCTTTGGGGGCCACCCGAACCTCAACCAGGTCCGGGGCCAGCCGGTACCCGTGCCCGGGAACGCTTTCGATGATGGCCGTCCCACGGTCCTTGTCCAGGCCCGCCGATGCGAACTTCTTGCCCAGTTCGGTGCGCGACCGGTTCACCCTCTGCCGGACGCCTTCGTCGGAGGACAGGTTCAACATTTTGGCCAGCCGCCTTGCCGGGATCGCGGGGAAGTCGAACGGATCCAGCCCCTGCCCCGCGGCTTCAAGAAACGCATTGGACAGCACCAGAATCAGCCCCGCCGTTGCCCCCTTGGCGAGAACAACCACGCTGTCGACCGTGGCCGTTTCGCGGTTCCGGTCAATCACGATGGTCAGTTTCCGGGCCGGAGCCTGACCGCTCACGGCCCCCGGCACCCCGGCAAACAACCGTTCCCTCTGCGCCTCTCCGTACAGTCTCGGCAGGCTGTTTTCGGGAAAGGCGGCCAGCGAGCCAGACCCGCGAACGTTCTGCATCACACCCGCAACAGAGACGCCATGGCGTTTCAAGAGCTCGGCGATCATCGACAACGACGTCTTTGCCGGCTCGCCGAGGTTGCCCACGGCATCCAGAACGGCCGGGTAGTGCTGCGCCAGGACGTCCGCTGAGAGATGTTCGAATTGTTCGGCATTGCGGACATAGGACAGGGCGATCTCCTTGTCCTCGACCCGCTCTCTGCGCCCGTTCAACAGATCAACCCGGTAGGCCTCTTCCGGATCATAAGATTCCAGCCCTGCGGCCAACACTGCAAAACGCCGGTCGATACACTGGGAGCATCGGCCACAATGCACATGTTGCTTGGTCTGGTTGTGAACATCCGCGCAACTTCGGGTATGCCGGATTTGATCTGCCGCGCCCAATCGCGCAATCGTCGATACAACCTCCGTCTTCGTGCGCCAGAAGAACGGGTTGTCGGCCCTCATTCCGCCATCGAACACTTGTGACAGGAACCCTGTCATCAGGGTCAGGGTCCTGGGATGCGTGGTTCGTGTCGCACGGGTTCCCAACACGTTGCCGACCGGCGGCAGATTGAGGCTGACAATACCGTTCTCGTAAAACGACACGCGATCCCGCCCAAAAGCCTGCGCGGTCATCGCTCCCAACACTGCAAACAGGAAAGACCGGCTTCGATGCGTACCTTCCCTGGTTTTGCCCCCGACAAGCTGGATATGCACCGGAACATGGCGGGAGAGGTCCCTTCCATGTTCATCTGAGAGGTATTCCTGCAAGTGCCGTTGAACTGGCGCTATCTTGGTGGCCGAGAAATGACTGACCAGGGCAGTTCTCTGTTTTTGCTCGACGATCTCTTCGAGCGCACCTGCAAAGGAATCCAGACCACCGGAAAACATCAGAATGCGATCCGCTTTCCAAGCGCTCTTACCGCCGAACTTGAAAAACCGGTTTCGCTCCGCATCAGGATAGAGACGTGTGGTAAACGTGAACTCGAAGCGATCGCCACTCAGGAACATCAGCAGGTCTTCCAGAGCCTGTCCTACTCCGGCCCCCTGCCAATGTGGCAGGTCCCGAACCGGCATCTCCACCACGAACCGCCGATGCCACCGTTTGCCCATGTGATGAAGCGCGGGACCGCCGCGGCTCACGGCTGAATCCACCGCGTAGACCAATGCCGCGAGTTCGAGCAGATCCAGCGCCCGGTCTGGCAACCCGGCAACCATCTGCCGGTTCAGTTGTGAAATGCGAAGTGAAACGCCATGTTCCTGGCCATCAAGATCAAAACGCAGGACCTCGTCCCCGCCGGCCTTGGTCAGCGGAGCGAGGAGGCGAACCCGGTGCTCAGGCTGCGCGGCGCCGTCCAAGTTCCGACCTCATTTTCCTGAAGGCATATCGCGTGAAGCCGTTGATGGCCTCCTGATCCAGCCTCTGCTCTTTCCAGACGGTCTTGCCGTACCATCCGCCCGCGAACTCCTGCACGATCCGGGAGGCTTCGAACGTGTGCTGCGCCAGCGCCTGCTGGAACCTCACGCGTTCGGCATCGGAGGCGAACCTTTTATCCCTACCGGTGTGATTGGCCATCTCGCGGCTCAGGTAGTAATCCAGCGACCGGTAGGTGAGCCTGGCAAAGAAATCACGGGCCAAATGCGCAAAATTCTGACCGCTGCCCAAGGATGCCAGGGCTTGCCGGATTTCCACTGGCGTGGGCTCAAACAGCGTCGGCAGCCGGTCGTGAAGCTGGACCGACAGGCTTTCCAGCAATGCACCCTTTGCCAAGTCCCCCGCATCGGATGACCGGCCATGTTCAAACGTATTGCGGTCAATCGCCCGGCTCAACCCGGCCAACAGGTCCGCGACCGACTGCACATCGGCACCGTTGATGCCAAGTTCCTTCAGGAACGCATGATACTCGGGAGACCGCGCCTTGAGCGGTGCGTTGACCAGCAGGCGGGAAATGAACTGGAAACCCGGATCATCCGAGGCCCGCGCCAGATCCCGATCCGAGGCCCGCACCGCGGCTTCTGCAATCCGTTCGACCGGCGCATCCGCGTCCAGCAGGCTGACGACCTCGCGCCACTTCTTCGACTGCGGCAATGTCCCCAGCCTGATATGGCCCATACTTTCCCTCCCATTCACCCAAAGGTTGAATCGGGTAACATCGAAAAGCAACGAAAAAAGAAGAAAACCACGCCCACGCGCTTACCCTGCGCTTACCCGAGAAATGGTGGAGCGCGGAGGATTTCGCGTAAACTATTGAAAACAGTGGTGAGCCGTGCAGGATTCGAACCTGCGACCCACTGATTAAAAGTCAGTTGCTCTACCAACTGAGCTAACGGCCCACTCTTTTGTTGGATCTGATGATCCGTGGCGCTCTTTACGGCAATTCCCCAACCAGGTTCAAGCCCTTAATTTGCGCCTCGTTTCGCCGTAACAACGCGTGTTTCCGGCAACCCGATAGGCGGCCTAATTAGGCAGGTGGCGCTGGAGGGTCAACCCCTTTTTTGAGGAATTTTCGCGACAGGGTGGATTCATGTTCCGACCAACGATATATGCCCGCCATGCAACAGAGACTCGACACCGGATTGCCCTTCATCAAGATGCACGGGCTGGGCAATGACTTTGTCATCGTTGACGCACGCGCGCAGGATGCTCCGATCACACCGGCGCTGGCCAAAGGAATCGGGCATCGGCAATTTGGGGTGGGATTCGATCAGTTGGCCGTTATCGAAAATGGTGAAGCCGACGCGCATCTGGTGTTCTACAATTCCGATGGATCAACCTCTGCCGCCTGCGGCAACGCCACCCGCTGTATTGCACGATTGCTTATGGCTGAGACGGGTCGCTCTGCGCTGACGCTCACCACCGAACGCGGAACCCTTCATGCGCAGGATGCTGGCGATGGGCTTACTGCGGTCAACATGGGGCACCCGCAGCTGGACTGGCGCGAAATTCCGCTGGCAGAAGAGATGGACACGCTGGAATTGCCAATCGAAGGAACGCCGACGGCAACGGGAATGGGCAACCCGCATTGCACGTTCTTCGTTGAGAACGCCGAAGCGATCCCGTTGGCAGAGTTCGGTGCGCGTTACGAATACCACCCGCTTTATCCCGAACGCACAAATGTGCAGGTGGCACAAGTCATTGGCCCGGATCACATCCGTATGCGCGTATGGGAGCGCGGAGTTGGCATCACTCTGGCCTCCGGGTCTTCGTCCTGTGCAACGGCCGTAGCCGCCGCGCGACGGGGGCTGACCGGGCGCAAAGTACAGATCGATCTGGATGGCGGCACACTCTGGGTCGACTGGCGCGACGATGGTGTCTGGATGACCGGGCCGACGTGTCACGTTTTCTCTGGCACTCTGACGCCTGAATTTCTGAGGTCGCTGGGATGAACCCGCCCAAGTTCACCACATTGGGCTGCCGCCTGAACGCCTATGAAACCGAGGCGATGAAAGAGCTGTCGCAGCAGGCAGGTCTGACGGACGCTGTGGTGGTGAACACATGCGCCGTGACGGCTGAGGCCGTGCGCAAGGCCCGGCAGGAAATCCGCAAGCTGCGCCGCGAAAACCCGAATGCCCGGCTGATCGTCACCGGCTGCGCCGCCCAGACCGAACCCCAGACCTTTGCCGAAATGGCCGAGGTCGATGCGGTGATCGGCAACACGGAAAAGATGCGCCCCGAGACCTGGAAGGGCATGGCCGCCGATTTCATCGGCGAGACCGAGGCCGTGCAGGTCGATGATATCATGTCGGTCACCGAAACGGCAGGGCACCTGATCGACGGGTTCGGCACCCGCTCGCGCGCCTATGTGCAGGTCCAGAACGGCTGTGACCACCGCTGTACCTTCTGCATCATTCCCTATGGCCGGGGAAACTCGCGCAGCGTGCCGGCCGGTGTGGTGGTGGATCAGATCAAGCGGCTTGTCGACAAGGGCTATAACGAGGTCGTTCTGACCGGGGTCGATCTGACATCCTGGGGCGCCGACCTGCCCGCAAGCCCCAAGCTGGGCGATCTGGTGATGCGCATCCTCAAGCTGGTGCCGGATTTGCCACGCCTGCGGATCAGTTCGATCGATTCGATCGAAGTTGATGAGAATCTGATGCAGGCCATCGCGACCGAGCCACGCCTGATGCCGCACCTGCACCTGTCGCTTCAGCATGGCGACGATCTGATTCTGAAGCGCATGAAACGCCGCCATCTGCGCGACGACGCCATCCGCTTTGCCGAGGACGCACGCAAGCTGCGCCCCGACATGACCTTCGGCGCGGATATCATCGCAGGCTTCCCGACCGAGACGGAAGCGCATTTCGAAAACTCGCTGAAGCTGATCACCGACTGCGACCTGACCTGGCTGCATGTCTTCCCCTATTCCAAACGAGAAGGCACCCCGGCAGCCCGCATACCGCAACAGGTGAATGGAACGGTCATCAAGAATCGCGCTGCCCGCTTGCGTGCGGCAGGCGACGCTCAGGTCTCAAAGCACTTGTCGCAGCAAATCGGCAAGACCCATCACATCCTGATGGAAAACCCCCATATGGGCCGGACCGAGCAATTCACCGAAGTGTCTTTTTCGGCCCCCCGGACCGAGGGTGAGATCGTCACGGCGGCAATCACCGGTCACACTCAAACCCAGCTGATCGCGTGATGGCGTCGGCGGCCGACGGCATTCATTGCCCGGCCACGTCAGCAAGGGCGGCCGTGTCGTAGAATTCCTGATATTCGCAGACCCGGTCGCCGCGGAATCTGCAAATGACAACGACCGGCGTTTCGACCGTCTGGCCGCTGGCTTTGTGTGTCCATGCCGTGACACCCACACCGACGACCCGGTCGTCCTGGGCTATGGTGTCCTTCAACGTCCAGTGGACCATTTCGAAGGCATCCGTCAATTCCTTCAGATATTGATGCATCTGATCACGCCCGTTGCGGGCGCAACTGAAATCCAGCCCGTTTTTCCCGTCGCCAAGAGACCGAATGCAGAGATCCTCGGTCGTGTAGTCGTCCCACATGCTCGGATCCGAACCCTTGGATTCGTTCCATCTGGCAAAGGCCTCGCGCAGTTTCGCGGCATTCGACAAAGCGTTCATGACAATTCACTCCAAAATGACTTCTACAATGCAACCAGCGTCGTGCTGCACGGGGTTCGCGTCAAGGAACAAGTTGTCGAGCGGTTTCAAAGAAAAAGCCCCGCGCGACGCACGGGGCCTTTTGAATTTCCTTAAACCTACCCTGACGGATCAGGCGGATTTCTTGCCCTTATGCGGAGCCCACAGGCGCTTATTGACCAGATAGAGAAGCACCGACAGAACGGTCAGGAAGATCACGCCAACAAAGCCGGCGTTCTTGCGCTCCATCATCTTCGGCTCGGCCGCCCACATCAGGAACGCCGCGACGTCCTCGGACATGTGTTCGACCGAATTCGAATGCCCGTCAGCAAACTCGACCTGTTCATCCGCCAGCGGCGGCGCCATCGAGATCCAGCCTCCGGGGAAGGCTTTGTTCTCGTAGAGGACAGTGCCTGCCTCTTCCTTCTCTTCACCGGTGTAACCGTCCAGCAGAGAGGCGATGTATTCCGCGCCACCCATGCCTTTGACCAGCTGATTGATGCCCAGACCGTAAGGTCCGTGGAAGCCCGCGCGGGCTTTGGCCATCAGGCTCAGGTCCGGTGCGCCGGCACCGTTGTTGGCCGGGAAGTGGTCTGTCGGGATGGCCGGGCGGAAATCGTCCAGCTCGGGGTCGAACACTTCGAAGTTGCCCGCTGCATAAGCGATGACTTCTTCTTCCGAATAGCCCAGCGCTTCCAGATCGCGCAGGGGCACATATTTCAGGCCGTGGCAGGCCGCGCAGACCTCGGTATAGATCTGAAGGCCGCGTTGCAGCTGGTGCTTGTCCCAGGTGCCGAAGGGCCCCTCGAACGAGAACGCGAAATCTTCGATATGCTGCTCACCGCCACCTGCCGCGAAGGTCGAGGCGGGCGCAAGGGCCAGAGCAAACGCGGCGCCGATTGCAAGTTTCTTGAACATGTTTCCGGTCCCTCTTCTTACTCGGCCGGCGTGGCGTCGGCGTCAGCCTTGCCATAATGCGCGTTGAAGTCTTCTTCGATGGTCTCGGGCTGGGCCAGAGGCTTCTCGATCACTCCGAGGATCGGCAGGATCACGAAGAAATAGGCGAACCAGTAGGCGGACGCGATCAGCGAGAAGGTCGCATAGGGCTCTTCCGCGGGCATCGCACCCAGCCACATCAGGGCAAAGAAGTCGATGACCAGCAGGTAGAACCACCATTTGAACATCGGACGGTACTTGCCCGAACGTACGTTCGAGGTGTCCAGCCAGGGCGCCAGCGCCATGGCCAGGATCGCACCGAACATCGCCAGAACACCGAAGAACTTGGCATCGATGATGCCGCCGGTGATGAAGCTGGCGAACTGAACGACCCAGACCTCACCGGTGAAGGCGCGCAGGATCGCGTAGAACGGCAGGAAGTACCATTCGGGAACGATGTGTGCAGGTGTCACCAGCGGGTTGGCTTCGATGTAGTTGTCCGGGTGGCCCAGATAGTTCGGCATGTAGCCGACGATGGCCCAGAACACGACCAGGATCACGGCCAGTGCGAACAGGTCCTTGATCACGAAATACGGCCAGAACGGCAGCGTGTCTTTCTCGGCCTCGGCTTTCGATCCACGGCGCACTTCAACACCTGTGGGGTTGTTGTTGCCGGTGGTGTGGAAGGCCCAGATATGAACGATGACCAGCGCCGCGATGATGAACGGCAGCAGGTAGTGCAGCGAGAAGAAGCGGTTCAGCGTGGCGTTGTCCACGGCAGGTCCGCCCAGCAACCAGGTTTGCAGCGCATCACCGACAAACGGGATCGCACCAAACAGGCCGGTGATCACGGTCGCACCCCAGAAGGACATCTGACCCCAGGGCAGAACATAGCCCATGAAGGCGGTGCCCATCATCATCAGATAGATCAGCATACCGATGATCCATGTGATTTCACGCGGGGCTTTGTACGAGCCGTAGAACAGGCCGCGGAATATGTGGATGTAAACCGCAACAAAGAACAGCGACGCGCCGTTCATGTGCAGATAGCGGATAAAGTGACCGCCATTCACGTTGCGCATGATGTGTTCGATGCTGGCGAAGGCCAGATCGACATGCGGGGTATAGTGCATCACCAGTACGATGCCGGTGACGATTTGCAGCGCCAGGCAGAACGCCAGAACGATGCCCCAGATCCACCACCAGTTCAGGTTCTTGGGGGTTGGAATCATGAGCGTGTCGTACAGCAGGCCGACAATCGGCAGACGGCTGTTCAGCCATTTCTCGCCGTTTGTCTTCGGCTCGTAATGATCGTGGGGAATTCCGGACATAAGTTTGGGTCTCCCTTAGCCGAGTTTGATTGTGCTGTTGTCCACCCATTCTGCGGGCGGGACAGGCAGGTTCTCAGGCGCGGGGCCTTTACGGATACGACCGGCGAGGTCGTAGTGCGAGCCGTGGCACGGGCAGAACCAGCCACCGAAGTCGCCGGCATCCCCCAGAGGCACACAGCCCAGGTGCGTACATACGCCCATCTGCACGATCCAGGCACCCGGTGCTTCGCCCTCCGGAGACGGCATGACGCGGTTTGCGTCAGTCGCGGGCGCATCGGCGCTCAGGTTGAAGTTGCGAGCCAGCGGATCTGGCAGCGCATCAACGCCTTCGGCGTCCTGTTCCTGGGCTTCCTGAATCTCGGCACCTGTGCGATGACGGATGAAAACAGGTTTCCCCAGCCATTTTACCGTCAGTTGCGTGCCCGGCTCGACGCCGCTCACATCCACACGGATCGAGGACAGCGCCTGAACGTCTGCCGATGGGTTCATTTGGTTGATCAGGGGCCATACGGCTGCACCCGTTGCAACGACACCTGCGCCGCCAGCGACGTAGTACAGGAAATCTCTGCGGGTGCCTTCGTGGTCTTCTGCGTGGGACACGAGGTTATCTCCGATTATCTGGCGCCCGCGGACGGGCAAATAGCTCGCGCACCGCACGAATGCGGTGTCTTAACCGCGCTTACTATCGGGGAGAATAGTGTTCGTCCAGCGTTCATAAATGCGCAATACGCCGCATGTGTCCCTTCATGCACATGACGAGGGGCTTTTTTTGGTGAATCTTGCCCGCAACTTTGCCTGCGACTTCGAATCACCGGGGGATGATTCGAACTACGACCCCGCTTTGCAGCCGCAATCCGGCCCGATTCTGACCACCAGACCGTCAGTCATCTGAGGGCGTATTCTGGACAATCAGCATCACGAAGCAACGATTGTTTGCCGGGAAAATCATATCCGCCAAATAGATGATTTAAATTGAAAATTGAGCGCAATATCGCAGTTGCACTTTTTGCGCGAATACCGGACAGCGCAAAAAACGCGCGAACTCCTGCAAGGAGACCCCTATGTCAAAAGTCACTTCGGCCGCTGCGATGTTCACATTGGCGTTGGCCACGCAATCCTTTGCCGCAGGCGATCCGGCGAAAGGTGAAGCCATGTATAACCGCTGCTCCTCGTGTCATGCGATCATCAAGGACGGTGAAGTCCTGGTCAAAGGCGGAATCACCGGCCCGAATCTCTATGGCGTCGTCGGACGTGTCGCCGGGTCCGAAAAAGACTATCGCTATGGCAGCGCGCGCCTGCCGGTCGGCATGTTCACTGACGATATGATCCGTGCCGGCGAAGAAGGTCTGATCTGGACCGAAGAAAACATCGCCGCCTATTCCAAAGACCCCATCGGTTTCATCAAAGAGTATCTGGATGACGAAACCGCCCGCCCGAACATGAGCGTCAAGCTCAGAAAAGGCGCGGAAGATATCGCCGCCTATCTGGCAACTTTCAGTTCCGAGTAATCCTGTTTCCCGGTGCTGGTTACGCCTTGTGCATCAAGGCGGCCAGCTGACCGGTTTCACTGCCAAATCCGTTGGGCACATTATCGGCAGCAGCGATTCTTGCCTCCTCCGGCTTGTTCTGGCCCAGTTTCCAGGTGCCCTGGATATCCTCTACCTGCATCCGGCATGGAACGATCATCCGCATCATTCTGGCCAAGGCGTCATCAGACATTTTCCCGGTGACCCATGGCGCTTTGGGCAGCAGTCGATCTTCAAAGAATGCAGATTGTCGGTCCAGCAAATCACGCAACTCGTCCTGCGGGCGCAGCTCAAGCCTTCCGGTCAGGTGCACGGCAACATAGTTCCATGTTGGAACCTGATCCGCGACACCGTACCAGTCGGGCGAGACATAGCCATCAGGTCCCTGCACAGCGATCCTGACCACTTTCGGCCCGCACAGCATACGGACAATCGGGTTTGATCGCACCAGATGAAGATCGGCCACCGCACCGTCCTCAGACAGCAGAAAGGGCACGTGACTGATCAATGGTGCGCCGTCGTCGGAAATCGCCAGAACGCCAAAAGCCCGGTCACGGGCGAATTCAATATGACGCGCACGATCCTCGGCGCGGAAGGCTGGATTTGGGTGCATGGGCGACCTCCTGCCAAATCTCTTGCAGATGGGGTTGGTTCTTGGCAAGGTCTGCCTCGTTCTCAGGGCGGGGTGGAATTCCCCACCGGCGGTATGCGGGCGATGACCCGTAAGCCCGCGAGCGGCTCTGCCGTGACCACGATCCGAAAGGCAGAAGCCGGCATTCGGACAAAGCGTGGAACCACGAACGAGTGTCAGCAGATCTGGTGAGAGGCCAGAGCCGACGGTCAAAGTCCGGATGGAAGAGAACGTGCAAGCCGTGCCGGTGAACCGGCGCGCCTGCTCGTGATCGCCTTGGGTGACGTGTCATGCCGGGCTGGCAGCGAAACCGTTCGCAACCGCCAGCAGGCCACCAAACTGAAAGGAGACCACGATGACACACACCCGCTATGCTTTTGTCAAAGCCAACTGGCATTCCGACATCGTCGACCGCGCGCTTGACGGATTTCTTGAATTGATCCCGGCCGATCAGGTCGATGTTTTCGACGTACCCGGTGCGTTCGAGATGCCGCTGCTGGCCCGCGATCTGGCCCAAACCGGCCGCTACGCCGCTGTCGCCTGCGCCGCATTTGTCGTGGATGGCGGCATTTACCGTCACGACTTCGTGGCCCAGGCCGTCGTGGACGGTTTGATGCGCGCCGGCATGGATACAGGCGTGCCGGTCCTGTCCGTTTCCCTGACGCCGCACCAGTACCAGGAGACGGAACACCACAACGCCATCTACCGTGCGCATTTTGTCGAGAAAGGCCGCGAAGCCGCACAAGCCGCGCTGAAAATCACAGCGACCCGAGCGGTGCTGACGCAGGCTGCCTGATCTTCATCTTTTCAAAAATACTCATTCGCGCCACCGCAAGGTGGCGCCCACCAATTCGCAAATCCGCTTGAGGCCAAGGGCCTTGCCCGCTAATCACGACGCTCAAAGGAGCACGCCCCATGTCGATGAACAGTTTTGGCCATCTATTCCGTGTCACCACCTGGGGTGAAAGCCATGGACCCGCTTTGGGCGCCACTGTTGACGGCTGCCCGCCGGGTGTCACGATCGACGAGGGCATGATTCAGCACTGGCTGGACAAGCGCAAACCGGGGCAGAACAAGTTTACCACCCAGCGGCGCGAACCCGATCAGGTGAAAATCCTGTCCGGCGTGTTCGAAGGGCAAACCACCGGAACGCCTGTGCAGCTGATGATCGAGAACACCGATCAGCGCTCGAAAGACTATGGCGATATCATCGACAAGTTCCGTCCAGGGCACGCCGATATCACATATTGGCAGAAATACGGAATCCGGGATTATCGCGGCGGCGGGCGCAGCTCGGCACGGGAAACAGCATCACGTGTTGCAGCAGGTGGACTGGCGCGTGAAGCGATCAAACAGATCGCGCCCAACGTGCAGATCACCGGCTACATGACCCAGATCGGGCCGCATAAGATCGACCGCGCCAACTTCGACTGGTCCCAGATCGAACAGAACCCGTTCTGGACGCCCGATGCATCCGCCGCAGAAGACTGGGCCGCGTACCTGGATGATCTGCGCAAGTCCGGCAACTCGGTCGGGGCCGTGGTCGAAGTCGTTGCGCGCGGCGTCCCCGCCGGGATCGGGGCGCCGGTTTATGCTAAGTTAGACACTGATCTGGCCGCAGCGATGATGTCGATCAATGCCGTCAAAGGCGTCGAGATCGGCGAGGGCATGGCCGCGGCTGAACTGACGGGCGAGGCCAATGCCGACGAAATCTTCATGGGACAGAACGGCCCGCAATACAGCTCGAACCATGCGGGCGGGATTCTCGGCGGTATCTCGACCGGGCAGGACATCGTCGTGCGCTTTGCGGTCAAGCCGACCTCGTCGATCCTGACCACGCGCAAAACCATCACCAAATCAGGCGAAGAGACCGAGATCATCACCAAGGGCCGTCACGACCCCTGCGTCGGTATCCGCGCTGTTCCAGTGGGTGAGGCGATGATGGCCTGCGTGATCCTCGACCACCTTCTGCTGCATCGCGGCCAGATCGGAGAGAACCGTGGACGGATCGGCTGATCTGCGCACCCGCCTGCGTGCTGTGGTCGCACATCGCATGGAAACGGATCCGGCCCATGATCTGGCCCATCTTGATCGTGTGTGGACCAACGCCCGGGCCATCGCGGATGATCAAGCCGATATGTCCGTGCTGCTGGCGGCAAGTTATCTGCACGATCTTGTAAATCTGCCCAAGGACGATCCCGACCGGCATCTTGCCTCGCGCAGATCCGCAACGGAATCAGAGCCTATTCTTAAGGAAATCGGGTTTGAAGCCGATCAGATCCGCGCGATCCAGCACGCGATCGAAGCCCATAGTTTTTCGGCCAATATCCCCCCTGAAACGATCGAGGCGCGCATTCTGCGCGATGCGGACCGGCTTGACGCCCTGGGCGCCATCGGCATCGCCCGCAACTTTTCCGTTTCCGGAGCCTTGGGGCGCACTCTTTATGACCCGGCAGATCCTTTTGCCCAAGTCCGGCCACTGGACGACCTTCATTTCTCGCTCGACCATTGGAAGGTGAAGCTGCTGCGGCTGCCGGGTGACATGCTAACCGAAACCGGCCGACTGATTGCCGAGCAACGCACCGCGCGCATGATCCGCTTTCTTGAAGAATTCGCCGAAGAGATCGGCTGCTCCTTGCCGCAATCCTGGGTGAATTGCTGAACCCACCCGTTGATCTTTGCCCGGCAAAGGCGCAGGTTCGCGCCGATGACAAAACCCTTAACTTCGCATCGACCTCTGCTTGCGGTAACGCTGAAGCTGTGCGCCTTGTTCCTGTTCACGTCGATGTCCGCGCTGGTCAAAGCACTGTCGGATGAGTTCCCACCGGGCCAATTGGTGTTTTTTCGGTCCCTTTTCGCAATCCCCGTGATCATTCTTTGGCTCATCGCGCGAGGGGAGTTGTCGAAAGGCTTTGTGGTCAAGAAACCCATGGGCCATTTCTGGCGTGGCGTTCTGGGGACCAGCGCCATGGGTCTTACCTTTACCGGCCTCAGCCTGCTGCCGCTGCCCGAAGTCACCGCAATCGGCTATGCGACGCCGATCTTCACCCTGATTCTGGCCGCCGTCATGCTGGGCGAACGCATTCGGCTTATCCGTATCGGCGCTGTAGCTTTGGGTCTGCTGGGCGTCCTGATCATGATCTGGCCACGTCTTGGCACCACCGAGATGGAGGTCGCCACCACCATCGGCGCGTTATGCGTGTTGGGCGCAACCCTCGCCCGTGCCTTCGTTCAGATCCATATCCGGCAATTGGTCAAGGTCGATCACCCTGCGGCCATCGTGTTCTATTTCTCGATGACCGCGACGCTTCTGTCCGCGCTGACAGCGTTCTGGGGATGGACGATGCCCACGTGGAATCAGGCTCTGATCATGGTCATGATGGGCCTGATCGGCGGCGTTGCGCAGATTTTGGTCACATCCTCCTATCGGTTTGGCCAGGCCTCGATGCTGGCACCTTATGACTATGCAACCATGCTGTTTGCGATCGTGATCGGCTATGTCTGGTTCGACGAACTGCCAACGCTTGCAATCCTGATCGGGGCCGCACTGGTGATCGCAGGCAATGCTGTCGTCATCTGGCGCGAACACCAGTTGGGGCTGGAGCGCGGCAAGGTCCGGTCGGTTACGGACCCCAAAGCATGACTTTACCTTTTGCAATCTTCCCCTAGGTTGGGCCGAACAGTCAAAGAGGTTCCCAAATGAGCGACGCGCAGGATCACAAGGAAAAGATGCAGAAGGTGCAGGCCCAGCACCGCAAGAAAGTGTCCGAGGCCGTGGATCCTGGCCGTGGTCTGGTCTTGATCAATACCGGCAAGGGCAAAGGCAAGTCCTCGGCCGCGTTCGGCGTGGTCATTCGCGCTTTGGGCTGGGGCCAGAAGGTTGGCGTGGTGCAGTTCATCAAGGGCAAGTGGAAAACCGGCGAGCGCCGTTTCTTCGAAGAGCGCGATCTGGTGACATGGCATACGATGGGCGAAGGTTTTACCTGGGACACGCAGGATCGTGAGCGCGATATTGCTGCTGCCAATGCCGCCTTCGACAAGGCATGTGCCCTGATGTCCAGTGGCGAATACGATCTGGTTGTGCTGGACGAGATCAACATCGCCTTGCGCTACGAATACCTGACGGTCGAACAGGTCATCGCGGGTTTGAACGCACGCTCGGACAAGACCAGCGTATTCCTGACCGGGCGTGATGCACCGCAAGCGCTGCGTGACTATGCCGACCTGGTCACGGAAATGACCGAGGAGAAACACCCGTTCCAGGCGGGTATCAAGGCCCAGCGCGGCGTGGATTTCTGAAGCTACGTGAGGTGTGATTCTGGCGGTGCGCAGCCGCCAGTTATGACAGCCGTTCTGCTGCGTTGAACAATCCTATCGTGTCGCAGGTTCCGGAAAACGCTGGCGTGTTCGGTTGGCGAAAGCCACAAGCGACAGCATCACCGGCACTTCGACCAGGACCCCCACAACCGTCGCCAGTGCCGCGCCTGAATGAAGACCGAACAAGCTGATTGCGACGGCAACGGCCAGTTCGAAGAAGTTCGATGTCCCGATCATGGCACAGGGCGCTGCGATCCGGTGGGGAACCTTCAGCGCAAAAGCCGCGCCATAGGCAATGGCAAAAATACCGTAGCTTTGGATCAGAATGGGAACGGCGATCAACACGATGACCGTGGGTTTCGCCAGAATGGTCTGACCTTGCAGGCCGAACAGGATAACCACGGTTGCGATCAATCCCATGACGGACCACGGTTTCACCCGCGCTGAAAAGGCTTCTATCGCCTGTTTAGAGCCTAATCTGCGGCGGGTGATCAACCCGGCGATTAGCGGCAGCACCACATAAAGGACCGTGGCCAAAACCAAAGTCTGCCATGGCACTTCGATGTCAGTGACCCCCAGCAAAAAGGCCACGATCGGCGCAAATGCCACGACCATGATCAGATCATTGACCGAGACCTGAACCAGGGTGTAGGTCGCGTCGCCTTTGGTCAGTTGCGACCACACGAACACCATGGCGGTACAAGGGGCGGCCCCCAGCAGGATCAGACCGGCGGTGTATTGCGCAGCATCTTCGGGCGCGATCCAGGGCGCGAAGACATAGTCGAAAAACAGAACGGCCAGCAGTGCCATGGTGAAAGGTTTTATCAGCCAGTTCACCACCAGCGTCACAATCAGACCACGCGGCTGGCGGGCAACCCCGGCGACTGCACCGAAATCGACGTTGACCATCATCGGATAGACCATTGCCCAGATCAGCACCGCCACCACCAGGTTGACGCTGGCAACTTCGGCGCTTGCCACCAGTTGCACCAGCCCCGGCGCGGCCAGTCCGATCAGGACACCACCGATCATCGCAAGTGCAACCCAGATCGTGAGATACCGTTCAAAAATGCTCATGATAACGCCTCGGAAGTTTGATCCATAAGTTTGGCGGACGTCAGCGCAGCAAGGCCAACCATCACGGCCGCCGTGCCCAGCACCAGGGGCAGCCCCCCGACCTGATAGGTCAGGCCGGACAAAACGGTTCCGGCCAACCGCCCCGTCGCATTTGCCATATAGTAAAAGCCGACATCCATCGTCACACGCTCGGACCGGGTGAAGGCAAGGATCAGATAGGAATGCAGCGATGAGTTGACCGCGAAGATCGCACCAAAGACCAAAAGCCCGGCGACAAGCGTCAGGGTCAGCCAGGTCTCGGGCCCATTTGACAGCAAAACAGCCAGTGTCAGAGCCGCAGGAACACAAAACAGGATCGCCGCCCATCTGCGTGCGGCGCGGATCAGATCACCTTCGGTTCGATCTGACGCACGAAGAATCCTTGGCGCGTTGGCTTGCACGGCGCCATAGAGGATGATCCACACAGCCATGAATGTTCCGATCATGAAGAACGCGGCCCGATTGCCCTCTTCGGTGCCATCTGAAAGAACAGCATAGAAATAGATCGGGATGCCGACCACGAACCAGACGTCCCGCGCGCCGAACAGGAAGACACGCGCCGCGGACAACCAGTTCACATTCGCGGATTTTGAAAAAACCTCAGAGAGTTTTGCACCCTTGCGCCCCTTCGGCAGGCCCTCTGGCATGAACAGCATCACTGCGACCAGAATCACCGCCAGAACGGCGGCCATGGCAAGCACTGCCGGTAGGAAGCCCAGCGTTGCAAGCATGGCTGCACCCAACAGGAATCCCAGCCCTTTGACCGCGTTTTTCGAACCCGTCAGAACCGCAACCCACCGAAACAACGCGCCTCCTTCGGATGGAGCCAGCAATTTGACCGCCGATTTCGAAGACATCTTGGCCAGATCCTTGGCCACTCCGCTGGCCCCTTGCACGATCATCACAAAAGTGACCGAAGCCGCGACGGTCCAGTTCGGGTCAAGCTGCGTCATGGCAAGCAACGCGACAATCTGCACCCCCAGCCCCGCATAGAGGGTCGAGGTCAGCCCGAACCGCGCGGCGATCCAACCGGCAGACAGGTTGGTGACTATCCCGGCGACTTCATAGAGCACAAACAGATAGGCAAGCTGAACCGGCGAGAAACCCAGGGTGTGAAAGTGCAACAGCACCAGCATCCTGAGCGCCCCGTCGGTCAGCATGAAGGCCCAATAGGCAGCCGTGACCGCGATATAGGCCGACAGTCCTGCGGGCCGTTGCCTCACAATGATGCCCCGACCATCAATGCGACATCCACCAGCCGGTGCGCATAGCCCATCTCGTTGTCGTACCACGCATAGATTTTCACCTGCGTCCCGTTCACAACCATGGTCGAGGGCGCATCGACGATCGAAGAGCGTTCGTCATTGGTATAATCGGTGGACACCAGCGGACGCGTCTCATATCCCAAAATGCCCTTCAGTTCACCCTCGGCAGCGGTTTTGAAGAAGGCGTTGACCTCTTCAACCGTGGTTTCACGCTCAACCTCGAACACGCAATCGGTCAGCGAGGCGTTCAGCAATGGCACCCGAACCGCGTGGCCGTTCAAACGACCTTTGAGTTCCGGATAGATCAGCGTGATGGCCGTGGCCGAGCCGGTCGTGGTCGGGATCAGAGAGTTCAGGGCCGAGCGTGCGCGCCTGAGGTCCTTGGCAGGCCGGTCCACGATTGTCTGCGTATTGGTTACGTCGTGAATCGTCGTCATCGATCCATGGCGGATGCCCAGGTTTTCGTGAATGACCTTTACGACAGGCGCAAGACAGTTTGTCGTGCACGAGGCCGCCGTCACGATCCTATGCGCCGCAGGGTCGTAAGTTTCGTCATTTACACCCATGACGATATTGGCCGTCGGCCCGTCCTTGACCGGAGCAGAGACAACAACCTTCTTTACCCCAGCGTCAAAATACGGTGCCAGCTTCGCTTCGGTCTTGAACACGCCGGTACAGTCGATCACCACGTCAACACCGTCCAGCGGCAACGCGCTCAGGTCTTTGGTGCCAATGAATGGCAGACGGGTTCCGTTGACCGTGATGCTGTCTGCGTCATGGTCGAATTCCGCGTCCCAGCGCCCATGCACGGTGTCGAATTCCAGCAGATGCGCATGCATCTCGGGATCACCGACGGCATCGTTGATCCAGGCAATCTTTGCGCCTTTTTCAAGCAAGGGCTTCAGGGCCAGTTTTCCCATACGGCCAAGGCCGTTCAGTGCGTAGGTGGTCATTTCGTTTCCTCGGTAGGCGTACGCCCGATTTCATCGACGGCGGATTGCAATGCGATCCGGTCAAGGCTTTCGACCGGCAATGATGAAAAGGCCTGAATTCGACGCTTCAGTGCGCCATAGGCGGTTTGAAAGGCCAGGCTTTTCTCGGCGTCGGTGCCTTCGGCCTTGACCGGGTCTTCCACGCCCCAATGGCCACTTATCGGTTGGCCCTCCCAAGCCGGGCATTCCTCGTTGGCGGCCTGATTGCAGACAGTAAAGACAAAATCCATGGCAGGTGCTTCCGGCACCGAAAACTCGGACAGAGTCTTCGGCCGCAGGGCCGAGATATCGTGCCCCTTGTCGCGCAGAACCTGCACCGCAAAGGGATTGAGTTCTGAACTGGGCCGTGTCCCGGCCGAATAGACGTTGAACCGGTCGCCGCCGATCTCTCGCAGCAAGGATTCGGCAAAAATCGAACGTGCGGAGTTTCCGGAACAGATGAACAGCACATTGAACTTTCGGTTCGTCGCGGTGTCTTTGGGAAAGGGCATGCAGATATCCGGGCGGCCACGGCAGCAATCCACGATCAGGAAATCGAGCATTTTCTGCACATTCTTCATTTCAATCGAATAGAGCAGAGACGTCCCGGATCGTTCCTGTTTCACCAATCCCGACCGCTGCAAAGCACTCAGGTAGTTCGACATGGTGCTGGGTTTGATATCCAGCTCCGCCGCCAGCTCGCCCGCGGGAATCCTGTCAGGAAACCGTCGCATCAACATGCGAAACACGGTGATGCGCTGCGGGTGGCCAAGAATGGTCAATTGATCGGTTATCTGTTCTATCATATTTCATGAATTATTGAAATATATAGAGTGAGTCAATTTCATTCCGCGTCGTCACAAAAAATTCACGGACCAGAGCGCCAATTTGAAAGGTTGGCCGCAGGCTTTCGGCTCACAACTTGAGGCCCGACCGTGCTGAACAAGGCCGAAACGGTTACAACCGGGCTTGCAGGCGCCAGACTGACGGTTTAAACGAAGCTTCGCATCCGGTCATAATCAATTCCGTATGACCTACGGTGCCGCTGTAGCTCAGCTGGTAGAGCACGTCATTCGTAATGATGGGGTCGGGGGTTCGAGTCCCTTCAGCGGCACCAGATTAATCCAGGTCAAGCGGAATTCGGCCCTCCCAACGCCTGATGCCCTGCCGACAGGCACGCTAAGCGCGTTTCTCTCCGATCGAGGCGACGCCCAGAACATCCAGAACTTTCGCTTCGATATGCTCGGCATTCATACCGGCCACCGCATACATGTCCGCGGGGCTGGCTTGATCGATGAAGATATCAGGCAAAACCATCGAGCGGTATTTCAGCCCCCGATCAAATACACCTTCATCCGCCAAAAGCTGAGCGACATGGCTGCCAAAACCGCCAACGGCCCCTTCTTCGATGGTGATCAACGCCTCGTGGCGGGACGCCAGATCCAGGATCAGGTCGCGATCAAGAGGTTTGGCAAAACGAGCATCGGCAATCGTGGGCGTTATGCCTTTGGCTGCAAGGGATTCCGCCGCCTTCTGAACCTCTGCCAGACGTGTACCGAATGAAAGCAGAGCCACCCGCGCACCTTCCCGGATAACGCGGCCCTTGCCGATTTTCAGAACCTCGCCGCGTTCGGGCAAGTCGACCCCGACACCTTCGCCGCGCGGATAGCGGAACGCAATGGGGCCTTCGTCATGCGCGGCGGCGGTCGCCACCATATGCATCAGCTCGGCCTCGTCAGCGGCAGCCATGACGACCATACCGGGCAGGTTGGCCAAATAGGCAATGTCGAACGACCCCGCATGGGTGGCGCCGTCAGCCCCGACCAACCCTGCCCTGTCGATTGCAAAACGTACGGGCAGGCGCTGAATCGCCACGTCATGTACCACCTGGTCGTAACCACGCTGGAGAAAGGTCGAATACATTGCGCAGAACGGCTTCATTCCTCCTGCGGCAAGCGCAGCCGAAAACGTCACGCCGTGCTGTTCGGCAATCGCCACATCAAAGCAACGTGACGGATAGCGCTCGGCAAACAGGTTCAGGCCAGTTCCGTCGGGCATGGCAGCGGTCACGGCAACGATCTTGTCATCAAGCGCGGCCTCATCCACCAGCGCCTTGCCAAATACAGACGTATAAGAGGGCGCGTTTGAAGGTGCCTTCTTTTGTTCCCCAGTCACCACATCGAACTTGGCCGTGGCATGACCTTTGTCGCGGGCCTGCTCGGCAGGGGCATAGCCCTTGCCTTTTTTTGTCAATACATGGATCAGAATCGGCCCGGTTGCCCGTGATTTGACCGTACGCAGAACCGGCAGCAGCTGGTCCATGTCATGGCCATCTATCGGGCCGAGATAGGAAAACCCAAGCTCTTCGAACAGCGTGCCGCCCACCGCCATGCCTTTCAACATCTCCTTGGCGCGCTTGGCGCCCTCCCGGAATGGCTCGGGCAGCAACGAGACAGCGCCTTTGGCAGCAGCTTTCAGATCGTGAAACGGTTCTTCGCTATAAATACGCGACAAATAGCTGGACAACGCACCAACTGGCGGCGCGATGCTCATCTCGTTGTCGTTCAGAATGACGATCAGACGCTTTTTCAGGTGGCCTGCATTGTTCATCGCCTCAAAAGCCATGCCCGCAGACATCGAGCCATCGCCGATCACCGCAATTGCGTCGCCCAACCCTTCGGGCGTTACACCCCCCAGATCCCGTGCGACAGCAAAACCCAAAGCAGCGCTGATCGACGTGCTGGAATGCGCCGCGCCAAATGGGTCATAGGGGCTTTCGCTGCGCTTGGTGAAGCCGCTGAGGCCATCCTTCATGCGCAATGTGCGGATGCGATCACGTCGTTCGGTCAGGATTTTGTGCGGATAACACTGATGACCCACATCCCAGATGATCTTGTCTCGGGGCGTATCAAATACGGCGTGCAACGCGGTGGTCAGTTCAACAACCCCCAAGCCGGCCCCCAGATGCCCGCCGGTCACGGCAACCGCCGAAATGGTTTCGGCCCGCAACTCCTGTGCGACCTGGTGCAGTTGTGCGTCCGAGAACTGCTTGAGATCCGCAGGGCGGTTCACAAGATCCAGCAGGGGCGTATTGGGGCGGTCAGACATGTGGCGCGTTCCTGGCTTAGCTGTCCCGGGCAATAACGAAGCGGGCGGCTTCCTTCAAGGTTTCCGCCTTCGGACCAAACCCGTCCAAAGCGGCGCAGGCCTGATCCACCAGCTCACTTGCACGGGCTTTGGCAGCAGGCAGACCCAAAAGCGAAACAAAAGTGGCTTTCCCTGCCTCGGTATCCTTTTGCAACCGCTTGCCCGCCTTTTGGGCATCGCCTTCGATATCAAGGATGTCATCTGCAATCTGAAAAGCAAGACCCATCGCCCGGGCATATCGGCGCAACGGGTCAGGATCGGATCGGGCCATAACGGCGCCAACGCAGGCTGACCACTCGATCAGGGCGCCTGTCTTGCCGGCCTGAAGACGCGTGATTTCGTCCAGCGACAGCGGTTCGGCGGCCGTTTCCGCCGCAATGTCCAACGCCTGTCCCAGCACCATACCTTGTGCACCGCTGGCTTTGGCAAGGGTCAGGGCAAGGTCTGCGCGAATGTCTGCGGCCCCAACCTGCGAGCAGGTGCAAAGTTCAAAAGCAAGCGTCTGAAGGGCATCTCCGGCCAGAACAGCCGTGCCTTCATCCCACTCTACGTGAACGGTGGGCCGCCCGCGGCGCAGGTCATCGTCATCCATGCAGGGCAGGTCGTCATGCACCAGGGAATAAGCGTGCAGCGCCTCTATGGCGGTGGCCGGCCAGATCGCCCGGTCTTCTTCAACATCATGCAGTCGGGCACTTTCCAATGCCAGAAACCCGCGCAACCGCTTTCCGCCTCGGGTGGCATATGCCATGGCCCGGGTGACATCCACGTCTGCAAAAGCGCCAAAAACCAGATCAAAATGGCTTTGAATGCTGGCAGCATCCTGCGCAAGTCTTTCGGGGAACATTCACATACCTTCGACAGGCGTCGTACCGGTCGGCTGCCCACCGGCGTCCAGAGTGATCGCTGCGACTTTTTCTTCCGCGCGCTTCAACTCGTCCTCGCACCGCTTTTTCAGCGCCGCGCCGCGCTCGTACAGCGCAATTGATTGATCCAGCGCAACGTCGCCACGTTCCAGCTGGCCGACTACGGCTTCAAGTTCTTTCATCGCCTGTTCGAATGTCATCTGGTCTACGGGGATCTCGGTCATCGGGCTGCCTTTATCAATTCTTCCACATGGGCGCGTGTGGCCTGGGCCAGTGCGTTCAGATCATACCCGCCTTCCAGAGTCGAGACGATACGACCGCCGCAAACCTCGTCGGCAATTCTGCACAGCTCGGCGGTGATCCAGGCAAAATCATCAGTAGCCCAGTTCAGATTGGCAAGCGGGTCGTCCTGATGGGCATCGAACCCGGCGGAAATGATAATCAGTTCCGGCCTGAAGGCCCGCAAGCGCGGAAAGGCCTTTGTTTCATAGGCGGCACGCATCTCGGCGCCGCCACTTCCGGGCGCCAGTGGGATGTTGAGAACCGTATCATGAACACCCGTTTCCTCGGGCCGGCCCGATCCGGGCCACAAAGGCATCTGCTGGCTGGTTATCACCAAGGCCCGCGCTTCATCCCACAACAGGTCCTGGGTTCCATTGCCATGATGCACGTCGAAATCGACCACGGCCACGCGTTTCAAACCGTGATGGTCCAGCGCATGTTTCGCCGCCAATGCTGCATTTCCAAACAGGCAGAAGCCCATGGCCGTTTCGGATTCCGCATGATGCCCCGGCGGGCGAATGGCACAGAACGCGTTCGACGCTTCACCGCCCAATACCAGATCAACGGCCCGCACCGCCGCACCCGCCGCGCGGTAGGCTGCGTCCACCGATCCCGGAGACAGGAACGTATCCCCGTCGATCTGGGCGAACCCGTCCGCAGGGCGCGCGGCTCGAATGTCTCGAATATAACTCTCTGGATGAATCCGCAGAAGATCGTCATCCGCAGCCAGCGGAGCCGTCACCCGCTTCAGCTCCAGCACTTCCAATGCATGCAGAATATGCTCCAGCCGCGCCACCCTCTCCGGGTGCCCGTCAGGTGTCACATGGCCCAGACAATCGGCATGGGTCAAAAGGGCAGTTGTCATTGGGATCCCATCTTCATCTGGCTACAAATATCCTCGCCGAAGGCCAAAAAACGCCGCGCAGCGGCATCTCAGTCCGGCGCAAGCATATACCCTGCGCCCCGCACAGTCTGCAAATAGCGTGGCTGCTTGGGGTCCTGTTCGATTTTGCGTCGAAGGCGCGTGATCTGTACATCCACAGCGCGCTCCTGCGCCTGGCCCTTGTCGCGCCCCAGATCCTCGACCAGCTTGGCGCGGCTGATCGGCTCTCCGGGCTGGGCCGAGAATATCTTCATCAACTGGCTTTCGGTTGCGGTCAGACGGACCGGGTCTTCGCCCTGCCACATCTCGCCGCGTTCAATGTCATAGCGGATGGGCCCGAGATACAGGATCTTCGCCGTGGTTTCTTCTGCCGGCGTTTCCGGCATCCGGCGCAGGATCGCGTTGATCCGCAACAGCAGCTCTTTCGGCTCGAACGGTTTTGCCAGGTAATCATCCGCCCCGGCCTCGAGGCCCGCGATCCGGTGTTCCGTCTCACCCTTTGCGGTCAGCAGCAGGATCGGTGTCGTATGCGTTTCCCGCAAAGCACGGGTCAGGCTGACACCATCCTCGCCCGGCATCATCACATCCATGACGATCATGTCGAAATCCAACCCCGACAATACGCGCCGCGCGTGGGCTGCATCCCGTGCCGCCGTAACCAGAAACCCATTGCGCATCAGAAACTTCTTGAGCAGATCGCGAATGCGCTCGTCATCATCGACAATCAGAAGATGGGCATCCATTTCGCTCATGAGGTCGTATCCCGAAGTTTCGTATAGGCATGACGCATATCAGCATCCATCATTGCTTCAAGCACTTTGCGAAAACCAGCCACGGCTTCGGGACCGGCATCCTTGTAGGCGGCGCGCATTCTGGCCCGCTGAGCATCCGACAACGTGGTTTCCAGCACCTGCCCCTTTTCTGTCAGAAATAGGTGGCGTTCACGTTTGTCCACTGTTCCCACGCGACTTTCCACCAAACCATCCTCGATCAAGGTTCGCAAAACCCTGTTCAGAGACTGTTTTGTTACGCCAAGAATGGCCAACAAGTTGTTGACAGTCGTGCCCGGCGCGCGGTTGATGAAGTGGATTGCCCGATGGTGAGCGCGGCCATAGGCCATCTCCGCAAGGATGCGGTCGGGATCAGCGGTAAAGCCGCGATAGGCGAAGAACATGGCCTCGATCCCCTGCCGCAATTGCTCATCGGTCAAAAACAAAAGGCTCTCGCCCCCATAACGCGGGGCCGGGCGGATGTCGGACATATCATGCCTCATTCGTTACTACCGGGCCGAGTTTATGTCAGCGTTATTGACATTCCAAGAGGAGAGCGGTATCGAATCGCAGTTTTTGCGCAATATTGTGTCCGCACCGGACCTAATTGGCGCAATAATCGAAAAACCAACCCGGTTCAGGAGGTTTCGCATGGCGGGGTATGATGATCGTGATGGCACCATTTGGATGGATGGCAAACTGGTGCCCTGGCGTGAGGCCAACGTGCACATTCTGACCCACGCAATGCACTATGCTTCATCGGTATTCGAAGGCGAGCGCGCATATAACGGCAAGATCTTCAAAAGCCGCGACCATTCCCGGCGCCTGATCGCCTCGGCCGAGGCGCTGGACATGCCGATGCCTTATTCGGTTGATGAAATCGAAGCCGCCAAGGAAGAAGCGCTGAAAGCCAGCGGTTTGCAGGACGCGTATGTGCGGGCGCTGGTCTGGCGTGGCTCGGGCGAGGATATGGGCGTCGCGTCGGCCCGCAATCCGGTACGCATGGCCATCGCGGTCTGGCCCTGGGGTGCCTATTATGGCGATGCCAAGATGCAGGGTGCCAAGCTGGACATTGCCGAGTGGAAACGCCCCAGCCCGGAAACCATCCCCGTCCATGCCAAGGCAGCGGGCCTTTACATGATCTGCACCATTTCCAAGCACAAGGCCGAAGCCAAAGGATGCTCGGACGCTTTGTTCATGGACTGGCGCGGATACGTGGCCGAGGCCACTGGCGCGAACGTATTTTTCGTCAAGGATGGCGAGGTGCATACCCCGCTGGCAGACTGCTTCCTGAACGGCATCACCCGCCAGACGGTGATCCAGATGCTGAAAGACAAAGGCATCACCGTGCATGAACGCCGCATCAAGCCCGAAGAAATGGCTGACTTCGAACAGTGTTGGCTAACCGGCACCGCGGCCGAGGTCACGCCTGTCGGGCAGATCGGCGAATACACATTCGAGGTCGGCGACCTGACCCGCCAAATCGCCGAGGACTACGAGAAACTGGTGCGCTCGTAAGCTTTTGCCCCCGCTTTGTCGGGGGCTTTTTGTTGCCAAACGTGCAATTTATCGTGCAATCCGTTCGGCCATCTGGACGGATTGCACAGATTGCGTATCTTCAGCACATGTTGGACCTTCTCAGCGATATTCTCACCCGCCTTTCCCTGCGCGGCACATTTTATTTCCGCACGTCGTTCACGCCGCCCTTCGGAATTCAGGTGCCAGGGTTCGAAAACGTGGCCCGGTTTCATTTTGTGCAGCGTGGTGAGCTCAAGGTTCATGTCTCGACCACGGGGGAAACCCTGCGGTTGAGGCAGGGAGATCTGATCCTGATACCCCACGGGGCACCGCACGCATTGCTCTGTGCCGAGGTCAAGCCGTTGGATGCACTGCCCCTGGAGCAGGTGCTGGAGCGTGCGGGCTACACGGGCGAGGGCGTGTTGGTCTATGGCGGTGATGACGAGGAACGGGATACGCAGCTGATCTGCGGTCACTTCTCTTTTACCGGCCCGGCCGGCCGAAACGGCACCGGGCATATGCTGATCGACCGCCTGCCGCCCTATATCCTGATCGAGAATTATGGCGAAGAGGCGGGATCGTGGATGGAATCCACCCTGCGCATGATCGGCTCTGAGGTTTCAGGCGCGAGGATCGGTGGCGACCTGATCGCGCTGAAACTGTCCGAGGTCCTGTTTGCACAGGCGATCCGGGCCTATCTGGAACGTCAGAGCCCGCAGGATTCCGCGTTGGCAGGATTTGCTGATCAGCGCATCTCGCGGGCGTTGACCGCGTTCCACCAGGCCCCGGCCAATGACTGGAGCGTTGCGTCATTGGCACGTGTGGCGGGTATGTCGCGCACGGCCTTCGCTCAGCTTTTTGCTGAAAAGATGGGCACAACGCCGATGCAGTACCTTACGGATTGGCGGATGCAGATCGCATGCCATGGTCTGACCGAGGCAAGATGGAACGTGGCAGATGCAGCCGCCGAGGTCGGGTATGCCTCCGAGGCAGCTTTCTCGCGTGTGTTCAAGAAACAGGTTGGGCTATCGCCGGCTGCGTACCGGGCGATGCATTGATCCTCCAAATTTTCTGAACGATCTGCATGGTATCATAGACGATCAGAAATTCAGCGTTCAACTTCGGCACCTTACCTTCCCTTTGTCAATGATTGAAAAAAGGAAGATCTCATGTCCCTGCGTTTCGTTACCCGCTCTGTCCATGCTTACCTCGACTACCCTGTTGCCATTGCCCTCATGACGTTGCCGTTCCTGTTGGGATTGGGTCAGTCAAACCCACTGGCCCTGTGGTTGTCGATTGTCACCGGTGTTGCTGCGTTTGTTCTGACGGTTCTGACCGATCATCATCTTGGGATTTGGCGGGTCCTTCCCTACAAGTTTCATCTGGCCGTAGACTTGATCGTCGGGATCACCTTCCTGTTTGCACCCAGCGTTCTGGGGTTCTCAGGACTGGATGCGGTGTTTTACTGGCTGAACGGTGCGGCTGTGGTGCTCGTCATCTCGCTCAGCGCGCCCGAGCAGGAAGTCACCGCCTGAAACCGCTGACCACGGTTGTCCCAGTTTCACTGTAAAGCACCAAGGTCCGAGCCGCCGGGTTCTTCAGCCGGCGGCTCGTTTTTGAAAATGCGGCCTGGCTTCGAGCGCATGCTCTCACTGTCGCAACAGGCCATCCGGCTGCGGGCCGCAATTGTCCCCGTGTGATCCGTTGTTTCAACTGACCCAGGTTCGCCCCCTTCCGGTCGCTGACTGAACCCGCACTGACCTCGGGACGTTTCACCGAGAAGACGAGGTTTTCAACCTTTGATAAACTGCTCGGACGCGCGTGAAATCGCAGGTTCGTCGTGGACTTTCCCCAACCAATAGGGTTGGATTTCGCCATATCCCTTGATGTTGATAACCTCTCGTCTGTCACAGTCCACATGTTCGGCTATCTCATCTCTTACCTCGGGTGAGATTTGAACGCGCCCCGGCTCTCCGGAGCTTTCCATTCTTGAGGCGATGTTGACTGTATCACCCCAAACGTCAAAAAACGGTTTGTCGCCGCCGATTACACCTGCGATCACCGGACCTTTGTGAATTCCGACCCGCAGGGACACCTTTGGATGCAGTTTGTCTGACACCCGCTCGACCGTCGCAATCATATCAATCGCCAACGCTGCCATGCGAACCGAATCCGGTTGCCGTTCTTTGACAGAGGGGTCCAGACCACCTGCAACCATGTAACTGTCACCGATGGTTTTGATTTTCTCCAGCTTGTAGCTCAGAACCAGTTCATCGAATGCCGAGAATACGGAGCCCAGCAATTTGACCGTCGCCCTTGCCCCGTTGGCGGCCGCGAATTCAGAAAATCCAGACAAATCAGAAAACAGAATTGTAGCGTCATCAATTCTTTCAGCAATTAGCCTGTCCGGGTGCGCTTTGATGCGCTTGGCAATACGTGAAGGCAAAAGAACATTTATCAGCCGCTCGGAAACAGCGAACTCCTTTTCCAACGCTTCTTCGTATCGATCTATTGCGGCGTTTGCAGAATAGGACGTGAAAAAAAGCGCCGAGACGATTCCCAAAATCAGCACGATGAAAATAACATCTTGAGGGTGCCTAACAAATCCGTCTTGATATGATCGCGTAACAATATCCCAAATCGTTTCGCCGGGCGGTATGTGCAAAGGAACGACAAGCGATATGTAAATAAACAAAGCTGCGCTGAGGATCGTTATCAAAGTGATCCAACGCCAATATGCGGCCCCCAGAAAATAAAAAAGCAAGGGCGGGCCGACAAGCAAGACCAGGTGATCTTCACCGTTTTTGCCGACGCTGATGTCATGAGCCAGGAACAGGAATAACCATACTGTAAAATAAGCGACTTTGACCTCAAGGCCGAAGCGATCCAGCGTCATCGTCAACAGCGCCGCGAAGCCAAGCCCAAAGTTCACCCATGCAAGATATCTCCAGTCTGGTCCAAGTTGGAACTGGTAGAAGGCTGTGAAACCAAACCCAAGCGACGCAATAAAGGCTGCAACGTTAACAACCTGCATCTTTCGTCTTATTTTTCCATCGTCGATGGGTTTTTCAGAGTCCACAATGTGTTCAAGCAAAGCATCGCCCCCGCGCCAGCTCTATGCAAAATATCCCTCAAATCTGCTTCTTAGTCGATAAGCCCCAGGTTGTTTGTTCAGAAGTCTCTTTCGCGTCACGGCGCCAACACAGGCTGAACCGCTTTTGGCCTCGTGCCCGCAAACGGGTGCCGTACTGCCTTGAAAGCCGACCGATGGATCAAGTTGGCAACAGCAATTCAGGTGGTGCAGTTTTCAGGGCCTCCAGTTTGCTTTGAATGATATTCGGCGATTTCTGTTCCAGATAGTAAGCAATGGTTTCCACGCGAATTCGAACAGAGCCGGCGGGTTTCGTCTCATCAAGATCCTGAAACACGAAGAAAAGCGTTCCAAGCGCTTCGGTGATTTCCTGGACTGGCGAATAAGTCGGCTGATCCATTCCGCATTCATAGCTGGAAAACCGGATCGAACAGGTTATCCACGGCATAATGGATCCATAGCGGGCAGCCCACAGAAGTTCATTCGTGTTTGCGCTGTGGGATGTTTTCCAAATATCCGAAATGTCAAAAGGGCTTTGAATTCGGCCGGCTTTGATCAGATCGCCGTACAACCAGTCCAGTATCTCTGCGTCCAATGGCAGATATTGACCCCAGAGGATCGGATAACCAAAGGCCTGCAACTCGCTTTCAATGGCGTGGCCAATTCCGGTGTCCATGTGGTACGGGCGACCCAAGGCCAGGATGCAAGGTCGATTTTGCGTGGCGCATTCGGACAGTACCGCCAGACTTTGCCGCCGCAGACTCTGATCGAACTCTTGAAGGGCATCGTAAGCCGTGGCAACAGCCGCGCGCAGTTCAGTCATGCGCAAGTCGGTGATTACGCCCTTCAGGGCATCGTACAACTGCCGGGTCGCAATTTGTGGGTCTGCCAAGGATACGGCCGGCGAAAGATAGTGTACGCCCAGTTCCTTGAACACGTCCTTTTCCCGCCGAAAACCGGCCCGTGTACTTTCGGGGCCGGCAATGACGCGCGGGCAGGCCATGTTTTCCCGGACATGACCCCGCAAAAAGGATGGGACAGTCAGGATTATGGGAACGAACAGGATATCAATGGGGCGCTTTTGCCCGTTCAGCAATTCGCCATAATGGCCAGACATGCATTTGACAGGATAGCAGCAGTCGACAGCACCGCGCCCTTTTCCGAATTTCAGCTGCTGTGCTTCTGATGTGTCCGACGAATAGACGATACTGCGGCGATTGATTCCCAGTTCAACGAACAACGTCGTCCAAAACCTGTGCGTCGACCACTGGTTCAGGACCCGAGGGATGCCGATCCGAAAATCCCGCTTGGGCGGTTTGGACTTAGCGAAAGGCGCCTTCGCGAACGCTTTCTGCAATATTTGGATTGGCATTCGCTTCCTCGTCGATTTGCTTTTTTCGCGCTTTCATCTCGGCTGCGTCTTCAATCAATCCTTTCGAGCAGGAATTGCCGGTAATCACCCGCTCCCACCCTTCCGCCAGAGGAACCTTGCTGTTTGCCCGGCCGCGACCGCCGGGAATCTGAACATCCACAAAGGCCCGGCTACAGTTCATCGCACACCACTTGCAGGTGGTTTTGCTGTTGGTAGTGCTGACATATTCCAATTCTTCGACGCGGTCGTGCCCGACGAACCGGGACGTTTGCCCGGTGTTCACGTGTTCAAGCGCAAGAAGGGCGGCGCCCAAAGCGCCAGCCTCGCCAGCATGAGGGTGCACAGTAATTTCTGCGTCAGGAATTTTGCCCCTGATAAAATCGATCTGGGCTTTGACGACTGCCAAGTTTCGATGTGTCCCACCTTGCAGGACGAACTTCCTGCCGATGGCTTTGAGGTTCTGAAACTGCCCGGCATAGACCCAAACGTTCAGAGGCAGGACCGCGGCAAGGCTTGCCATAATCTCTTCTGCCGCCCACCCTTTGCGTTGCTGGTTCACGATGTCGGACTGAAGGAACACGCCGCACCCCATCATCAGTTTCGGCATCCGCTTGGCGCTGAAGGCTTTTTCGGCATAGTCCTCAAGCCGGACATCATAGCGTTCGGCAACGCCTTGAAGAAACGCCCCGTTGCCGGAAGAGCATTGGGAATTGAGCCGAAAATCGACGACCGCTTTCTGCCGCAACAGCATGATTTTGACATCGGTCCCACCAACGTCGCATATCGCGTCTGCGTCGGGATGTATGTGCATGGCAGCCGCCGCATGTGCGACCGTCTCGACCACCGGAACGTCCGCCCCCAAAATATCCTTCAGCAGATCTTTCCCATACCCCGTCAGCCCAAGAGCGCCGATGTTCTCGATCCCTGCATCACGCAACTTGCGGAAAACGGACTTGGCATCTTCGATCGGGTTTCCCTGACTGTGCTGATAGACCGAAGCCTTGATTTCCGCGTCGCGGTCCAACGCCACCGCCTTTACCGTGGTGCTGCCGAAATCGCACCCGACATAATATGTCTCGGCCGCAACAGGCTGAGGTATCTGGATCACGGGTTGGGTAAAATCCTCCAGGAACCGGACGAGTTCACCGTTCCGGGCCAAGGCCTCTTGCCCGGTTTTGGCCTTTTCACCGTGCTGGCCTGTTTCCACCCACCATTTCAGGCCATCCGTGCCGGAATAGGCCCCGGATACGTTTTGTTCCCGGCGAGAAATCTCGACGCAGCCGAGGCTCGCATAGTACAAGGCGTCGCCGGGAACCAGGATTGCATCAGTGACGCCCTGTCCAGCTTTCAATACGACATTGCGCTCGTCCCACAGCGCGGCCAAATGGCTTGCCCATGCCTGCTGAAGACCTTGAAAGAACATGTTCGGTCCGCCCAGCAAAAGCACTGATGGTGTGGGGGTGTTGCCTTTTGTCAAAGTCGCCAGGTTCTGCCGCACGACTGCGTCAAACAAGCTTGCGATGATTTCGGTTTTGGGAACTCCGGCCTTGACCAGACTGTTTGCGTCAGTCTCTGCAAAGATCCCGCATTTGGCGCTGATCCGATGAAGGGTTTGACCATCGAAAGGCAGAGTGGTCAGTTCGTCCGGGGAGATGTTCAGTTTTCGTGCTGACTTTTCGATAAAGGTGCCCGTACCGCCACTGCACGCTGATTGCATATAGACCTGCTTGGCCTTGCCTGCGGAGGTTGGCGTGAAGAACAACGTCTTCATGTCTTCCCCGCCAATTTCAGACACGAAATGCACATCCGGATGCAACGCTTCGACTGCGGCCGCGACGGCGACAACTTCCTGGATTTGCCGCGCGTTCACATGATCTGCCAGTGTCCCAGCCCCGGATCCCGTAAACGTGACGACATCGCGACCGGCGGTCAGGCCGGCCTCCAGCTCCATTTGCGACAACAGTTCAAGGGTTTTCTCGGCCTGGCGTGTTTTGTGACGACCATAGGCTTTCCAGATGACTTCGCCATCTTCTACCACGACGCCTTTTACAGTTGTCGATCCGATATCTATCCCCGCGTATTTCACAACGTGGCATTTCCCAGCTCAAGCACGACATTGGATGCGGTGCCCACGGCGCCACGATGGGGAACTTTCCAAAACGGCGTGTTGACCTTGGGATGCTCTTTGGCGCGCTTTCTGGCCTCGTCCGCAGTCAACCCGGCAGCGGCAAGAGCAGATTCAAATTCCTCCTGCGCGCGGATCTTGGCGTCTGCCAGCACCATCTGGCACCGCGACAAAGCGTGTACGTCACTGTCCCCTTTTACCTCGATTGGGGCATACAGCATATCGGGATACCGGCCCTGTACGGCCGCCATTGCGCCGATGCTCATTGTGTTGGGAAGGCAGCCATAGGGCGACAGCTCGCAAATCATATGTGCTTTTCGCTGGGTATGCGCCCAGATCGCCTTGGCGATCAGCAAATCACCCTCACCCCCGTTGATCATGTTGTCAAAAAACGGAGCCGCCAATTTGCGCAACTTGTCCTGATCGGGCATCGGACGGGGAACACCCCCAAGCATCCGACGCATCTGATCGTATTTGAACCTGAAAAAGCGCTGCCCAAGTTTCAGCAGAACATAATTCTGACGCGCTTTTTCTTTTATCCCGAAACCCAGCTTCAGCTTTTGTCCGCCATACCGCATCAGATAGTCGAACCATACGACCATCGGCGCCGGCTGAACTTCGGCGCCTTCGCCTTCAAGCCAGTTATGCATATTGTAGTTTTGCACCCCTTCGGCGGTGGCCAGATAGAACTCGCCGGTAATCTTGACCATCGGCTTGACCCTCAAGCGATCAAGCTGGATGTCTTCAAAATGGCCGCGCGCACGCCTCATGGCCTTCAGGAAGCGTCTGGTCGTCGCATGCCACAGGACTGATCCCCATTTCGGCATGTGTTTCGGCCTGCTCAACATGACGTCGTATATCTCGGAAACCGCCTTCTGAGCCGCCCGGTTGGTCGCTCCTTGCTCTAGCTCATAGGGTCGCAGCTGGTATTCCAGATCCTGAATGGCATCCGCGGCCATCATGCCCAAGGCCGTGCTCAGCAGCAGGTGAATGTCAGTCTGCAAACCGGCGTCTTTGCCTTTCGACTGATCGATTTCATGCTGCTGAACCAGGAACATCCTGAACGCCTCGAGCCCCAGGTTCTTCAGCGCAAGCTCATAGCTTTGGTGATATTGACCGAAACGGCAGGCTCCGCAGGCCCCGGCGGTCACATAAACATATTTTTCGGCCACCTCGTCAGCCCCGATGGCCTCGGCTTCGTTTCTGAGGAAACTCGACAAGTTGCCGGTCGTGAAGGCGGTGGGGCAGCACTGTCCGACATCCGCCAGTTCACGTCCCAGGTACAAGTCTTCAACTGTCACATCAGGCAGGCGCTGCGCATTGTAGCCCGCGCTTTTGAACAGGCCTTCCAGCAGTTTTTCGGCGCGCCACGTAACCCCACCAAACAACAGGGTGACATCCTTGCGCTGATCCGCAGTAAAAGGACGAGGTTCGTAAGCCCTATAGGACTCTTCCAAAATACGACTCATAAAAATACCCCCCAACCAACATAACATGTATTTACAATGCACAATATATTATTCCTGAATCGCCCCCTGCATCGGGAATCCGCTTGAAACAGGGGCATCGGAAAACCAGGTTGTCTTGGACGCGTTCAGGCACTCTCAGCCCGAAAACCCATCAAATACCCAGGAATTTTCGTGCATTTCCTTCAAAAAAATCATGTGCAAAAGGACTGATCTGCGGATCGCTGAAGAACGTGTCAAATTCGATCAGGTATTCACGGGTTCTGCCGACCATCAGAGGCATCGCCCAATCCGTTCCAAAACACACTTTGTCCCGAAAATGGTGCGGTGCGCCCGGGGTGCTGTTGCTCACTAGTACTGATTTTAGCCGATGGAATATCTTTGGCTTGATCTGTGGATCCAGAATTCCCAAAATATGACCCAAGCCAAGATAGACATTGTCGAAATCCTCAACCAGGCGAATAGCACGATAGGCAAATGTTTGCTTGAAATGGGTGTTGTCTGCTGCCCATCCCATCCAATCTACTTCTTTTGCGCCACCACCATGAGCCAGGAACAACCAAAGGTTCCGGGCATTGTGGGTCTCAATCGCGTGCTTCCATAACGCTGGATCGGAGTAGATGCCGTATCCTTCCTCCACCTGAAACCCCATCGGGTTGCAATGGGCAAACAAACGCAGGTTGTGGCTGGAGAAATGGCGAATGATGTCACCCATCTTGGCCTGCGCCATCGGGTAGGGCGCAGGGTTCGATGCTTTTTCTCTGTACTTGTCCAGACTTCGCCCAGAGGCGACTGGGGTCTGGTAGCCGCGCATATCGATCGGGCGGATCCCCAAGGGCGGATAGATTTTGTATCCCGTTATTCCTCGTGCAACGCCTGAATCGACGATCTGTTTCCAGTTCCCGCCTCGAAACGGGTCAACCGCACCAAAATTGATCAATTCATTCGGGTTCTCAGCCGCGAGCAACTGCATCCGGTCCATTTGTTCGGTGAAGTCAAAATACGGCGGTAAGAACCCAAGCATCCCAGGCTTCTTGAGTTTTTCGAAGGCGCGGTGCATATCCAGCAGGACGCCCACGAAAAGGCTGGCTTCCGGGTCACTCGGCTGACCATTCTTCTTGAAATCCCTCTTGAGCGCTTTGAACCGGTTTCGCTCGGACAAGGTCATGATGACAATGAATTCAAGCAACTGAAAGATGCTACCGATTTGATCGGTTGGAATGCCTGCGGCACGAAAGCCTGCATCAGAGCCAGGTTTGTACAACCCACCCGAGCGCATGTGTTCAGCTTCATGAAAGAAATCGCTTTCTGCCGCTTTTTGACCAGCGACCCTGAAGGCCTCGGCCATAAACCGATCCAGCAAATCAGGGTCCGTGCCACTGTCTCCAAAAGCGGACCTGTCAGAAATTCTGTCACCGCCCACAAGCTGAACACCTATTGGGAGGTCGCCCGCCCTTGAATAATTGATATCATGGTCAATATCGTTCAGGGCTCGGATCAGCTCCTCTATGTCCTTCCAATCCCGGTGGCTGGGGTTGGGTGTCGATTGAAACTCTCTGATCTTCTCACGAACGGGAAGTGCAATGGCCCGCATAAGCTGGTCGACATCGTGATTGAGCAATGCGTCGATCAAATCATCCTGATCAGGTTCTTCCGTCGCGGGTCTGCTGAAGTCGCTCATGCGGGTCACACGAACCGCCAGAACGGCCAATCCAAGCGAAAGCCAATACTTTGAAAAGAACAAGTAGAAGATACTGTGCAACGGCAAATAACGCGCCGTGAACAGGTGGGTGTGCATGTCAATAAAGGTGTTTTTTCCAGTCATATTTTTGGCTCCACGAAATAAATTTCAGCCGAGAATTTTCTGTATTCGTATGACTTTGCTGTCAAAAACCGGAAATGGCTTTTGACCTTAATCTGCTGAGTTTAAGGTTTTTCGAATAAATTTGCAAATTTCGGGGCCGGCAAACCGCGTCGCCAAATTCGAATTGAGCAGGGCTTTTTGCTGTCAAACCATGTGAGATGTCAGCAGAGTTTTCAACACCGAAAGCCGAATGGAACTAAACCCGTCACCTGGATTGCGGTTGCCACTCCTTGGAAAGGTCCGAACAGCAATTGACACTTCGATACCAGATAATGGGCCAGCATTCGCTGAGGTGAAGCTCGGCGCTGATTCTCGATCAGTTGTCGCGCCCACTCCCGCAATTTTCGGCGGTTTTGATCTGGTCTTGGTTGCTGCTTTTCTGCTTTCAATTTCACACGTCTTTTTTTGTTGATAAAGGAGTTCTACAAATCATGACTTGTAAGACGTTGCCCCATATCACTGATCCCATTGACGAGAGAGAAGAATGGCTTGAAGATCTGGTTGGCAGTCTTTTTCTCACAGCCAGAGCAGCGTCTGTTGTTGCAGCCGCCGTGGGAGTTATTTGGAGAGCAGCGTCTGTCTATGGAAACGCTGCCACGGCAGCAGCACTTTCAATGCAATCAAACAAACCTCAAGCTTTCTGCTTAAAGGCACTAATACTGTTTTTACTTTTTTCTCCGCTGGAGGTTTCGGCAGACACAACCAGTCTCCAGATTGCTGAAGCATTGAAGAGAGCGTATCTGGATTCCAGGTACGCCAGAGGCGCTCGACAAAGATGTTGTCGAGGAAACGGCCCTTGCCGTCCATCGAGATGCGCACGCAGGATCGGCGCAGCCGGTCAGTCCAGGCAAAAGACGTGAACTGGCTGCCCTGGTCGGTGTTCATGATCTCGGGCGGGCCGAACCTGGCGATGGCCTCGGTCAGCGCCTCGACACAGAAGTCGGCCTCCAGCGTATTCGAGATGCGCCAGGCCAGCACCTTGCGCGTGTGCCAGTCCATGATCGCCACAAGATAGAGGAACCCCCGCCGCATCGGCAGATAGGTGATGTCGGCGGCCCAGACCTGGTTGGGCCGATCCACCCGCAAACCGCGCAGCAGATATGGATGCGTCTTGCGCCCCTTCGCCGCCTTGCTGGTGCTGGGCTTCTGATAGATCGGCATCAGGCCCATCAGCCGCATGAGCCGGCGGATGCGCTTTTCATTGACCAGATGGCCTTCGTTGCGCAGGTGACCGGTTAGGCCTCATCGCGGCTTTTACGGGGACTTGCGGGGACAGCCTCTGTTGCGCATTCATCACAGGGTGAATTGCGTCCTAATGCTTCCACAGTGCTTCCAGTTGAGTTTGCGCAATGCAAAGAGCCTCGCGTTATTCGATGCTAAGAGTTTGATATTTGGCTGTTATTTTTGGTTGCGGGAGTAGGATTTGAACCTACGACCTTCAGGTTATGAGCCTGACGAGCTACCGGGCTGCTCCATCCCGCGACACTTTGGTGGTCTACCGCCTATTCGGCTACTTGAGACCGTTTTTCGGCCTGTTGCTTACGCTACTTGAGGCCGGGGTCGAATGAGTTCGATATCGTAAGAGAGAATTTTGATTGTGGGCTTTTTCTAGGTTTGGCGGTGACCTACTCTCCCGGGGCTTGAGCCCAAGTACCATTGGCGCGGCAGTGCTTAACTTCCGGGTTCGGGATGGGACCGGGTGTTTCACTTGCGCTATGACCACCAAACCGAGGAAAAGCCCCCGTCGCTCTTTTTGCTTTGCAAAAAGGCGACGCGCGGGAGGCAGCGTATTCGCTTGCGAATGCGCGTTCCCGCACGGTTATTATGTCAATCAACAGTGTCGCTTGGCGCGACACAGCCATCCTTGGTCCAAGGTGTGTATGTTTTTGATTTGTCTTTCTGTTACTGGATCAAATCAAGCCTATCGGGCGATTAGTACCGGTCAACTGAACGCATTGCTGCGCTTACATCTCCGGCCTATTGACGTGGTGGTCTTCCACGGCCCTCAGGGAGACCTTGTTTTGAGGGGGGCTTCCCGCTTAGATGCCTTCAGCGGTTATCCTGTCCGATCATAGCTACCCAGCACTGCCGTTGGCACGACAACTGGTCCACCAGTGGATCGTTCACCCCGGTCCTCTCGTACTAGGGGCAACTCCTCTCAAGTCTCCTACACCCACGGCAGATAGGGACCGAACTGTCTCACGACGTTCTAAACCCAGCTCACGTACCTCTTTAAACGGCGAACAGCCGTACCCTTGGGACCTGCTCCAGCCCCAGGATGAGATGAGCCGACATCGAGGTGCCAAACACTGCCGTCGATATGGACTCTTGGGCAGTATCAGCCTGTTATCCCCGGCGTACCTTTTATCCGTTGAGCGATGGCCCTTCCACTCGGGACCACCGGATCACTATGGCCGTCTTTCGACTCTGCTCGACTTGTCAGTCTCGCAGTCAGGCTGGCTTCTGCCATTGCACTCAACGAGCGATTTCCGACCGCTCTGAGCCAACCTTCGCGCGCCTCCGTTACGCTTTAGGAGGCGACCGCCCCAGTCAAACTACCCGCCACGCAGGGTCCCGGATCCGGATAACGGACCGCGGTTAGACATCAAGAGTGCGAAGGGTGGTATCTCAAGGGAGGCTCCACAAGAACTGGCGTTCCTGCTTCAAAGCCTACCACCTATCCTGCACATCACAATCCTGATGCCAGTGCGAAGCTGTAGTAAAGGTGCACGGGGTCTTTCCGTCTAACCGCGGGAAGCCTGCATCTTGACAGGCAATTCAATTTCGCTGAGTCGATGTTGGAGACAGCGGGGAAGTCGTTACGCCATTCGTGCAGGTCGGAACTTACCCGACAAGGAATTTCGCTACCTTAGGACCGTTATAGTTACGGCCGCCGTTTACCTGGGCTTCAATTCAAGGCTCTCACCTCTCCTTTTAACCTTCAGGCACCGGGCAGGCGTCAGACCCTATACGTCGTCTTGCGACTTCGCAGAGCCCTGTGTTTTTAATAAACAGTCGCCACCCCCTGGTTTGTGCCCCCAGCCCCTAGTTGCCTAGGAACCGGGCCTCCTTCTCGCGAACTTACGGAGGTATTTTGCCGAGTTCCTTCAACATCGTTCTCTCAAGCGCCTTGGTATGCTCTACCAGTCCACCTGTGTCGGTTTAGGGTACGGTCTGATGGAGGGCTATTTCCAGGAACCACTCAGCAGCCCAATCAATCCGATAAGATTGAACTACACCTGTGATCCGTCACATCCTCCTGGCCTAGGAATATTAACCTAGTTCCCATCGCCTACGCCTTTCGGCCTCGGCTTAGGGGCCGGCTTACCCTGCTCAGATTAGCTTTAAGCAGGAACCCTTGGACTTTCGGCGAGAGTGTCTCTCACACTCTTTGTCGCTACTCATGTCATCATTCTCACTAGTGATCTCTCCACCGGATCGCTCACGCGCCGGCTTCATCGAAAGCCTCTCTCCTCCAATACGCCCGAAGACGTGAAGGAGGAATGAGACTATGTCACACTACGCTCTGCTACCATGCCTTACGGCATCCTAAGCTTCGGCTCATGGCTTGAGCCCCGTTACATCTTCGCCGCAGGACAACTTGTTTAGACCAGTGAGCTGTTACGCTATCTTTAAAGGATGGCTGCTTCTAAGCCAACCTCCTGGTTGTTTTGGTCGTCCCACCTGCTTTCCCACTTAGCCATGAATTGGGGGCCTTAGCTGTAGGTCAGGGTTGTTTCCCTCTCCACTACGGACGTTAGCATCCGCAGTGTGTCTGCCATCTAGTACTCCCGGGTATTCGGAGTTTGGTTAGGATCAGTAAGCCTGTGGGGCCCCATTACCCATCCAGTGCTCTACCCCCCGGGGTATTCGGATGACGCTCTACCTAAATAGATTTCGCAGAGAACCAGCTATCTCCGAGTTTGATTGGCCTTTCACCCCTAGGCACAGCTCATCCCGATCCTTTTCAACGGATGTGGGTTCGGTCCTCCAGTAAGTGTTACCTTACCTTCAACCTGGCCATGCCTAGATCACTCGGTTTCGGGTCTGATCCCACGAACTCATGCGCCCTATTAAGACTCGCTTTCGCTACGCCTACACCTAACGGCTTAAGCTTGCTCGTGAGACCAAGTCGATGACCCATTATACAAAAGGTACGCCGTCACCCCGCAAGGGGGCTCCGACTGATTGTAGGCGTTCGGTTTCAGGTACTGTTTCACTCCCCTCGTCGGGGTGCTTTTCACCTTTCCCTCACGGTACTGGTTCACTATCGGTCAGCAAGGAGTACTTAGCCTTCGAAGGTGGTCCTCCGATCTTCAGACAGAATTTCACGTGTTCCGCCCTACTTAATACGTCCGTCAAAGCTTCCTATACGGGGCTGTCACCCGCTATGGCCACGCTTCCCAACGTGTTCTAGTCACTCATCCGGCTCGGCTGGTCCCCGTTCGCTCGCCGCTACTAGGGGAGTATCAATTGATTTCCTTTCCTCCGGGTACTTAGATGTTTCAGTTCCCCGGGTTTGCCTTTATAACCCTATGTATTCAGGTCATAAATACCTGGTTATGCCCATTATTGATTAGCACAGCTAACAATAACAAACATTCAGGTGGGTTGCCCCATTCAGAGATCCATGGATCAAAGCTTATTCTCAGCTCCCCATGGCTTATCGCAGAGTATCACGTCTTTCATCGCCTCTTGCTGCCAAGGCATTCACCAAACGCCCTTCTCGCGCTTGATTTGATCCAGAAAGAGAAAGACATGACATTTTGCGCTACCGCCTGTTCGGCTACTTGAGCGCGTGAACCCT